>CAIMBE010000242.1 GCA_903839085.1 uncultured beta proteobacterium | reverse complement strand
ATCATTGGGAAATTGTTGACTTCCCCAAATCATAACCACCCTGGTCGTCATTCCCGCTACCGTCCCTGCCCCTTTCCTCCCGTCATCGCGACAATAACCGCCTCGTCATTGCGACAATAGCCGCCCGTCATTGCGACAATAACCACCCGTCATTGCGACAATAACCGCCCGTCATTGCGAGGAGCGCAGCGACGCGGCAATCCAGGAAGTCCTGTGGCATGGATCGCCACGGCCTTCGGCCTCGCGATGACGGGACGGCGGCGCGGCCTCGCGATGACGGCGAGGTGGCGCGGCCTCGCGATGACGGCGAGGTGGTGCTGCCTCGCGATGACAGAGCCGTCATTGCGACAATAACCACCCGTCATTGCGAGGAGCGCAGCGACGTGGCAATCCAGGAAGTCCTGTGGCATGGATCGCCACGGCCTGCGGCCTCGCGATGACGGGACGGCGGTGCGGCCTGGCGATGAGGCAACCACCTGCCTTGAATTGCGCAAAGGTACTAGAACCGCTTTAGCAAGCGAACGCTGCCGACACCGGGCAGCGGCGCCGTGTAGGCGACCTCGTCGACCGAGTTGTGGATGATGAAGAGGCCAAAGCCGCCTTCCATCTGGCCGCTGAAATCAGGCTCTGGTCGGGCCTCGGGAACAAACAGGGCATCGGTCGGATAGAGCAGTTCGACCGACATCTGGTCGGCGCCGCAGTGCAGTCTGCAGGTGATGGTGCCATCGCTCAGCGACTGCGGCGCGTGCCGTATGGCGTTGGTGGCCACTTCGAACGCCGCCAGCGTGAGGGCCGCGCGCTCGGTCTCGGGCACTGCCGCCCCGACCAGCCCGATGGCCTCGCGCAGCCGCGACAGCGCCTCAAGGCGCCAGGGCAGGACCAGCGAACGCGGAAAGCTGCAGCCGCACGTCGGCGCAGCGCCGGCATGCCCCGTGCACAGTTCCACCATCAACGCCGTCTGATCGTCGTCCAGGCGCTTGCTGCCGGCAAAGGTGCGCAGCTGGTAGCGCATCGACTGCAGCAGCACCGGCGGCGGCATGTGGCTCTGGCGCGCGGCTTGCACCAGATCGATCAGGCGCTCCAGTCCAAACTGCTCGCCACTGGCGTTGCAGGTCTCGGTGATGCCATCGGAATAGGTCAGCAGCTTGTCGGCGGGCCCGATGGCATGCGTGCTCTGCTGGTAGATCTCGTCAGCCAGCACGCCGATCGGAATATTGCTGCCCAGGATGGCCTGGATCGCGCCGCTTTCTCCGCGCGCCAGCAGGCCCGGCGTGTGGCCGGCGTTGACCAGCGTCAGCAGACCGGCCGCGAGATCGAAGCGGTACAGCGCCAGCGTCGCGAAAGAGGACAGTTCGCTCAGCCGGTGCGTCAGCTTGCGATGCAGCAGATTGACGATGTCGGCCGGCGACGGGAGCTGCTTGTGGCCCAGCGTGCCGGAGAGCAGTTCGGCCAGAACCTGGTTGTAGTTGGTCTTGATGGCCGCGCCGATCAGCGCCGCCGGGACGCCCTTGCCCATCACATCGCCGACCAGAATTTCGAAGCAGTCCGGCGCGAAGCGCGTCACCGCGTAGAAATCGCCGTCGATGCCCTGCGAGGGCTCGGTGTAGGTCGCGATATCGGCGCCCACGATGCCCGCGGGGATGTCTCCGAACAGGAGCGAACGCTGTATCTGGTGGCCGGTCTCGAGCTCGCGCCGACGCGCCTCGTCGAGCGCCAGCTCGGTCGTCTTCTGGCGCGTGATGTCGGTGCGGATCGAGATGTATTGATAGGGGCGCCCGTCCGCGTCGAGCCAGGGCACGATGGTCGAGGCCACCCAATAGAGCTCGCCCGACTTCCTGCGGTTGGCAATCTCCCCGTGCCAGACCTTGCCGGCGCGGATGGTGTCCCACATCTCGCGGTAGAAGGCGCTCGTGTGCAGGCCGGATTTGACGACGCGATGGTTCTGCCCGATCAGTTCATCGGCCGTGTAGCCGGAAATCTCGGTGAACTTCTGGTTTGCGTAGCTGATGTTTCCCTTGCCATCGGTGATGCTGACGATCGCGTGTTCATCCAGGGCAAACTTCTGGTTGTCCAGCGCCAGCCGTGTGGCCTCGCCGTCGCGCACCAGCTTGGCGATCATCCGCGCCACGGCCCCCAGTTCGTCGCCCGCTGTGCTCAAGAGCTCGCTCTCGGTGAGCTCCTTTGTTGTGTCCTGGAAGCTGAGCAACTCCGACAGCGTTTCCTGCAACGACTGCAGCGCCAGCGTGCGCGCCGCCATGTCCTGGCGCAACTGGGTGTTGGCGTCGCTCAGTTCGGCCGAACTCAGCTCCAGGCTTCGGGACTTCAGCTCCAGATCCCGATCCGACTGTTCATAGACGGCCTCAACCCGCCCCAGAAATTCGCCCAGCTTGCCAAGCAGACGAGCCACGCCAGCGTCGATGCCGGGCTGGCGCGCCAGTTCGCCGGCCGCCGCCAGCAAGGCCGTCGTCGCGCCTGCGTCGGTCAGGCCGAGCGTTCGATTGAGTTGACGCTGGAGGCTGCGGTGCATTGTCGGGACCCGGGTCGGCTGCGCAGCGTTCAGCGCTCGCCCAGCCAGGCGATGGTCATGGTCTGGTTGTGCAGATGACAGGCGCCACCGGCGCTGAACGGCCCGATCTCGCCGTACGAATAAAAGCCGCTCAGGGCAACCTGGCTGCCCAGCACCGCGCCGACCGCTTCCACCTCCTCGTCGATGCGCTGGCCCATCACCAGCTTGCGGCCAATGCAGCTGATCAGGATCGCGAGGCCCTCGCCACTGCCGGGCTGCATCTTCCTGGCGCCCTCGGCCGCCACCTCGGCGCCGTTGAGCAGTTTGTCGGTGCTCGCATGCATCAGTTTCAAGGAACCGTTCAACTCGATCGCCCCGGCCAGCGTCAGGCTGCCGCTGCGCTCGTCAACGCCCAGAATGGTTCGAATCAGCCCGACCGACTTGCGATCCGCGCCCAGAATCGCGAACGGAAAGAGCAGCCCGGAGGCCGGCAGGTCCTTGGCGTACTCGCCGAGATAGCGCTTGTAGACGTCCAGCGCGGGCTTGCCGTCAAGTTCATAAAGAATGTTGCCGTCGCAGCGCGTGATCGTGCGCTCGGGGCCAAAGGGCTCCCATCCGCCAAAGCACCCGTGCGAGAAGATCAGCGCGTCGCCGTACAGGCCCAGTCCGACCACCTGCTTGTCGGTGACACCCTGCGCGCCCCAGGTCCAGGTCTGCCTGAAGGCGCCGCCGTCGCCGGCCAGGCCGCCGGTCAGCGGGACGCCCTCGCCCACCACCGAGGCGACCCCCTCGACCAGGGCGCTGCCGTTGATCTGTGTGCCGGGTCCTAAGATCAGCACCGCGCGCAAATCGGGGCTGCTGAGCTCGCTGCCGATGCGCTGCCCCGCCGCTCTTGAGTCCCCCATGCCCGAGAGCATGGTGGCGACCGATTTGAGCTGCGTTGCCGAAAAATGCACGGCGCTGACGCTGCAGCTCTCCTCGCTGACGCCCTCGGCGCTGATCTCGCCGGCGGTGCTGCAACCGAGCACCGCCGCGCCGGGGAACGCCTGCCACACGGCGTCGATGAACGGCGCATCGGTCAGGAATGACACGGCGCCAAAAATCGTCACCAGCTGCGGCTCGATCGCCGCCAGCGGCTGCAGATGCTGGGCCGCATCCTGCCTGGTTTTGAGTAGTACTTGCCTGATCTTCACGATTGCTCCTGCATGGGTCGTCGAACCCGTGGGCCCCGGCCCGCAGCACTGCGCGCGCAATGCCGGCCGCCGATGACGGGTATCGAATGACGCCTATCGTAGGGGCTGCCAGGCGGCAAATGTTTCGAAAAGGTGAAATCGGGCCTGCAGCCCTTCCCCCCGGCATTGCGCCATCCCCCTCCCGTCATTGCGCCATCCTCCCCCGTCATTGCGAGGAGCGCAGCGACGCGGCAATCCACGGCCACAGCGCTGGCCAAGCCGACATGGATCGCCACGGCCTGCGGCCTCGCGATGACGAGGCGGAGGGGGACAGCCTCGCGATGACGAGGCTGGTTCGGGGGCCTCGCGATGACGAGGGGGGAGGGACGTGCCCGCGATGACGAAGCGGGTGGTGTGGCCTCGCGATGTCACAGTGGTCATTGCGAGGAGCGCAGCGACGCGGCAATCCACGGCCACAGCGCTGGCCAAGCCGGCATGGATCGCCACGGCCTGCGGCCTCGCGATGACGAGTGGGGGGTGTGGCCTCGCGACATCACAGTGGTCATTGCGAGGAGCGCAGCGACGCGGCAATCCACGGCCACAGCGCTGGCCAAGCCGGCATGGATCGCCACGGCCTGCGGCCTCGCGATGACGAGTGGGGGGTGTGGCCT
>CAIMBE010000241.1 GCA_903839085.1 uncultured beta proteobacterium | reverse complement strand
CCGAACCTGCCCGGCCTGAGCACAGCCCCGCTGGCTGAGTTGCCACAGACGCCGGCTGACTCGATCAAGACGGCCGATCCCCTGATCGCCTACCTGGTTTCCGCGCAAATGAGTGCGCGCCAGCAGACAGCGCTTCCTGTCACCAATGCTCCAGTCACGGATATGCCGTCGCATCCTGTTGCTGATCCGATGCAAATTGCGATGCGGATCCGACTTGATGTTCAAAGTCAGGAGATAACCCGTCGCCTGTCACTCATGTCTGGTAGCTCCCAAAAGGCAAGTTGGGCAGCGATAGCCGGCAGCGGGATCACCGATGCCGGCCTGGCCAAGCCCTGGGAGACGCTCCATATAGATATCCCTTCGGTACCGCTTTCAGGCTTGAGCGATGGCCCGGTGTCTCTGATTTCGGATCTCACGGCGGGTCTTGCACCTCTGTACGGTGGATCAGGAGAAGTTGTCAAACCCGCTTTATCAGATCCAGCAGGCGTTTCAACTGCGGAACCCTTGCCTGAAGGTGCTCTGGCTGCGCAGCGCAGCGCTCAATACCAGCAACTGGCTGATCGAGTCGGGCAGTCCCTTGGCGAACGTCTGCTGTCACAAATAGAAAAGGGTGAATGGAACCTGAAGCTGCGTCTTCAACCTGAGAGTCTTGGTCGCGTCGATGTCGCGCTCGCCATGCATGCCGGCGCTCTGGATGCGTCCTTTGCCTCTGATAACAGCGTGACACGGGACCTGATTCTTCAAGGAGCCGGGAAATTGAGAGACACCCTGGCTCAGTCTGGCATGGCTGTTGCTACTGTATGGGTGGGTGGGGATCAAGGACGCAAGCATGACGGAAATCCGACACCAGGGCGATCCTTCAAGAGTGCATCAGGCGCCATCCGGAAAAGCGATGCTGAACCTGTGCTCGGCGTGAGTTCCCCGGGGCGTATCCCGACAGCAGCCGATGGGCTTGATGTCCTGGCTTGATGAATGGTGATGGTGAGTGCATTGATTTGATTCGCAAAAACGAGGTGTTACATGTCTGACGAAACTCCAAACACGGAAGAGAAGCCGAAAGCCAAGAAACCGATCGTGAAGATCATCATCGCCGTTGTGGTGGTGATCCTTCTGTTGGTCGGCACAGCCGTCGGAACACTTTTTGCGACCGGCTTCTTTTCGCCAAAGCCCGCCGAAAGCGCCGACGCCATGCTCGATGGCGAGGACGCGGGACACGGTGCACCCGCCGCTGACGCCGGGCACGGTGCGCCTGCCAAGGCAGACGCCGGCCACGGCGCGCCGCCCAAGGCTGATGCGGGGCACGGAGCGCCACCCAAGGCTGACGCCGGACATGGCGCACCACCCAAGGCTGACGCCGGGCATGGTGAAAAGAAAGCTTCTGCCAAAGACGGCCCGGGTGGAAAGATGAAGACCAAGTCGCCGGAACTGACGCGCTTTGAGTACACCTACCATCAGCTCGAGCGTGAATTCCTGGTCAATGTATCGGGCTCACGCAAAGTGATGTCGGTGCAGATCGCTGTCATGACGCGCTACGACGAACGCGTGGTTACCAACGTCAAGAAGCATGAATTCGCAATCAGATCGGCGGTCATGGATGTGATGCGCTTGACCACAGACGCAGAGTTGGCCAAGCCCGACTTTCGTAAAGAACTGGCGGTCAAGATACGTGACGCCATGAACGGCTTGATCGAAAAATACGAAGACTTTGGCGGAATCGAAGAAGTGCATTTCACCTCTTTCATTGTGCAGTGAGTCGGATGCAATAAACCACAACGGATTTCGATGGCAACCAACCTGCTCAGTCCCGAAGAGATGACGGCCCTCACCGAAGGCGT
>CAIMBE010000240.1 GCA_903839085.1 uncultured beta proteobacterium | reverse complement strand
CTCGTGAGTTCACTGCTGGTGCTGTGGGCCGGTGCGCCGCTTGGCCGCACCTATGGTTTGCTGCTGCAGGGCGGTTTTGGTTCGGTCTTTGCAATGAGCGAAACCCTGACCCGCGCCATCCCCCTGATGTTGACCGGGCTGGCCGCCACCGTGGCTTTCAAGGCGCGGCTCTTTAACATCGGCGCCGAGGGTCAGCTCTACGTTGGGGCGCTGGCCGCCATCGCGGTCGGCGGCTTGCACGATGGCACCGGCCTGGCTCTACCGCCGGCGCTGCTGTTCGTGCTCATGATGTTGGCCGCGGCACTGGCCGGCGCGCTGCTGCTGCTGGGACCGGCGCTGCTGAAAGCCAGACTCGGCGTGGACGAGGTTGTCACCACCCTGCTGCTGAACTTCATCGTACTGCTGCTGGTGTCGCTGATGCTCGATGGCCCGATGAAGGATCCGACCGCGATGGGTTGGCCGCAAAGCGTGGCGCTGATGGGGGAGCTTGAACTCAGCAAGCTCATTCCCCAAACCCGGGTTCACAGCGGCCTCATCTGGGGCGTCAGTCTGGCAGTCGGTCTGTGGGCCTTGCTGAAGTACAGGGTGCTGGGTTTTGACATCCGCGCGGTTGGGGCCAATGCGCGCGCCGCTTCCTTTGCCGGCGTCTCCGTGACGCGAACCGTGGTGCTGGTGGCCATGCTCTCAGGGGCCCTGGCGGGATTGGCCGGTGCGATCGAGGTGGCCGGCCGCACCAGTTACCTCACGCTCGACATGTCGCCCGGTTACGGTTACTCGGGCATCGTGATCGCCATGCTGGCGGCACTGCACCCGCTGGGTGTGGTGGCGGCCAGCGTATTTGTCGCCGGCGTGCTGGTCGGCGCCGACAGCATGAGCCGCGCCATCGGTGTGCCCACCTACATCGCCGACGTCATCGTCGCCGCTTCGCTGATCTCGGTGCTGGTGGCCACACTGCTGACGCAGTACAAGGTGAGGTGGAAATGATGGCCTTCACGACGAGCCCGTTTCTGCCATCGCAAGAAGCCTGTCTTAGTCATCGCAAGAAGCCTGTTTTCGTCATCGCAAGAAGCCTGTTTTCGTCATCGCAAGAAGCCGGTCTTAGGCATTGCGAGGAGCGAAGCGACGTGGCAATCCATGACTGCATGGATCGCCTCGCTTCGCTCGCGATGACGAAGGGGGGACACCCAATGAAGAAGAAGTGCTCGCGATGACGAACTCACAAAAACGCCCTCATGGAACTGCTTGACATCCTTGCCAACCAAGCCTTCTGGGTCGCGGTGCTGCGCATTGCCACGCCGCTGATTCTGGGCACGCTGGGCGTCCTGCTGTGCGAGCGTGCCGGTGTGCTGAACCTCGGCATCGAAGGCATCATGGTGGCCGGTGCCTTCAGCGGCTGGCTGGCGGTTTATCTGGGTGCGCCACTCTGGCTGGGCGTGCTGGTGGCGGCGCTCACAGGTGCTGTGTTTGGCTTGCTGCACGCCTTTCTCACCGTCGGTCTGGCGCTGTCGCAGCACGTTTCGGGCCTGGGCATCACGCTGCTGGCAACGTCGCTCAGCTACTATGGCTACCGCGTCAGTTTTCCCAAGGTCACGACGCCGCCGACGATCACCCCGTTTGGTGAAAT
This sequence comes from uncultured beta proteobacterium, assembly GCA_903839085.1. Taxonomy (GTDB): domain Bacteria; phylum Pseudomonadota; class Gammaproteobacteria; order Burkholderiales; family Burkholderiaceae_C; genus Rhodoferax. The sequence continues at coordinate 26,118 of CAIMBE010000240.1, read as the reverse complement.
GAACTGGCTCGGCGTGCCGATTCTGGAGCAGCAGACCCTGCTGACCCTGCTGGCGCTGCTGCTGGTGCCGCTCATCAGCTACCTGCTGTACCGCACGCCGGTCGGACTGGCGGTGCGCATGGTGGGCGAGAACCCGCAAGCGGCAGAAGGTCAGGGCGTTTCGGTGGCAGCCGTTCGCACCGGCGCCATCGTTGTGGGCTCAAGCCTGATGGGCGTAGCGGGTTCTTTCCTGACGCTGGCCGCTTTCAACGCCTTCTTCTTCAACATGGTCAACGGGCGCGGCTGGATCTGCGTGGCGCTGGTGGTGTTTGCCTCGTGGCGCCCCGGCAAAGCGCTGTTGGGTGCCCTGCTGTTCGCCTTTTTCGACGCGCTGCAACTGCGCCTGCAACAATCCGGTGGCGCCGTCCTGCCCTACCAGATGTACCTGATGCTGCCCTATGTGCTGTCGATCGTGGCGCTGATTCTGGTGGCGCGCAAGGCCAGCTATCCGCAGGCGCTGATGAAACCGTATCGCAAGGGAGAACGCTGATGCTCGACTTACTGGTCAAGAACGCCTCGCTGCCCGACGGACGGCAAAGAATGTCAATTGCCGTGCGCGATGGCCTCATTGTGGAGGTGAGCCCTTCACTGGCGGCCGCCGCGCAGCAGGTCATCGACGCCCAGGGACAACTGCTGAGCCCGCCCTTTGTCGATGCCCACTTTCACATGGACGCCACGCTGAGCTACGGCCTGCCACGCGTCAATCAGTCGGGCACGCTGCTCGAAGGCATTGCGCTGTGGGGTGAGTTGAAGCCGTTGCTGACGCAGGAAGCCCTGATCGAGCGCGCGCTCGCCTACTGCGACTGGGCCGTCGCCAAGGGGCTGCTGGCCATTCGCAGCCACGTTGACGTCTGCGATCCGCGTCTGCTGGCGGTGGAGGCCCTGCTTGAAGTGAAGCGCCGCGTTGCGCCCTACATCGATCTGCAGCTGGTGGCCTTCCCCCAGGACGGTGCGCTGCGTGGCGCACAAGGCCCAGAGCAGCACATGGGCAATCTGAAACGTGCGCTCGATAGGGGCGTCGATGTGGTCGGCGGCATTCCGCATTTCGAGCGAACGATGGCCGATGGCGCGCTCAGCGTCAAGCTGCTGTGCGAACTCGCTGCCGAGCGTGGATTGAGGGTCGACATGCACTGCGACGAGTCGGATGACCCGCTGTCGCGCCACGTCGAAACCCTGGCCTTCGAGACGCAGCGTCTGGGCCTGCAGGGTCGCGTCACGGGCTCGCATCTGACGTCGATGCACAGCATGGACAACTACTACGTCTCCAAGCTGATACCGCTGATGGCCGAGGCGCAATTGCAGGTGGTGGCCAATCCGCTGATCAACATCACGCTGCAGGGCCGGCACGACACCTACCCGAAGCGTCGCGGCATGACGCGCGTGCCGGAGCTGCTGGCCGCTGGCATCAACGTCGCCTTTGGTCACGATTGCGTGATGGACCCCTGGTACAGCCTGGGTTCCGGCGACATGCTCGAAGTCGCGCAGATGGGCCTGCACGTGGCGCAGATGACCAGCCAGAGCGCCATGCGCCAGTGCTTTGATGCAGTCACCGTGACTCCGGCGCGGATTCTGGGCTTGCAGGGCTATGGGCTGGAGGTCGGCTGCAACGCTGACTTTGTCTTGCTGCAAGCGCGCGATCCGGTCGAGGCGATACGCCTGCGCGCGACGCGCCTGCAGGTGTTCCGACGCGGCAAGCTGCTCGCACAAACACCGGCGGCGACGAGTCAGTTGCACCTGGGCGGCAGGCCGGCGCAAACCTCGTTGATGTTGTAAACCCTTCGGGCAGGCAGAACGGACTGTCGGTCAGCCAAAACTGAAAGCCGACAGCATCGTCTCCATCACCCGATCCGAAAACACGCGCTGGCCCTTGTCGCCACTGGCGGCGCCCGCCACCACCATCAGCGGCAGCAGGTGTTCCTCGGCTCGCGGCGGATGTGAAAGGCGCGCTGACGGCGCCTGCGCCCAGTCGATCAGGGCCTGGCGGCGCTGCTCAGGATCGGCCTGAACGGCGTCGGTGAGCCAGCGGTCGAACTCGTCGGAGATCGGCCCGAAGCGCGGGTCGCCATAGCCGCGCATATTGTGAAAGCTCATGCCGCTGCCAACGATCAGCACACCTTCGTCACGCAATGGGGTCAATGCCTGGCCAAGCTGCAGATGGATTTGCGGGTCCATATTGTTGTGCAGGGAGAGTTGCACAACCGGAATGTCGGCCTTTGGGAACATGAGCATCAACGGAATGAACATGCCATGGTCAAAGCCGCGGCTCGGGTTTGGTCTGGATGGCAGATTGGCCTGACCCAGCAGAGCCGCAATGTGAGTCGCCAGTTGCGGTTCGCCTGGGGCCGGGTACTTCAGCTCGTAGGTGTGCGGCGGAAAACCGTAGTAGTCGTAGATCAGTTCGGGGTTGGTGCCGCTGGTGAGGTCGAAGGACGACTCGAGCCAGTGTGCCGACACCATCAGAATGGCTTTGGGTTGTTGCGGCAGGGTAGACGCCAAGCCCTTGAGGAAATCGCCCATCCGGTTCCAGGCGTCGGGCGGATTCCACTCCATGAAGAAGCAGGGGCCGCCGCCGTGCGGCACAAACCAGGTCGGCATGCGCGCGCCGGAGCCCTGGGTTGGCGAAAGTGAGGTGGTGGGCATCAGGGCTTCTCCGGTTGATTCAATTATGCGTTGCGGCGCGCATCCACGCTCCAGTCACCCGCGCCGCTGGCAGCCAGCGCCAGCAGACCGCCGACCACCGCGATGTTCTTGACGAAGAGGAGTTGCACGACAAAGGCCTGCTCCGCCGGGGCCGCCCAATAGGCGTGAAAAAAGAAGCTGGCCACCAGCGTGAACAGCGCCAGCGCCAGGGCGGCGATGCGGGTGCCGAAACCGGCCACAAGTGCCGCACTGCCCAGGATTTCAACGGCGAGCGCCAGCACTGCGCCCAGACCGGGCAGCGGCAGGCCGACCGAGGCGATGTAGCCCACAGTGCCGGCAAAGCCGGTGAGCTTGCTGATGCCGGCCGGCAGAAACAGCACGGCGAACAGAACGCGGGCAGCCAGATTCAGGCTGTTTTGAATGGACTTGGGCATGGTGGATTCCTTGTTGATGTGACGAACAGAATGGTAGGGACAGGCTGGCGTGACGATGTCTTTCAGCGCATGGGGTGGACTTTATTGGAATTAATTTGGATGATAAATAGCGATAAAATGGATTAATTGTTTCGTTTGGAGGGATAGTGGATCGATTCCTGGAGATGCAGACTTTCAATGCCGTGGTCGACTCTGGCAGTTTTGTCAAGGCAGCGGAGGCGCTGAAGATGTCGAAGGCGGCCGTTTCCCGCTACGTGGTCGATATGGAAACACGCCTGGGCGTCAGACTGCTGCACCGCACGACACGGCGCCTGTCACTCACTGATGAGGGCCAGGTCTTTTACGGCCGCAGCAAGGAACTGCTGGCCGAGTTGCAGGAGGCCGAGGACGAAATCACCTCGCGCAGCGATGCCGCCAGCGGGCTGTTGCGCATCAACGCGCCCTTCACTTTTGGCATCCTGCATCTGGCGCCGCTGTGGGGTGCGTTCATGACGCTGCACCCCAAGGTCAGGCTCGAAGTCAGCTTGGCCGACCGCCTGGTGGATCTGGTGGAAGAGGGCTACGACCTGGCCGTCCGCATCGCCACGCTGGAGAGTTCAAGCCTGGTCAGTCGCAAACTCGCCACCACACGCACTGTGCTGTGCGCATCGCCGCGGTATCTGGAACTGCACGGAACTCCGCAGCATCCTGACGAACTGGCCAGTCACGCGGTGATTTCATACAGTTACCTCGCGACCGGGGACGAGTGGCGTTTTGACGGACCCGATGGCCCGGTGAGCGTCAAGACCCGGCCCTGCATGCACACCAACAGCGGCGACACCTGCCGCGCCGCCGCACTGGCGCATCAGGGCGTGATCCTGCAGCCAAGCTTTTTGGTGGGCAAGGACCTGACCGAGGGCAGCCTGATTGAACTGATGCCAGAATACCGCTCCATAGAATTCGGAATCTATGCGGTTTATCCGACACGCAAGCATGTCTCGGCCAAAGTGCGCGCCATGATCGAATTCCTTGCGACCCATTTCGCAGAAAGCGCTCCGTCCTGGTAGGGAATCAGGGCTCTAAAGACATATTGGTAATTACGAACTTACGATTCGGTAGTTCCGGTTTCGTGTATTTAGAGACAGAATCCATCTCATCGCAATTTCGCGCCCGACCAGCCACTTTCTTGAAGGAAATCTCCCATGTCCAAATCCTGGAAATTTGAAACCCTGTCCGTCCACGCCGGCTATTCGCCCGACCCGACGACCAAGGCGGTGGCGGTCCCGATCTACCAGACTGCCGCCTACGCCTTTGACAGCGCGCAGCACGGCGCCGACCTGTTCGATCTGAAAGTGCCGGGCAATATCTACACCCGCATCATGAATCCGACGCAGGACGTGCTCGAACAGCGCGTCGCCGCGCTCGAAGGCGGCATTGCGGCGTTGGCGCTGGCCTCGGGGCAGGCGGCGGTGACCTACGCGATCCAGACCATCGCCGAAACCGGCGACAACATCATCTCCTCGACCGCCCTGTATGGCGGAACCTACAACCTGTTCGCGCACACGCTGCCGCTCTCTGGCATCACGACACGTTTTGCCGACGCACGCGACCCGGCCAGTTTCGAGCCGCTGTTCGACGACCGGACCAAAGCGGTCTACGTCGAGTCGCTGAGCAACCCGCAGGGCACGGTGGTCGACATCGCGCGCCTTGCCGAGATCGCGCACCGCCACGGCGTGCCGCTGATCGTGGACAACACGGTGGCCACACCCTATCTGCTGCGTCCCTTCGAGCACGGCGCCGACATCGTGGTGCATTCGCTGACCAAATACCTGGGCGGCCACGGCACCTCGATCGGCGGCGCCATTGTCGATTCGGGCAAGTTCCCGTGGGCCGAGCACAAGGTCAAGTTCAAGCGCCTGAACGAGCCCGACCCCAGCTACCACGGCGTCGTCTACACCGAGGCGCTCGGCCCCGCGGCCTACATCGGGCGCGCCCGCGTCGTGCCCCTGCGCAACACCGGCGCCGCCATTTCTCCCTTCAACGCCTTCCTGATCCTGCAGGGCATTGAAACGCTCGGCCTGCGCATGGACCGCATCAACGACAACACGCTCAAGGTCGCCCAATTCCTGCAAGGGCATGCCAAGGCGCAGTGGGTCAACTATGTGGGTCTGGTCGACCACCCGGATCACGCCCTGGCACAAAAGTACCTGGGCGGCAAGGGCTCGGGCCTGCTGACCTTTGGCGTCAAGGCGGCCCCGGGCGAAGGCCGCGTTGCCGGCGCGCGCTTTCTGGACGCGCTCGCGCTGTTCACGCGCCTGGTCAACATCGGCGACGCCAAGTCGCTGGCCACCCACCCGGCTTCCACCACGCACCGCCAGTTGTCACCCGCAGAGCTGGTGAAAGCAGGTGTCTCGGAAGACGCCGTGCGCCTGTCGATCGGCATCGAGCACATCGATGACCTGCTGGCCGATCTGGCGCAGGCCTTGGCAGCGGTTTGACCGAAGCAGAAAAAAACGGCGCATCACCGGTGGTCCCGGACCTCCGGCCTCGCGCGCAGTGGCGGCGGCGCATCCGCTGGTATTAGGCTTCGCGCTGCGGCAACTGCAGCAAGTCCGGGCTTATCCGTCTGAGCGTATGCTTTGACCATGTCAGATCCCGACCGTCCCCTGCGCGTCGTGCTCGCCAGCGTCGGCTCGCGCGGCGACGTGCAGCCGATGCTGGCGCTGGCGCAGACACTGCGCGCGCGCGCTCACACGGTGCTGATCGCGGCGCCACCGAATTTCGGAAACTGGGTTGGCGCACTGGGTTTCGACTTTGCACCCTTGAGCGAAGACATTCAGACCTTTCTTGCCGAGAACCGCGACATCATGACTAGCCGGCCGCTGAAGATGCTCGCAGTCATCAGCCGCTACTTCAGGCAGCAGATTCCCTTGCAGGCGAGCCAGCTCGCGCCGATCTGCCGTGGCGCCGACGTCGTCGTCTGGGGCGGGCTTGCGCTGTGCGCACCCAGCGTGGCCGAACACCTCGGCCTGCCGGTGCTGGGCGTCCTCTACAGCAACTGCCTGCTGCCCTCAAACCAGCACCCGCCGCCGAACATTCCGTGGCACGGCCTGCCGGGCTGGGTCAATACGCTGTTCTGGAGCATCAACCACCTGCTGGGCGACCTGCTGCTGCGCCGCAGGCTCAACGCCATGCGTGCCAGCCTGGGTCTGGCGCCGATCGCGCACATCCGCGATCACCTGTTTGACGCCGGTCCTTTGCTCGTTGCCGCTGACCCGATTGTGTTTGCGCCGGACCCGCGCTGGCGGGGCCGATACCCGTATGCGAACTTCATCTTCTTCGACGATCCGGCGCCGCTCGAGCCCGAACTCGATGCCTGGCTGGCAGCGGGCGAGCCCCCTGTGTACGTCGGCTTTGGCAGCATGTCGGGCAAGGGCACCGACCGCATCGAGCGCATTCTGGTCGAGGCCCTGGCGGCCAGCGGGCGTCGCTGCCTTGTCGATGCCGGTTGGGCTGGGCTGGGCCATGGCGTGCTGCCGCCAGCGTGGCGCACTGTACGCGACGTGCCGCACGCACGGCTTTTTGAGCGTGTCGCCGTGGTGGTGCATCACGGCGGCTCCGGCACCACCGCCCAGGCGCTGCGCGCCGGCGTGCCGCAAGTGCTGCTGCCCCTGATTCTGGACCAGTTCCACCATGCACACCGCCTGCAACTGGCCGGCATAGCGCCGCCTGCACTGCCAATGGAGAAAGTCAGCGCCGCCGCGCTGGCTCAGGCGATCGAAACGGCAATCAGTCTGCCGGCCGGTGCGCGCCAGGCGGCAGCACGGCGGCTGCGCGCCAGCGATGCGCGCGTGCAGATCGCAGAACGCGTTGAGGCGATGTGCTCAAGCTGGCCAATGGCCTGGGTGGCAACACTTGATGCCCGCGCACCCGTGCCACAACCCTGCCAAAATCGGCTGCCCCAGAAAGACCTCAACCATGCCAACGACGACGTTCAATAGCGGCCGCATCAGAAAGGCCGTCTACGACCCTGCATCGCAACAGCTGGACCTGCATTGGGACAGCAGAACGGTCCTGGCCTACAAGCATGTTCCGCAAGAGGTGTACCGGCGGCTCTGCAGTGCACCCAACCCGACCACCTATTGGGAGGACCGCATCGCCGAGGAGTATCCCAAAGGCACGCCGATGTCACCCGGCACCGGCTCCGACGGCGTCAAGAAAGCAGGCGACCTGTTTGGGAGCGCGCAGTGATGGGCGCGCCTGCTCAGTCGCGCACCAGCGTGAAGCGGCCGTCCTTCACCGTCACGAGCACGCGGCTGCGGCTGTCGAAACCCGCGTGGTCGCTCGGCGTCATGCTGATGACGCCCTGCGACACCACCAGATCTTTGGTCGCTTCCAGAGCATCACGCAGTGCGACGCGGAATTCCACCGTCCCGGGCTTGGCCTTCCTGATGGCCAAGGGAATCGCCTTCTCCAGCATCAAACCGGCATCGAATACGCCTGCGCCGAAAATCGGCGGCTTGGCGCCATAGGCCTTTTCATAAGCCTCCACATAGCCTGCGGCGATCTTCTTGGATGGATTGGAATCGGGCAACTCGTCGGTCACCAGCATGATGCTGGCAGCAATCAGCGCGCCCTCGACGTTCTTTCTGCCAATCTTGATGAAGTCCCCGGCGGATGATCCGTGCGTGTGGTACAGGAGGCCCTTGTAGCCTTTTTCCACCAGACCTTCCTGGGGCGGGACGGCGCCCGCCGACACGCCGGCGATCAGCACGGCATCGGGTTTGGCCCCGAGAATCTTGACCACCTGACCGATCACGCTGCTGTCGGTGCGGGCGTAGCGTTCATTGGCGACGAACTGGATGCCGGCCTTTTGGGCCATCGGCACGATGGCCTTGTACCAGCTCTCGCCATAAGGGTCGCTGTAGCCAATGAAGGCCAGGGTCTTCACGCCGCGCTTTTGCATGCTCTCGATCAGGACTTCGGCCATCACATCGTCGTTGGGGTGGGTCTTGAAGATCCAGCGCTTCTTGTCGTCCATCGGCAGCACGGCGGCGGGTGTGCCGACCGGCGCCAGGGCCGCTGTTTGCGCTTCGGCCAGAAACCCGATCAGGCCCATCACGTTGGAAGATCCCGATGGCCCGATGAGGGCGTCGATCTTGTTCTCGCTCAGGAGCTTGCGTATCAGCTGCACACTTTGCGTCGGGTCGCTGGCGTCGTCAAAATAGATGTATTCAATGCTGGTGTCGCCGACCTTCTTTGGCAACATGGCGATGCTGTTCTTCTGGGGAATGCCGACAAAGGCCACGGGTCCGGTGGCCGAGGACATGACGCCGACCTTGACCTGCGCCTGCGCCGACATTGACAAGGCCAGCGCTGTGCCCGCGAGTGCCAAGAATATTTTTCTCATCTGCATGATGTTCACCTGATTATTTGATTGAAGAGGCTTCAGTAAATCCGGACCTCGGTCGCGCAACAGGTAGCCATGGTGAATCGAGGGAAGCACCCATGCGTCACATGTCCAAGCCGCCAGCGGTCAGGGAATACACCAGCACGATCACAAGGACCGTGCCTCGGTGCATTGTCATGGATATCACGGCGTGCCGCAAGGCCCCGCCGGCAGGTCCCACCCGCCGGAAAAAGCTTCGAGTAGAACCGATGCACTGGACGCCATGCAATGGTCGGAGAGCAGTCATGCGACCGCGCCACCGACCCTGCGCCGCACCCTTACCCGCGCCGCAACATCCCGGTGACATCGACCTTGCGCAGCGCGGCAAGTTCAGCCTCGCTCGGCTCCGGCACCGCGCCGGCGTGCGCCGCGATGCGCAAGTCCCAGCCGGTGTGCTCGCGGATTTCCTGCGGGTTGGAAAACGCAAACCAGCCCTCAAGCAGGAATTCCCTGCTTTGCGGGTCGGGGCGCAGGATGCCCAGCGTGGTGACGATGGCGCAGGGCCCGCCGCCGACAAAACCATAGCGCTCGCGCGCCGTGCCGCCTTCCAGGTAGCCGGGCGAGGAGATGTAGTCGACGCGCTCGGCAAAACGCTTCTTGTCGTGGGCGGCCATGATCACGACGCGCTTGGCGCCGCAGGCGATGTCGTTGGCGCCGCCGCTGCCGGTCAGGCGCGTCTTGGGCGGCTCCAGGTGCTTGCGGTCGGGGTCGCTCCAGATGCCGGTGGTGTTGACGTTGCCGAACTTGTCGACCTGCGCCGCGCCGATGATGCCGACATCGCAGCGGCCCGAAGCCACCATGAAGCCCAGCGCGTCCAGGCCGTTGGTAAAGCTGGTGGCGTTGGCCGAGATGCGGTTGCACTCGATGCCCCAGGGCAGACCACCGATCGGCGTCGAGCCGTAAATGCCGCCCTCGGTCATGGCGCGCACGCGCGGCGCGTGGCAGGCCTGGGCGAAGTAGCCGGCCAGCATCGACAGGCCGACGCCAAAGATCGCGAGTTCGCCATCACGGATTTCGCGGCCTGTTGCTATCGCCATCATTTCCTGGCGCGTGTAGTTCATGCTGGCGCCTCGCTGGCAGTCAAGGCATCGATCTCGGCATCCGAAAGGATCCACTGGCGATAGGGATCGAGCAGGAAAGAGGTCGGGCCGTGGCGAAGTGTTTCGATCAGGTCACGGCCAATCAGATCCAGGTACTCGTCGCGGCTGCGCCATGAATAAACAAACTCGTCCAGGTAACGCGCCGTGCCCTCGGCAGTCGCCAGCGCCTCGTTCATGGCCTTCATGTGCGCGTCGTCGCTGTCATGCACGCCGCAGGAGGCCTGCGGCCAGGCCGTGAACGGCCAGTAGACCACCGCCTGCACCAGCAGCCCCGGAATGCGCACCAGGTTCGGGTACTGGCGGATGCAGGCGCCGTCGACGATGTGGTCCGCCAGCAGCACGACCTGCTGCGCGGCGCGCGAGAGCTCGAAGCGGCTCCATTCGGTGCCCAGCATGATCGCGTTGCCCTCGACATCGGCCAGGGTGACGTGGATCGCGGCCAGATCGGGGCGCAGCGGCGACAGCGCGCCGACGACGCGCCCGCTGAAGGGATCGACGACCTCGGGTATCTTGCGTCGTGTCGGGTACTCGCCGCTCGCGAGCACGCTCAGATGCTGCAGATCGGAGCCGATATTCGATGTCGTCGGCACAAAGGGCCAGTTGAAGGCGCCCCCCAGCAGGCGCAGCGGCAGCGAGAGATTGGAATAGTCCTCCAGCAGCATCGTGCCGTCTTCGACCGCGCGGCGCAGGCCGTTGGCAAAGCCAAAGCCTTCCAGACCGGTGAAGCCGCACTCGGCGACGGCGACCGCACCCGCCGCCGCGAGCAGATTGAGCTGCTGCGTGTTGCAGTGAAAGATGGCGTGCAGCTGGCGCCGCCGCTGGCGCAGCAGCTCGCGGCCAAAGACGATGGCGTCCGAGCCCACCGGCAGCGCCGCGCCGCTGGCGTACTGCATGCCGTCGCGCGCGTAGCGTCGCACCGCGGCATCGAGATGGATCAGCTTGTTGGTCATGGGCGGGGCCGCGATTTCTGGAACATGCCGCACTCTACCCGCCTCGCGCCTGGTGGCTACCGTGCAGCGCTCGCCTTAGCGCAGCAGTGCCTGCGCCAGCAGCAGCGTCAGACGCACCACTGCGCTGAGAGCCAGCGCCACGCCGACTGACAACAATACCGAGAACCAGGCCTCCCTGCGGCCCAGTGTCTTGTGCATGACGGCAAAGGTGGAGATGCAGGGCACATAGAAGGTCAGGAACACGAGCAAAGTGAGGATCTGCACCGGTTGCAGCACGGCGTCGATATTCTGCGTGCCCAGCGCCTGAAAGATCATCAGCAGCGAGAGCTCCTTGCGCAGCACGCCGAAAAGCAGCGGCAGGCCCAGCACCAGCGGCAGGCCCAGCCACCAGCTGGTCAGCGGCGTCAGCAGGGTGTTGATGGCCGCGTCGGCCCCGAAGTGGCCCAGCAGCGCCAGCACCACGCTGCCGCCGACCAGCAGCGGCGTGACTATGGTCAGCACATCGCTCGAGCGCGCCCAGGTCTCGCGCAGCATGGCGCGCCAGTCGGGCAGCGTGTAGGCCGGAATCTCCTGCACCTGGCCGGGGCCGACCTCGCGCTGCCGACGCGACAGCAGGCGCCCCAGGACCGCGATCAGAAGCAGCGTCAGCGCGTAAATGCCGATCACCCCCATGACGCCCAGGTACTTGCCGGCGACCGCCAGGATGATGGCCGAGCGCGCCGAACAGGGCACGAAGGTGATCAGCACCGAGGCGATGAAGCGTTCGCGCCCGCTCGAGGTCCGCGCCACCGCCGAGATCGCCGGCACATTGCAGCCCAGGCCCAGCAGGAAGGGCACCGCCACGCCGCCGTGCAGGCCGATCTTGTGAAAGCCGCGGTCCACGACAAAGGCGACGCGCTGCATCAGGCCCATCTCTTCGAGGGCGATCAGCAGCAGCAGCAGCGGCAGCATGTAGGGCACGACGATGCCGATCAAACCGATGAAGCCGTCCGCGATGGCGCGCTCGACGACCCCGACGGTGGACTGCGGCTGCCAGTCGCTGGTGGCTTCGACCAGACGCTGCGTGGTCTGCGTGTCGATCCAGCCACTGACCTCGAACACCATGAACAGCACAGCGGCGAACAGGGCCACGCTGGCCAGCAGTCCCCACTGCGGGTGCAGCAGGAACTCGTCGAGCCAGAAACGCCAGCCACGCCCGGGCTGCAGCGGCCCCGGTCGCAGGGCGGCCTCGCAGACCGTGGCGGCGCGGTGGTGCCCGTCGGCATGGATCTCTTCGGCCAGCGCGCGCGGCAGGCCAAGCCCGGCCGCTTCGCGCAAGGCCTGCAAGGCGGGCATCCGGGAGGCGAAGTGCTCCTGCAACTCGCGCTCGAAATAGCCATGGCCCGAGGCGAACAGCAGCAGCAGCAGCTGGTGCGGCACCCGAAAGGCGGTGTCGATCTCCGGCTGTTGCAGGGCTTTGCCCAGCGGCTCCAGGCAGCTTGCGATATGTCGGCTCGGCGCCTGTGGCAGGGGGCAAATGTCCTGGCGCGCGGTGCTGACCACCGTGCTGAAGAGTTCCGCGATGCCCTGCCCCTTCAGGGCCACGATCGGCACCACCGGCATGCCCAACTGGGCCGACAGTGCCCGGACGTTGATGTGCAGCCCCTTGCGGCGCACCTCGTCCATGTGGTTGAGCGCCAGCACCACCGGGCGCCCAAGCTGGCTCAGTTCCAGCGTGAGTTCGAGGTGGCTTTGCAGATTGGTGGCGTCGACCACCTGCACGATCAGGTCGGGCGGCGCGAAGGGGGCCGGCGGCGCGCCGCTCTCATGCGCCGTGACCGGCGGTCGATCGTTGCCCCAAAGCAGGTATTTGAGCGCGCTCAGGTCATCCTGTTGCAGGTGGTGCATCGAGCTCAGGCTCGGCAGGTCCACGACGCTGGCTTCGTCGAGGCCGATCTGGACCGTGCAGGCACGGTAGACCTTGTGCGTGTCGGTCAGTTCGCCAGTCTGCGGCGCCGTGCTCGAGACCGCCTCGAACAGTGTGGTCTTGCCGGCACCCGGCAGACCGACCAGCGCGATGCGCAGGCGCCGCGCGCCGCGCAAGAGCGGCGTGTGCAGCGTGACGCTGTGTTCAGACGCCTCGCGCCTGGAATTCTTCATGTGATCGTGCCTGGCTGCTGGAGATGACTCCATTGTCACCCAAGGGCAGGACTGCGCGGGCCTTGACTGCCGCGCGGGCAAATACAGGCCTCGCCGCTAGGCAGTCTCGGGGTTCTTCGGCAGGTTCCCGACCAGCATTTGCCTGCCGAATTGTTTGAGAATTCTTATGCCGATGCCGACGCCGCCATCGGTGCCAAAGGGCTCCTCGACGCGAACCACTTCTCCCTCACAGGACAATTTCATCTTTCCCATCGGCGTATCCAGGTCGACGGAGAATTCAATGCGCGAACCAATTTCGTGCTGGCGGCTCTGGATGATGAACATGCCGCTGGCACTGATGTCGCGGGTGACGCCCGGCTCCTCGTTGATTGAAACCGGCAGTTGCGTCGCTACCCTGGCATCACGATTCTGCTTTCCACCCTGGTCAATATTTGAATTTTCCACAATCGATCCAATCAATGAGATTGAGCTATGTCTTTACATGATTAACTCGTTCGCAAATGCCCTGCCATGATAGACCCATTATCAAAACAGGACAATCGGATGAAAGCAGGATGAAAGCAGGATGAAAGCAGGGGCCGGTTTGCCTCAACTGACCCTGAAATAGCCCATCATGCCGCTCTCCTGGTGTTCGATGATGTGGCAATGGAACATCCAGTCGCCAGGATTGTCGGCAACAAAGGCGACCTCGGCGCGCTCTTGCGGCAGCAGCAGCAGCGTGTCGGCGTGGTGTTGCGGCGTCTTTTGTTGGTTCGAGCGCAGCAGCTTGAAGCTGTGCCCGTGAATGTGGATCGGGTGTGCGAAAGGCGAATCGTTCTTTAGCGACAGAAGGTAGGAGCGTCCGCGCCGCAGCACGGCCAGCGGTGCTGGCAGGCGGGCATGATCGCGGTCCGGCCAGGCGCGGTCGTTGATGGTCCAGAACTGTTTTTGGCTCAGGCACAGCGCACCGATGCCAGCGCCTTGCGCGTCGCTGGCGTCGCCGATGAACTGGCCCGATTCGCTGGACTGGAAGACAAAGTTCAGCCGCTCGGCCGACTTCATGTCTGGCTCGGCAATCCGCGCTGCGCGCAGCGGCGCCGGGTCAAACGCCGTCATTCGCCGCGCCACGCCCTGACCGATGAAATGCGCCAGTTCCACGTGACCGGGCGGGGATTGATCGATCAGCCGGGCGATTCTGCCCTCGCCCGGAGCCCGCAGCACGATGTCGACGCGCATCCCGGGCCCGAGCGTCCACGAGGCCAGGGGAAATGGTGGCAGCGCCATGCCGTCAACCGCGATGATGGCGGCGTCGGCCCCCTGCACGCCGATCTGCATGATGCGCGTCGTGTCGGTGTTGATCAGGCGCAGGCGGCAGTCGCCGCTCGCCGGCAGCGCGAGCTGCGGATTGACCGTCCCGTTGACGCTGCGCAGCGGACCGTAGGTGCCCGAGCGCGCGGCTCCGCGCAGCGTGAAGAAGGGATTGAACCGCCCGCTCTCGATATCCACCTGCCAGTCACGCAGCAGCAGCACCCGGTCGGCGTCGTAGGGCTCGGTGATGTCGCCGTCGATGATGAGGACGCCCACCAGACCGCGGCCGAGATGTTCCGCCGTGTTGCAATGCGTGTGAAAGAAAAAAGTACCGGGATCGGGCGGCGTGAAGCCGTAGCGGAAGGTTTCTCCGGGCTGCACGGGTGGCTGGACCAGAAAGGGAACCCCGTCTTGATCGTTTGGCAGGCGTAGGCCGTGCCAGTGGACCGAACTCGATTCCTGCGCCCGCGGCAGATGGTTCTCCAGGGTCGCTTCCAGGCGATCGCCCAGATTGAGGCGGATCAAGGGCGGCCACTCGCCGTCCGCAAAGGTCCAAAGCGGCAGCGCGTGGCCGCCAAAACAGGGGAGCGCGACCGGGCGCTCGGCCGCGTCGAGCCGAACCGCCACGGTCTTGCCGGCGCTTGGTTCGGCCGCGACGCCGGGTTTTCGCGAATAACGGGCCTGTGCGAGCGCACCCGTCAGTTCTGCCCCGACAAGAACGGTCGTGGCACTGGCGACGAAGCGTCGACGGGTCAACATCGGCTCGCTTCCTGTTTCAGGCGACGGCGCCTACTTGAAGGTGTTTTTCTGGAACTCGGTGCGTTCGACGACCCGCTTGATGGGCGGGACGGTGCGCAGGAAGGCGATCACGGCGTCCAGATCGCTGTGGGTCATGTTCTTGAAGAAAGGGAACGGCATCGGCGGTGACAGGTGCCGGCCATCGGGACGGATACCCTGGGTCAGCGCCTTCTTGATGTCAGCGTCGCTCCACTTGCCGATGCCGGTCTCGGGGTCCGAGGTGATGTTGGGGGTCATCACGGTTGCCCCCGGCGCCAGCGTGATCAGGAAGCCGCCCGAACCGAGGTTGTGTTGCGGGTCGGGCGCGCCATTCGCGTCAGGGCCGGAGTGGCACTCAAAGCAGTGCGCCAGCGCGGTCACCACGTAGCGGCCGTAGGCGACCTTGTCCCTGGTCGACGGCGCGGGCAGGCCCTTTGCAGGCGGCATGGCCTGCTGAGGAACCTTGTACTTCGACTCCGGGACCTCGTGATGGATCGGCTTGATCGTGCGCAGGAAGGCGACGATGGCCTTCACGTCGCCATCGGACATGCTGTTGTAGGTCGGCACCGGCATCGGCGGGAAGTTGATCTTGCCCTCGCGGGTCTTGCCCTCGCGAATCGCCGCGATGATCTGCGCATCGGTCCAACTGCCGATGCCGGTGTCCTTGTCCGGCGTGATGTTCGCCGTGTAGACATCGAATCCCGGGTCGACGATCCTGAAGCCGCCGGCGTACGCCATGTTGGCGAGCGGCGCCATGTCCGCGCCGCGCGGCGTATGGCAGTTGGCGCAGGCGACCGGGCCGTTGGCTAGGTAGCGGCCCCGCTCGATCAGGGACTTTTTGCCTTGTGCGCCCGCCGGAAGGCTGACGGCAATCGAAAATAGCGCACCCGCTACGACCAAACCCAATTGTTTTTGCATTGATGTCTCCCTTGCTCACAGCCGCAATCATTCACCCAAGTCCGGCCGCCCGGCGTTCAGGCTGGGCCACTCTACCGCGGCGGACGCCCCGAGGCAGTTGGGTGTGGGCTTGCCCCTGCGTCGATCATGGCCATTCAGCCATTGCCGCACAAGCCAGCATCAGACCCAACGCGCAGCGCAACACAAAAACTGCCACCGACATAGAATCCGCCCCACTTCCCGCGCAAGCCTGCCGAGGGTTATCAACAGGTACACACCATGAGCCAACTCAAACTCACCTATTTCGACTTTCACGGCGGGCGCGGCGAGCCGGCACGCCTGGCAATGCATATTGGCAACATTGCCTTTGAGGACCATCGCTTTGCGTCGGCAGACTTTGCCGAGGTGCGCAAGTCAACGCCCTTTGGGCAGGTGCCCACCTTGCACGTGGACGGCGTGCAGGTCACCCAGAGCGACGCGATCACGCGTTATGTCGGCAAGCTCGCAGGCCTGTACCCTGCCGACGCCTTCCAGGCCCTGCTGTGCGATGAAGTGATGGATGCCCTGGAGGACGCCAATGTCAAACTGGGTAGCACCTTCGGCTTGACCGGCGAGGCCTTGAAGCAGGCCCGCAGCGCGCTGGTCAATGGGCCGCTGACCATGTACCTGGGATGGCTGCAGAGCCAGCTTCAGGCCCATGGCGGGCAGTACTTTGCCGACAACCGCCTCACGATTGCGGACTTGAAGGTGTTTGCCTTCGTGCGCGGCCTGACCTCGGGCCACCTCGACCATGTGCCCACCGATCTGGTGGAGAAGGTCGCCCCCACAGTCATGGCCCACATGCAGCGCGTCGCCCAGACACCTGCCGTAGCGCAGTACTACGCCAAGTTCGGGCTCTGAGCGGCGCAAGGACAGCGTTCTGGAAAGCACTCAGGCCCGGCTACTCCAGGCTGATCTGTTTTCGGTTGTCGCTTGAGACGCGATCGATCATCTTGTTGTAGGGATCGACGCCGACTTCATACGGTTTTTCCTTGACCGTGACGGTGAGCACGGGGTCGGCGCCTTGCAGGCGGCGCTTTTCGCTGAACAGGACTTTTTCGTCGGCTTCCCTGGCGCCGGCGGCGCGCGCGAAGACGGCGACCTCGACCGGCTCATCAAAGACGCGCTCCGTCTCCTTGCCCTTGCCATCGGCTTCGAGTTTGGCCAGATGCAGCTTCATGGTCACGTCCCACTGGCCATCGGCGCGCTGTTTGGCGCTGGCCTCGACCACCCGGTTGTCGTAGAACACGATCTTCTCAAACAGGTCGGTGATCAATTCCTGCCGGTCGGCCGGCGTTTCGGCGCGCAGGTAGCCCAGCAATTCCCGGCTCGTGGTGTAGGGCGCGGCCTGATAGCCCTTGTCCTGCAGGAAACGCTTGAGCGCGCGGTTCAGCGCCGCCTCGCCAATTTCCTCGCGCAGCCGGTAGAACACCAGCGCGCCCTTGTTGTAGTGGATATAGGGCTGGTTCTCTACCCGGAACAGGGGCTGCTCCTCAATCTGTTCGCCGCGCCGCGAGCTCAGGTACCGGTCCAGTTCTTCCTTGAAGAAGCGGCGCAGGTGTTCACGGCCATATTCCCTTTCCATCACCATCAGCGCCGAGTACTGGGCCAGCGACTCGACCAGCATGGTGGCGCCCTGCACGTTGGCCCCGATCACCTGGTGCGCCCACCACTGATGCGCCATCTCGTGCGCGGTGACGTAGAAGACGTAGTCGACGTCGTCCTTGTTGCGCAGGTCGGCGATGAAGCCGATCGCCTCGGAGTACGGGATCGTGTTGGCAAACGACTGCGCGAACGTGGCGTAGCGCGGAAACTCCAGAATGCGCACCTGCTTGTGCTGGTAGGGGGTGAAGTTGGCGCTGAAATAGTCGAGTGACTTCTGCGTGGCGGTGATCATGCGCTCCACGTTGTAGCCGTGTTTGGGGTCGAAGTAGATCTCGATCGGCAGGCCCTGCCAGTCGCCCTTCCTGACCTCCCACCGGGCTGACAGGTAGGCGAAGAAGGGCAGCATCGGGCGGTCCATCTTGTAGTGGAAATAGCGCCGGCCCTCTTTTTCCCAGGTCTGCTGCAGATAGCCCGGCGCCAGGGCGATCTGGTCGGCGCTGGTGGAGACCGTGGTGTCAAAGGCGATCCAGTCGGCTTCGCCGTCGAGCTGATGGTTGGCGCGGGCGGCTTCATCCTCAAGCTTGGGCATGCGCTGGGGTTCGCCCAGGCCGCGCTTGCGCCGCTCGTTGCGGTCCAGCAGTTCGTTGCCGCCATAGCCCAGCGCCGGAAACAGCTGCATGTTGTTGAAGAAGGTGCCGTTGAGGTTGACACTGCCGGGCTTGCCGTCGTTGGTGAAGCCCTGGTTGCGCAGAGTCACCATGAAGTCCATGTCGATCGCCGCGCCCGGCGGCAGCGCCTGCGTCAGCTTGAGGATGCGCATGCCCAGCAAGGCGTCGTCCAGCGTCACTTGATGGGCGGGCAGGTTCTTCAGCACCGTCTCCACGTCCGGCACCACCTGCACGTACAGGGTATCGATGGGCGTGGCATGCTTGTTGACCAGGCGGTAGTGCCCGTCGATCATGACGCGGCGCTCGGCCGGGAAGATGTCCACCCTGGCCTGCACCTCGGTGACGCGCGGCTGCGGCTGGCCTTTGTACTGGCGGTACTTCTTCTCATAACTGGCCTGGCGATCCATCTGCTCGTTGCCTGGCACATAGTGGTTCAGCACATTGGTGTTGTAGTAGATCCAGCCTCCGGTGGCAACGAAGCCGGCCAGGCTGAGGGCCAGCGCCACCCCCGCGCCACCCTTGAGCCGTTGTGCCGCCAGCAGCCCGCGCACACGCCATTCCTGCGACAGGCCGCGCACCCAGAAGCCGCGCGCCAGCAGCAGCAGCGCCAGCACAAACAGGCTCCAGTAAAGCAGGTACCAGTACCAGCCGGTCAGGAAATGACCAAAACCATTCATGTCGGAGTAGCGAACCTCTGGCAGACCGGCAATGTTGTACAGGTTGTGATCGAAGTGAAGAATGCCAAATACCACCTGCCATGCCAGCAGCAGAATCACCACCAGATAACCGACGAACTTGTTGTTGCACAAGACCTGCAAGGCCAGCGCCAGCAAACCCATCAGGACGAAAAAAGCCGAACCCTGCAGCGAACCCTGCAGGTACAGCGCCGGCTCCAGCGCCGCCCCGCCCTTGATCAGCTGGAAACACATGGCGGCCAGCACGCCGCCCGCCATGAAGCCGGCGATGACGCCGAGCAGGGCCAGGCTCTTGGCCAGCAATGGCACCCAGTCCGGCACCGGCAGGGCGTCCGTCACATCGGCCACCTTGAGCTGGCGCTCCTTGAAGATCAGCTCGCCGGCATAAAAGGTGACGATCAGCACCAGCATGAAGGTAAAGCTGCCCGACATGGTCTCCAGCATCATGCGCGTCACCGGATACACCCTGGTGCCATACATCCGGCCGCCCATGCTGGCGCCGCCAATAAAGTTGGCAACGCCCACCAGCAGCATGACCAGAAAGGGCACGCTGGTGAACACGCCCACGGCGTCGAAGCGCAGCATGGCCCAGCATTGCAGCCACGGGGTGGCCGCGCTGACGTTGGGCCGCACGGGCCGCAGGCCGCTGACGGGCGAGTGTGTTGGCGTCGCTGCGGCCTGAACCTTGACGCGGCCCCACAGGCGCTTGCCGGTGTCGGGGCGTTGCGGCTTGAACAGCGCCAGCGTCAGGCCCAGAAGCAGCAAAGCCACCGCGCTCCAGAGCGCCCGATTGGCCAGCAGGAAACCGGTGAACGGTGGCAGCGCGCCATTCGCCTCGGCGGTGGAGAAGTAGCGCGTCATGCGGCCGAAGGCGCGCAGGCCGAAGGGGTCCATCAGCACCACCAGCCACTCATTGCTGATGTCACGCGAGAACACGCCGGCCACGCTCCACAGCACGAAGAAGACGATCACCCCGACATAGACCAGCAGCATGGAACGCGTGGTCGCCGCCAGCAGCATCAGGAAGGCACCGATCAGCAGCATGTTGGGGATCACAAAGACGGCAAAGCCCCAGAGGTAGGGGGCAATCGAGAAGGGCCCGATGCGCGCCGTGTCCACCCACGGCATCACGGTCCCGAGCATGATGCCGATGGATATCAGCACAAATATCGACAGGCAAGCCAGCTCGCCGGCCACGAAGCGCCCGAACAGGTAGTCGCGCTTTTTCATCGGCGTGGCGAAGATCATGTCGGCAACGCCCAGTTCAGCGTCGCGCAGAACCGAGCCGGCGATGAAAATCGTGACGATGAACATCGCCACGATCGTGAACACGCCCAGAAACTGGGCAATCACCATGGGCGCATTGCGGTAGACGTTGCCGACGGCGCCGCCCACCATCACGGCATCGCTGCTGGACGCGCCAAAGGCCAGCAGCGCAAAGATCAGGCCGCTCAGCCACAGAAGCGGCTGGCGCAGCTGGTAGCGCAAGTCGAAGCGCAGGAATTCAAGCCACATGACGCACCCCTCAGGCCAGCGCGGCGCTGCCGGACTGACTGTTGCGGATCTTCAGAAAATACACATCTTCCAGATCGGGCTCGACTTGCACAAAGCCATCGTCGGGCTGACTGTCGGCATGCACGTTGATCTGCGGCTGACCTGCCACCAGGCGCGACGACAGCACATTGAAACGCTGCTGGTATTCGGGCAGGGCGGCCTTGCTGACACGCTTGCGCCAGACCTTGTCCCTGAGCAGGTCGATCGCGGCCTGCGGCTCGCCCTGCAGCAGGACCTCGCCCTTCACGATGATCGCCATGCGCGGGCACAGGTCGGTCACGTCTTCCACGATGTGCGTTGAAAGCATCACCACCACCTGCTCGCCAATTTCGGCCAGCAGGTTCAGGAAGCGGTTGCGCTCGTCGGGGTCCAGGCCGGCGGTGGGCTCGTCCACAATCACCAGGCGCGGCGCGCCGAGCAGGGCCTGGGCGATGCCAAAGCGCTGCCGCATGCCGCCCGAAAAGGTGCCGAGCTTTCGCTTTCGCGCCTCCCACAGATTGGTCTGTTGCAACAGGCCTTCGACCACCTCCCTGCGCTCGCTGCGGCGGGTCAGGCCTTTGAGGACGGCGAAGTGATCGAGCAGGTCTTCGGCAGTGACCTTCGGATAGACGCCGAAATCCTGCGGCAGGTAGCCGAGCTGGCGGCGCAGCGCTTCCTTGTCGTGCAGCACATCGATGGCGTCGAAGTGAATGCTGCCAGTGTCAGGCTCCTGCAGTGTTGCGATGGTGCGCATCAGCGAGGACTTGCCGGCGCCGTTGGGTCCCAGCAGGCCATACAGACCCGTCGGAATCTCGAGGTTGATATCTTTGAGCGCCTGCACGCCGTTGGCGTAGGTCTTGTTGAGTGCCTTGATTGTCAGCATGCCAATTCCTTCCTGTTTGCCGTTGCCCCGTGGCCGGGGAACCAGTGGAATGTAACTGTTCGGATGCGATGGCGCACCGGGTCTGCGACAGACTGCGCAATATCGGTCACGGCGCGCGAAGCGGTCCGACAGGGCGAGCGCGCACGTTCGGCCGACCGGCGCCTGCCGGGCGCTGGTCGGGCACTGCGCGGGCTTAAGGATTTTCGCCGGCGGCCAGGCGTTGATTGATGTCGGCGATGACGGCCGGCAGGTCGCGCAGGTCGTCGATCACATAGTGCGCGCCGCTCTCGCGTACCAGCTTTTCCTTGGACAGGGTTTCCTTTGCCGCAAGCTCGGCCGGGCTCATTTTTCGCACGGCGTCCCAGCTGTCGGCCACGTAGTTGCTCCACTTGGAGACGCCGACGCGCCAGCACAGCGGCGCGCCTTCGCCGGCACCGGAGACCGTGTCGTCGACCTTGACCGTGCGGCGCATTGCGTTTTGCAGGTTGTAGACGCCCATGCGCTCCAGATTCTTGATGACCATGTAAGGCGTGGGGCGCGGCATCTCGACCTCGTCGCCCGCGCACGCGGTGTCGGGCACAAAGCCCTGTCCGGCGGCGCCGGCCAGCAGCAAATCCATCATGTCGCGCGTGAAGCCGGTGGTGACGCCGAGCTTGATGCCCTGCTGCTGCATGCCCTTGACCACTTCGGCCACGCCGGGCAGCAGGGTGTGGTAGCTGCCCGCGCGCAGCAGCGCCAGCTGGGTCGGCACAAAGTCGGCGAACATGGCGTCGACGTCGCCCTGGTTGGGCGCGCGGCCGAACTTGGCCTGGAAGCGTTCGCGCACGGCGCTGATCTCGGTGATTGCCTTGATGTGCAGGTCCTTGCGCAGGCCCATCGGTTCGCGCGCCTCCGGCATCGAAATCTCCAGGCCGTATTTCTTGAACACCTCGACGAAGACGATGGCCGGCGCATCGACATAGCGGTCCATCGTCGTGCCCGAACAATCGAGCATCACGTAGCCAACGCTGCGCTCGGTGTTTTCGTTATCGAACTTTTTCTGCTGGGCCGCGGCCTGGCGGATGTCCTCCGGTACCCGGCCGATCGCTGATAGCCTTGAAACCACTGAATCGCTCATCTGTTCTCTCCTGTGATGGGTGTTGCCGGCTTGGGTCCACGGTGGCGCTGGTCCGGCAGATTGACGATGGTGCTACTGTATTTCAAAGTCGCGGTCATTGTCAATGATATTTGGTAAATTGTTGACAATTTGCAAAGGTGATCAGAGAATGGATAATCGACCAGCCGCCGGTCGACCGGCAGGTGAGCCAGCGCAAGGGGTCAAGTTGAAAATTGTCAATCGCAAAGAGGTCGTCCGCCCATGACGCTCAGTTGGCCGGTTGTGGCGGCGGTGTTGTTCGGTGCACTGCTGCATGCCAGCTGGAACGCGCTCGTCAAGTCCAGCAGCGACAAGGACCTCGACATGGCGGTAATCCACCTGATCGGCTCTTTTCTTGCGATTCCGATGGTGGTCTGGGCCGGCTGGCCGACGGCCGCGGCCTGGCCGTTCATCGCCGCTTCGGTCGTCATCCACATTGCCTACTACCTGGCCCTGACCGGCGCCTATCGCCATGGTGAGCTGGGGCTCACTTATCCGCTGATGCGCGGTGTGGCGCCCTTGCTGGTGGCGTTGTCGGCCACCTTCACGCTCGGCGAGACGCTCTCGGGGCTGGCCTGGAGCGGGGTGCTGTGCATCAGCTGTGGCGTGCTGGTGCTGGGGCTGCATGCCCACGCCTTTATGGTGCCCAAGGCGATCGCCTTTGCGCTGGCCAATGCTGTCGTCATCGCCATCTACACCGTCGTCGACGGTCTTGGTGTGCGCGCCTCCGGCAACGCGATGCAGTATGTGGCGACCCTGTTCCTGCTCGACGGCTGGCCGTTCGCGCTGCTGATGTTCGCCACCCGCGGGCACGCCGTCGGCCGCTACGCCCGCCATCGCTGGCCGCTCGCCACGCTGGGCGCCTGCGCTTCGCTGGGGTCCTACGGCATTGCACTGTGGGCCATGACGCGCGCGCCGGTCGCCACGGTGGCGGCACTGCGCGAAACTTCGGTTCTGTTTGCCGTCCTGCTCGGCGCCTGGTTCCTGAAAGAAGCCTTTACGCTGCGACGCATTGTCGGCGCCGGTGTTATCGTGGCTGGCGTCATGGCCTTGCGCCTGGGTTAGGGTAAGAAGGAGTTCAAGGTGAGTCTTCCAGGTCACGCTCAAATCGTCGTCATCGGCGGCGGCATCGTCGGCTGCTCAACCGCCTACCATCTGGCCAGCATGGGCCGCAGCGATGTCCTGCTCATCGAGCAGGGCAAGCTCACCAGCGGCACCACCTGGCACGCCGCCGGCCTGGTCGGGCAGATGCGGCCGAACCGCAATATGACGCAGATGAGCAAGTACGGCATCGATCTGTATGCCACGCTGGAGGCAGAGACCGGCCTGGCGACCGGATGGAAACAGTGCGGCAGCGTCAACGTGGCGCGCACGCCCGAGCGCATGCAGGTGCTCAAGAAACAGACCGCCATGGCGACCAGCTTTGGCGTCGAGTGCCACCTGATCACGCCCGCCGAGGCCGGTGAACTGTATCCGGTCATGCGCACCGACGACCTGCAGGGCGCGATCTGGCTGCCCGGCGACGGCAAGGTCAACCCGGCGGACCTCACGATGTCGCTGGCCAAGGGCGCGCGCAATCGGGGCGTGAAGATCATCGAGGGCATCGAGGTCACCGGCGTCATCATCGAAAACGGCCGCGCGGTCGGCATCCGAACCGCGCAGGGCGAGGTGCGCTGCGAGGTGCTGGTCAATTGCGCCGGCCAGTGGGCGCGCCAGTTCGGCTATTTGGCCGGCGTCAACGTGCCGCTGTTCTCGGCCGAGCATTTTTACATCGTGACCGGCAAAATTGAAGGTGTCAAACCGGACCTGCCGGTGATGCGCGACCCCGATGGCTACATCTACTACAAGGAAGAAGTCGGCGGCCTGGTGATGGGAGGTTTCGAGCCCAAGGCCAAGCCCTGGAAGATGGACCCGATACCCAGCACCTTCCAGTTCGAGCTGCTGGACGAAGACTGGGAGCAGTTCGAGCCCCTGATGACCAACGCGCTGCACCGCACGCCCTGCCTGGAAACGGCCGAGATCAAGATGCTGCTCAACGGTCCGGAGAGCTTCACGCCAGATGGCAATTTCATCATGGGTGAAGCGCCCGAGTTGCGCAATTTCTTTGTCTGTGCCGGCTTCAATTCGGCCGGCATTGCCAACAGCGGCGGCGCCGGAAGGCTGATGGCCGAGTGGATCATCGGCGGCGAGCCCAGCTCCGACTTGTGGGATGTCGACATCCGCCGTTTCGGCGCATTCACTTCCAACCGAAATGCGCTCGCGCAGCGCACCGGCGAGACGCTCGGACTGCACTATGCGATGCGCTGGCCGCGCCAGGAACTTGAGACGGCGCGACCGCTTCGGACCTCACCCTTGTACGATCTGCTGGCGGCCAAAGGCGCCGAGTTCGGCGCAAAGAATGGCTGGGAACGGGTGAACTACTTTCGCCCCCACGCTCCGCCGCTGCGCGGGTCGCTGCCCCCCGAGGGGACCCTCGCGCCTAGGGGCGGCCCGTCGTCGCTCGATTCCGCCGCAAGCTATGTCTGTGCCCCTCCCTACACGCTAGGCAAGCCTGGCTGGCTGCCCTGGATGATGGAGGAGCAGCGTGCCACGCGCGAGGGCGTGGCCCTGTACGACCAGACCTCGTTTTCCAAGCTGCTGCTGCAGGGGCGCGATGCGCTGGCGCTGTTGCAGCGCCTGTGCGCCAATGAGATCGATGTGCCGCTCGACAGGATGGTCTACACCGCCCTGCTCAATGAGCGCGGCGGTTTCGAGAGTGACCTGACCATCATCCGCCAGCAGCCGACCCGAATGGGCGACAGCTTCCTGATCGTTACCGGCTCGGCGCAGACGGTGCGCGACTTCGACTGGATCAGTCGCCACATTGGCGAGCAGGAACATGCGCTGCTGACCGATGTCACGGCGCTCTACTGCGTGCTGTCGGTGATGGGACCGAAGGCGCGCGAACTGCTTGCGCGCGTCAGCCCGGACGACCTCTCGCCGCAAGGCTTGAAATTCTCCTGCACGAAGATGATCGAGCTCGGCTTTGGCCGCGTGCGCGCGGCGCGCATGAGCTACGTCGGCGGCCCCGGGTTCGAGCTGTACGTGCCGGTGGAGATGGCGCGCCATGTCTACCTTGCCCTGATGGCGGCAGGCGCCGAACTGGGATTGCGTGACGCCGGCTACTACGCGCTGGACGCCCTGCGCATCGAGCAGGGCCGACGCGCCTGGGGCGCCGAGTTGGGACCCGATGAAACGCCGTGGGAGGCCGGACTGGGCTATGCCGTCAAGCTCGACAAGCCGGCCAGCTTCATCGGCAAGGCGGCGCTGCTGGCCGGCAAGGGCCAGCCCCTGCGCAAGAAACTCGTGACGCTGGTGCTGGAATCGCCCTTGGTCTACGCCTGGGGCGGCGAGGCGATTCTTGTGCAGGGTGAGTCGGTGGGTGAAATCTCGTCGGTCGGATGGAGCCCACTGGCCGGCGCCTGCGTGGCACTGGGCTATGTGCGCGGCGCCGCCGCCAATCAGGCGCATGCCGGTACTGAGGCAGCCATCGAGCTGTGGGGTGAGCGCGTCCCGGTGCGACTGTACGACAAGTGGCCCGCATAAGGAGATGAATCGGCCGCAGACATGGATTGCCGCGCTGCGCTCGCAATGACGCCTCGGCCGTGCGGTTCCCCATGACGTCCCTTGCGCATGGATCGCCACTTTTCGCTCCCGATGCCGCGGCTTGTGGGAGGACTGCCACCTTGCGCTCCCGACGCAGCGGCTTGTGCGAGGACTGCCACCTTGCGCTCCCGATGCCGCGGCTTGTGGGAGGACTGCCACCTTGCGCTCCCGACGCCGCGAGCTTGTCATTGCGAGGAGGCGTAGCCGACGTGGCAATCCAGAGG
>CAIMBE010000239.1 GCA_903839085.1 uncultured beta proteobacterium | reverse complement strand
TGCGCCACGCCAAGTTTGCCCTGGCTGTCGGGCAGCACGGTCAGCCCGCTGGACAACTCGGCGGCGTCCTGTGCCAGTTCTTCGGCAACGTAGTCCTCCATCACCTCTTCGATCGCGATGCGCACGACCGACCACTGCACGCCAAACATCAGGGCCAGGCTCAGCACCAGCCCGATGACCAGCGGCGCCAGCAGCGAGCGCATCATTTCGGCGCCCCGAAGACGTAGCCCTGACCGCGGCGCGTGGTGATGAACGAAGCGCCCAGCTTGTTGCGAAGGTGGTTGACGTGAACCTCGATGACGTTGCTGCCGCGATCCGAGTGGTTGTCGTAAATGTGATCGGTCAGCTCTTCCTTGGACAGGATGTCGCCGGGGCGCAGCATGAAGTAGCGCAGCAGCCTGAATTCGATGCCCGAGAGCTCGATCACCCGATCACCCGACAGCACCGACTGGCGCGTCTCGTCCAGCGTCAGTCCGGCGGCCTTGACGCCGCCGGAAGCCTGCGCATGGGTGCGCCGAATCAGGGCCCCGAGGCGGGCGCACAACTCCTCGACATGAAACGGCTTGGCGACGTAGTCATCGGCGCCGGCGCTGAAGCCATCGACTTTTTCGTGCCAGGCGTCGCGCGCGGTCAGCACCAGCACCGGGACCACATTGCCCTGCTTGCGCCAGTTCTTCAGCACCTCCAGGCCCGAGCGCTTGGGCAGGCCGAGATCAAGGATCACCGCGTCGTACGTGCAGACGCTGCCCAGGTGCTCGGCATCGACGCCGTTGGCGGCCATGTCGACCGCATAACCGCGCTGGCTCAGATCGTCCCTGAGTCGCGAGGACAGGGTGCGGTCGTCTTCGGCCAGCAGGATTTTCACGCTCAGCTCCTGAGCACCCCGATCGCGCCTGGGCCGGATGCGCGCTCGGATGAAAGCTGGTATGGCGTCGGACGAACTGCCGTGTCCTGGACTGTCATCAAAGCCTCCCTTGTTCGCTGTACAGCGTCGAGTTTAGCAAGTGCGAGCGAAATGCGCAGACCTCAGCGTGCCTCATAGCGCTTGCCTGCGGCCAGCAGCTCGGCCGTTCCAATCACCTCGTTCAGTCCGTCGAAGTCAAGCATCCGGTCTTTCCAGCCGCTGGTGGTCTGCTGCGCGCGCAGATTGGCGAAGTAGCCCTGCAGCGCATGGGCGGCGGCGCGCGCCGTGCCGCCCGGGAAGATGGCGATGCGAAAACCGCGCTGCTGCAACTGCGGCGCGCTTTGCAGCGGTGTCTTGCCGCCCTCGACCATGTTGGCCAGCAAGGGGACGCGCTGCGCGAAGCGCTGGCAGGCCGCGTCCATCTGTTCGGGCGTGCGCAGGGCCTCGATGAAGAGCGCGTCGACGCCGCATTCGAGATAGGCCTGCGCGCGCTCGAAGGCGGCGTCCTGCCCCTCGACCGCCAGCGCATCGGTGCGTGCCAGGATCAGCGTGGCGGCGTCATGGCGCGCGTCGAGCGCGGCCCTGAGCTTGCCCGCCATTTCCGCCAGCGGCACCAGCGTCTTGCCGTCGAGGTGGCCGCAGCGCTTGGGAAAGGCCTGGTCCTCGAGCTGGATCATGGCGGCGCCGGCGCGCTCGAAGCCGCGCACCGTGCGCATCACATTGAGCGCGTTGCCAAAGCCGGTGTCGGCGTCGACGATCACCGGCAGGCGGACCCGCTCCGTGATGCGCGCCAGCGTGTCGGCGACTTCCGGGTAGGTGGTCAGCCCGACATCGGAGCGGCCGAGCCGGGTGTAGGCGATCGAGGCGCCCGAGAGGTAGAGCGCCTCGAAGCCGGCCTGCTCGGCCAGCAGCGCGCTGAGCGCGTCAAAGACGCCGGGCGCCAGCACGATGCCCGGTTGCGTCAGTCGTTGTCCCAGCGTGTTCGGTTCGGTCATGGCGATGAAGTGGGTTGAAGGATGAGCGATGCGGTGTGCGCCGCGATATAGCCGCCGGCCACCGCGCTGAGCAGGCCGTTGCCCGACAGGTAGCCCCAGACCGCATTGCCCGAGACGCCGCGCGCCGCGCCGCCGGCGGCGAGCAGATTGGGCAGCGGCGCGCCGTCTTCATGCAGCGCGCGGCACTGCGCGTCGGTGGCCAGGCCGCCCTGGGTATGAAACAGCGCGCCCGTGACCTTCACGGCGTAATACGGCGCCTGCAGCGCGCGAGTGAAAACGCGGCCGTCGGGCTGGCGCGAGCCGGCGTCGATCGACGCCAGTGTTGTGTTGAGCGTGTCGGGATCGCAGCCCAGCAGGCTGGCCAGCGCCGCGGCATCGGCGCAGGTCCGGAGGGCGCCGGCGGACTCGGCCTCGCAGAAGTCGGGAAAGCTGCGCGCCAGCGCGAGCAGCGGCGCGTCAAACACGGTCCAGGCCACTTGGCCGGGCTGCGCCAGCACCTTGACCGAGGCCTCCGAGTAGCCCTGGGTCTCGTCATGAAAACGCTGCCCGAGCGCGTTGAGCTGGACGCCGCCTTCCATCATCAGCGCCCAGGAGATCAGCGCCCCCTGCGGCACGGCCCACGAGCCGTGACCCTGGTAGCCGCCCAGATCGGCCCGTTGCGCGCCCAGCGCCTCTCCCCAGGCGATGGCGCTGCCGTCGTTGCCGGCGTGACCGGCAAACGTGGCCTCGCGCATCTCGGGCAAAAGTTCGCGCACCATCGCGGCGTTGCCGCCAAAGCCATTGCAGGCCAGGATCAGCACGTCGCAGGACAGATGCTCGACGGTGCCGTCCGGCCGCTGGTAAGCGACGCCGCGCACGGTGCGGTCGTCGCCCGTGCCGGCCAGCCACAGCTCGCGCACCAGCGCGCTGGTGATGACCGGTATCTGGGCGCTGGCGACGGCCTGCTGCAGCCGCGCCATCAGGCCGACGCCGGTCTTTTCGGGCACCGCGTGCATGCGCTGCGTGCCGTGGCCGGGATAGAGAAAGCCGTCGAGCAGGACAAACTCGATCGCATGGCGGGCCTGCAGCGCGTCGATGGCGGGTCCAATCGCCTGGGTGTAGGCGGCCACAAGATGGGCGGCCGCCGTGCCATGCGCCTTGGCCTGGATGTCGGCGGCGAAGCGCTCGGGGCTGTCCTCGATGCCGCGCGCCCGCTGCACCCGCGTGCCGGCGGCCGGAATGAAGCCCGAGGACAGCGCGGTCGAACCAGTGGGCGCGGCGTCGCGCTCGAGCAGCACGCAGTCGACGCCGGCGTCAGACAGCATCAAGGCCGCGGTCAGGCCGCAGGCGCCGGCGCCGACGATCGCCACCGCCACATGCGGCGTGTCGGGCGGCAAGGCGGCGCGAACGATGGCGGGCGTCATGAGCGCTCAGGCGGTCGGGCGGAACAGGTACTCGCCGCGCGCCTTGCCAAGCACCTGCCCGTCCTGGCAGATCAGTTGCCCGCGCAGGAAGGTCGCCTCCACGCGCGCCGACATCTCGAGCCCCTCGAACGGCGTGTAGCCCTGGGTCGAGGGCGAATTCTTCGCCGCGATGGTCCAGGTCCTGGCCGGGTCGACCAGCGCGATGTCGGCGTCGAAGCCCTCGGCGATATCGCCCTTGCGGTTCAGCCCGTAGCGCTGCGCCGGGTTCCAGCTGGTCACGCGCGCCATGTGGTTGTAGCCCATGCCGCGGC
>CAIMBE010000238.1 GCA_903839085.1 uncultured beta proteobacterium | reverse complement strand
TGCTGGTGGACGGCATCACTTCGCAGGCAACGCACAGCAGGTCGTCGGCATGGCGTCCATCAGTCAGACGCAGCTTGCAGATTTCCCCATCGTTTTGACCAGTTTGGAGAAGCAGGACGAAATCGTCGCCGAACTCGAAAAGCAGTTCTCCCGCCTCGACGAAGCCGTCGCCAACCTCCAGCGCGTCAAGGCCAACCTGAAACGCTACAAGGCCTCCGTCCTCAAAGACGCGGTCGAAGGCCGCCTCGTCCCCACCGAAGCCGAACTAGCCCGCCGCGAAGGCCGCAGCTTCGAAACCGGTGAGCAGCTTTTGCAGCGGATTCTTGAGACTCGGCGTAAAGAGTGGAACGGACGTGGAAAGTACAAGGTGCCAGTTGCTGTCAATACGGCGGCTCTGCCTACTTTGCCCATTGGATGGACTTGGGCAACGATTGAGCAACTCACTTACCTGGTTACCAGCGGTTCCCGCGGGTGGGGTGATTTTTATTCAGAGAACGGTGTGATCTTCATCCGTGCTCAGGATATCAAGACCGATGCGCTGAATATGAAGGGCTTGGCCAGGGTTGATGTGCCGGTGGACGCAGAAGGCAGCAGAAGCAGCGTCGGCGTAAATGACATTCTGGTAACCATAACCGGCGCGAACGTTACTAAATCAGCATTGGTGCCGATGTTGTCCGAGCCAGCGTTTGTCAGCCAGCATGTGGCACTTCTGAAATTGACCTTAACTGACACGGCGGCGTTCGTCTTCAATTGGCTCCTATCACCGGCTAATGGCCGCAAGACACTTGAAAAGTGGGCGTATGGCGCGGGGAAGCCGGGGCTCAGCTTGGAGCAAGTTCGTGCATTGCCAGTGGCGCTTCCATCGATTGCAGAACAGACGCGCATCGTCGATGAAGTTGAGCGCCGCCTATCTCTCGTTCGCGGCGTCGAGGCTGAAGTCGATGCCAACCTCAAGCGCGCGCAGGCGTTGCGACAGTCAGTACTTCAATCGGTATTCAGGGAATCGGCCAATGTCTCCAGATGAAAATGCATTGAAAGTCCAAGGGCCAAATTCCCTTGGCGCGGACGTGGTACTGCAACTGCAAGGTGAATCCAAGTGAATACTGGCAATCCCTTCTCCCTGCGTATCTTTGTTGCCGACGGCGACCCCGACGGCCTGCGCCTTGTGGAGCGTTCCAATTGGGTCGGTAAGGCCCTTATGTTCCCGCGTGCTTTGCTCCCACAAGTCAAGCAGCGCCCGGAGCTGAGTCAAACCGGTGTGTATTTGCTGCTCGGCCCGCGCGATGACGGCGAGGGCGAAATGCTGTACGTGGGTGAGGGCGACCCGATTCGTCCGCGACTGGAGAGTCATTACGCGCAAAAGGATTTTTGGACACGGGCAGTCTGCTTTGTGGCGACGCCGGGGCAACTTAACAAGGCGCATGTTCAGTATCTGGAGAGCAATCTGGTTCGCTTGGCCAAGGCGGCCAAGCGCCTGCCGCTGGATAACGCCAACCATCCCGCCGAGCCCACGCTGAGCGAGGCCGACCAGGCCGATATGCTGGTGTTTCTGGACAACATGCTTGGCATGTTGCCGGTGCTCGGTGTCCATGCGTTCGAGCAGGCGCCTGCGCCAGCGGGGAAGGCGGCGGTCATGCTTACCTGCAAAGGCAAAGGGGTTGCCGCCATCGGTTTCGAGGCGAGTCAGGGCTTCGTGGTCAAGGCAGGCTCACAGGCGGTGGCTGAGGCGGTGCCCTCCATGCAGCAGCACGTTCGCGGCATGTACGACAAGCGCCAGGAACTGATTGGCAACGGCGTATTGGCTCGCGCGGGTGACATCTATCAGTTCACCCAAGACTTTCCATTCAGTTCGCCCAGCACCGCCGCTGCAGTGGTGTTGGGCCGCAGCGCCAACGGGCGTATTGAATGGAAGGATGCGAAAGGGCGGACGCTTAAGGAATTGCAGGCGCTGGAGGCGCAGGCATGATGCGGACGCGATGAGAGACCCCATGCGCCAGCTTGATCTTTTCTCCGCCCTGCAGTCCAGCACCGAGGGCATCGACACCGAATTCAAGTCGGCGCGCGGTGGTGTGGCCAACACCTGAGGCGGCACCATTGCTTTCTATGCTCCCATCCAAAAAATGAATGAAAAACCATGACTGACCTTGCAACTCTCGAACGCTGGCTCGTCGCCCTTGCCGAGCATGAGCACCTTGAATTCAAGGAGGCCAAGCAACAGTTCGACACCACCAGACTATTGTGCTACTGCGTTGCGCTGGCCAATGAGGGCGGAGGGCATGTGGTGCTCGGGGTATCTGACAAGCCGCCGCGTCGCGTAGTAGGAAGCCAGGCGTTTGCGGCGCTGACGGACCTCAACAGGATCAAAGCCTATATCGTTGAGAAATTGCGAATTCGGGTGGATGCAACTGAGTTGGCACATCCGGACGGTCGAGTTCTTGTTTTTGAAGTGCCTTCGCGGCCTGTGGGGCAGCCACTGGACTTTGAGGGCAAATACCTGATGCGTGCGGGCGAGGATCTGGTGCCGATGACCCCGGACTATTTGCGGCGCATCTTTTCAGAGGGGCAGCCAGACTGGTTTTCGCATACCGCCAAGGCGGATGCCAGCGCCGACGAAGTCATTGCACTGCTGGACACGCAAACCTATTTTGATTTGCTGCGGCAGCCCTACCCGACGACGCGCGACGCCGTGTTGGCCCGGCTGGAAGCTGAGGGGTTGATTGCTCGCAGCGAGTCGGGATGGACCATTTCCAATATGGCGGCCATCCTGCTGGCCAAGCGGCTGGACGCATTTTCGCCAGCGCTGGCGCGCAAGGCGCCGCGGGTGGTGATTTATCAGGGAACCAACAAGCTGATTACCAAGGACGACAAGCCAGGCAATCGCGGCTACGCCGTTGGATTCGGCAGTCTCGTGGACTTTGTGCATTCTGCTGCGCCGCAAAACCTGTTTGTAGAACAGGCGGTGCGCGAGGAAGTAAAAATGTTCCCAAAGCAGGCACTGCGTGAGTTGATCGCAAACGCCTTGATACATCAGGATTTCCTGGCCGCAGGTGCATCGGTCATGATTGAGTTGTACGCAGACCGCGTGGAGATTTCCAACCCCGGCACGCCGCCCATCAAAGTAGAGCGGTTTATCGACGAATATCGCTCCCGCAACGAGCGACTGGCTGACCTAATGCGCAGACTGGGTATCTGCGAGGAAAAGGGCAGTGGCGTGGACAAGGTGATTCACGCGGCCGAGATGTTTCAACTGCCAGCACCGGACTTTCGTGTGGGCGAGATGCGCACCACGGCGCTGCTGTTTGCGCACCAGGATTTTGCTGACATGAGCAAGCGCGACCGGGTGCGGGCGTGCTACCAGCATTGCTGTCTGATGTACGTGACGAACCAGCGCATGTCCAATCAGTCGCTGCGCATGCGATTTGGATTGGGAGAGGAAAAAACCGTGGTCACATCCCAGGTCATTGGCGCTGCCAAGGAGGCCGGACTGATCAAGGCAGATGAGTCCGAAACGACCTCGACAAGGTATGCGCGGTACTTGCCTTTCTGGGCGTAGATCGGGTTGCGAAAGTGCTTAAACGCAAACCGGAGTTGGCTGCCAAATTTCGCAAAAATCGTTAAAAATCAATGAGTTATTTGGTTAATTGCAACCCGGGAATTCCGCCTTGGCGTGGCTCAGTCCAGACTCACGACGCCGGACAACCCGGCGGTTCAAACCCTGGTGCGGGACGGCCTGCTGACGCAACAAAACCAGCGCCGTTGGGCGAGTTACCGTGTGGCAGAGGACTCCCCCCAATCAGGCGACGACTCCCGCCAAAGCTCCCCCAATTGGTCGGGGACTCCCCTCAATCGCCGCCGAGCTCCCCTCATTTGCAGCCTGAACTCCTGTCATTGGAGGACCTTCGATTGTGTCGTCGTGCGCTCAAAGCAGCGCGCTGATGCCAATAAGCCGTGAAGTCTTC
>CAIMBE010000237.1 GCA_903839085.1 uncultured beta proteobacterium | reverse complement strand
CCCAGATCAGAGACAGATCGTTCCAGCCATTTACCGAAGTGAGTCCGTGCTAACGAGTCGTAACGCCTGCTGCTTGACGCTTTGATCTTCTTGGCCAAGCAATAGGCAGTCAGGGCATCGCGCATGGTTGGCAGTGACACCGGAGTCGCCTTGCTTGGGGTTCGGCCTGCCCGACATTCCCGCAGAACCTCCATCGCCAACGTCCGAGCCTCGTCAACGCTCATCAGGGGCCAGTAGCCCAGGACCATCCGAAACTGCTTGCCGCCCACACTGGTGGCGACCTTGAAGCTGCGTTTTCTGGCATTCATCCGCACACACAGACCGCAAAGCATCCTGTCTCGCAGGATGCGTCCATCGGTAATTGTGCTGCGTAGGAGCATGGCTTCGCTGATCAGTACAATTGGCATCCGTTTCCCCTAGGCAAAACGAGGACAAAATCCTCGAAAAATCGACCTGTTCACGCTCGCTTGTCTGGTTTGCTGTCCGGTTGTTCCAGCCGCGACTTCGGCCTCTCGACGATACCGACCTTGGGTTCGATCGTGCAAGCTGGGGCATTGATTTCTAAGGATATTTTCATGAGTTTGAAGTGCGGCATCGTGGGCCTGCCCAACGTCGGTAAATCGACCCTGTTCAACGCCCTGACCAAGGCGGGGATACCGGCGGAGAACTACCCCTTTTGCACGATCGAACCCAATGTCGGTATTGTCGAAGTTCCCGATTCACGGCTCGATGCATTGGCGGCCATCGTCAATCCGCAAAAGATACAGCGCGCGATTGTCGAGTTTGTCGACATCGCCGGTCTGGTCGCCGGCGCCAGCACCGGTGAGGGCCTTGGCAACAAGTTCCTCGCGCATATTCGCGAGACCGACGCCATCATCAACGTGGTGCGCTGCTTTGAGGACTCCAACGTGGTGCACGTTGCCGGCAAGGTGGATCCGATCTCCGACATCGAGGTGATCCAGACCGAGTTGTGCCTGGCGGATTTGACGGCCGTCGAAAAGGCATTGCACCGCGTGACCAAGACCGCGCGCTCCGGGGACAAGGAGTCGATCAAACTGGTCGCCATTCTGGAAAAATGCCAGGCTGCCTTGAACGAGGCGAAGCCGGTTCGCACGCTGGCGTTCAGCAAGGAAGAATTGCCCCTGTTGCGGCAGTTCTTCTTCATCACGGCGAAGCCGGCCATGTTTGTTGCCAACGTGGCTGAAGACGGCTTTGAAAACAATCCTTTTCTCGATCGGCTGACTGCGTACGCAGCGGCCCAAAACGCACCTGTGGTGGCGATCTGCGCCAAGATGGAGGCCGAGATGGCCGATATGGAAGAAGAGGACAAGAAAATGTTTCTCGCTGAGATCGGCCAGCAGGAGCCGGGCCTGAACCGTCTGATTGTTGCGGCCTACAAACTGCTGGGTCTGCAAACCTATTTCACCGCCGGAGTGAAAGAGGTCAGGGCCTGGACCATCCATGTTGGCGATACCGGTCCACAAGCGGCCGGGGTGATTCACACCGATTTCGAGAAGGGCTACATCCGTGCCCAGACCATCGCCTTCGATGACTTCGTGGCCTGCAAGGGCGAGCATGGGGCCAAGGAGGCGGGCAAGATGCGCAGCGAAGGCAAGGAGTACATCGTCAAGGATGGCGATGTCATGAATTTTCTTTTCAGCCCGTGAAGAGACCGACCAGGGCTGCCGTCATGAACAGATAGCGGCCAAACTTTCCGATTGCCATGTAGATCAGGCACGGCCAGAACGGCAACTTGAGCCAGCCGGCGACTGCGCACAGCGGGTCTCCGATGATCGGGAGCCAGGACAGCAGGCAGGCTTTCGGGCCGATGCGCTCGAGCCAGTCAAGCGCCCTGAGGTGATGGCTGGAGTGCTGGTAGCGGTCAACCACCTTGTGCGAGGCCCAACCCATGGCCCAGGTGACTGCGCCACCGAGCGTGTTGCCGGCAGTGGCAACCAGGATCGCCGGCCAGAACAGATGCGGGCTCAGGGTCACCAGGCCGAACACCGCAGGCTCCGAGCCCAGCGGCAGCAGGGTGGCCGAAATGAACGAAACGACAAACACCGTGCTCAGCCCGAACTCGGGCAGCGCAAGCAAGCTTAGTAATTGTTGCAACCAGGCTTCCATCGAATGGCCAGTATAGGTTGCGTTCCAATTGCTGAAATTTTGGGCAGCTAGAATCAAAGCCGAGCATGAAAATCGGCCCTTTTAACCTTGCCAGTCCTTTCTTTGTCGCACCCATGGCGGGTGTGACCGACCGGCCTTTCAGGCAACTCTGCAGAAGGCTCGGCGCCGGCTATGCCGTCAGCGAGATGATGAGCAGCCGGCCCGAGTTGTGGCAGACGCCGAAAACAATGCGACGCGCCAATCACGAGGGCGAGCCGGGGCCGATCGCGGTGCAGATCGCCGGAACCGATCCGGCGCTGATGGCGCAAGCCGCTCTCTACAACATCGATCATGGCGCACAGATCATCGACATCAACATGGGCTGTCCGGCCAAGAAGGTCTGCAACAAGTGGGCTGGTTCGGCGCTGATGCAGGACGAGACGCTGGCCCTGTCCATCATCGAGGCGGTGGTCGCCGCCTGCGCGCCGCAGGGCGTGCCGGTCACTCTCAAGATGCGCACCGGCTGGAGCCAGTCGCACAGGAACGCGGTGGCTCTGGCCCGGGCGGCCGAGGGTGCCGGCGTGCAGATGATCACGGTGCACGGCCGCAGCCGCGAGCAGGGCTATCGCGGCGAGGCCGAATACGGCACCATCGCCGAGGTCAAGGCAGCGGTCGGCGTTGCGGTGGTCGCCAATGGCGACATCGATACGCCTGAAAAGGCCCGT
>CAIMBE010000236.1 GCA_903839085.1 uncultured beta proteobacterium | reverse complement strand
GGGTGCATCAGATTTCTCCTTGACTTGAAGCCTGACTTTATCGCAAGAATGCCCCCGGCGCGCCGTTCACGCTAGGGTCGCCTGCGCAGCCGCCCAAACCACTGGCCGACGTCGTCCACATAGGTGAACACCGCCGGAATCACCAGCAGGCTCAGCACCGTGGAGGTCATCAGGCCGCCGATCACGGCAATCGCCATCGGCGCGCGAAAACTGGTGTCGGCCGCGCCAAAGCCGATCGCGATCGGCGTCATGCCGGCGGCCATCGCCAGCGTGGTCATGACGATCGGGCGCGCGCGCTTGTGGCAGGCATCGAGCAGCGCGGCGCCGCGGCTCAGGCCGTGCTCGCGCCGCGCCAGGATCGCGTACTCCACCAGCAGGATCGAATTCTTGGTGGCCACGCCCATGAGCATGATCAGGCCGATCAGCGAGGGCATGGAAAAGCTCTTGTCGGCCAGCAGCAGCCCGACGAAGGCGCCGCCCAGTGACAGCGGCAGCGCCGTCAGGATCGTGACCGGGTGCAGCAGGCTCTTGAACAGCAGGACCAGCACAACGTAGATGCACAGGACACCGGTCAGCATGGCCAGGGCAAAGCTGGCGAACAGCTCGCCCATGACCTCGGCGTCGCCCACCTCGACCACCTTGACTCCGGGCGGCAGGCCCTTGATGGCGTCCAGGTTCTGCACGGCGGCGGTCACGTCGCCCAGCGGCATGCCGGAGAGTTCGATCTCGAAAGTGATGTTGCGCGAGCGGTCATAGCGGTCGATCACGGCCGGGCCGCCGGCCACTTCCAGCGTGGCCACCTGGCTCAGCATCACTGGCCCCTTGACGCCGGGCACGCTCAGGCGCCCGAGCAGGTCCAGGTCGGTGCGGGCTGCGGTGTCGAGCATGACCACGATCGGAACCTGGCGCTGGCTCAGATTGAGCTTGGGCAGGGCGGCGTCGTAGTCGCCCACGGTGGCAATGCGCAGCGTGTCGCCGATCGACGCGCTGGTCACGCCCATGTCGGCGGCTCGGGCAAAGTCGGGGCGCACCGCAATTTCGGGTCGCACCAGGCTGGCGCTGGAGGCGACATTGCCCAGTCCGGGCAGCGTGCGGATGTCTTTTTCCACGGCCAGGGCGGCGGCTTGCAGGACGGACGCATCCTCGCCGGTCAGCACCAGGATGTATTTCTCGCCCGAGGCACCCAGGCCGACCTTGCTGCGCACCCCCGGCAGGGGTTCGATGGCGGTGCGGATCTGGCGCTCGATCGGCTGCTTGAGCGGGCGCGTGCCGCGGTCGTCCAGCGTGATGGTCAGCGTGGCCTTGCGCGTCTCGGAGACGCCCTGGGGCGCAAACGGGTCGGCGCCCGCGCTGCCGCCGCCGATCGTGGTGTAGACGCTTTGAACGTGGGGCACGGCCTTGATCAGCAGTCGCGCCGCCTCGGCCGTCGCCCTGGTCTGCGCCAGCGTGGTGCCAGGCGGCAGTTCCAGATAAACCTGCGTCTGCGAGTTGTCGTCGGGCGGAATAAAGCCCTTGGGCAGCAGCGGAATCAGCATCAGCGAGCCGGCGAAAAAACCGCCCGCTGCCAGCAGGGTAAGCAGGCGGTGCTGCACGCACCAGGACGCCCAGCGCAGGTAGATGCGCATCCAGCGCGGGTCCTGGTGCGCCTTCGTGATCGGCTTGAGGATGTAGGCCGACATCATCGGCGTGAGCACCCGCGCCACCAGCAGCGAAGCGGCCACCGCCAGCGATGCGGTCCAGCCAAACTGCTTGAAGAACTTGCCGGCGATGCCGCTCATGAACGCGGTGGGCAGGAACACCGCGATCAGCGTGAACGTGGTGGCGATGACGGCCAGGCCGATCTCGTCGGCCGCCTCCATGGCCGCCTGGTAGGGCGTCTTGCCCATGCGCAAATGGCGCACGATGTTCTCGACCTCGACGATCGCGTCGTCCACCAGAATGCCGATCACCAGCGAGAGCGCCAGCAGCGTGATGACGTTGACCGAGAAGCCCAGGTAGTTCATGCCGATGAAGGCCGGTATC
>CAIMBE010000235.1 GCA_903839085.1 uncultured beta proteobacterium | reverse complement strand
CAACTTCAGCGCGCTTTCACCACTTTGACAAATCGTCCCACGTGAGCTTGGTAACTTCGACGTCTGCCGGAGGCACCACAAACGTGTTCTTCACCCATATGTCGATGTCAGAGACAAGTGTTCGGAGTTTGATGGTGGAGAAGGGCTTAATAAGGTAGGCTGAAGCCCCGATGCTCCTTGCCCTTTCGATGTGCTCTGACGAATCAGATCCGGTCACCACCACGACGTAAAGATCTTTGTGCTGGGCATCTGACAGGAGTGTCTTGCAAAGGGTCAACCCATCTTCGGAGCCCGGCAAACCAATGTCCAGCAGAAGCACGTCAGGGCGAACTTCGGCGGCCAACTTGCGTCCTTCCGCCGCATTCCTGGCTTCATAGATCCTGCGCTCACCATCGTCAAGCGCGACTCGCATCAGTTTTCGCGTGTCTTCGTTGTCCTCGACGATAAGGATTCGAATGGCTTTTCCCATGGTCGTCGCCATCTTAGCCTGATCTGGCGAATGGTCAAGGGTCGAATGAAAGCCCGCACGCGGCGGGCCTTACCGGGTTGATGTCGGGCTATGCCGCGACCTCTTTCGCTTATTTCAATTTCAGCAAACGGCGTGCATTGCCTTCGTAGATGGCATATCGCTGCGCGGGCGTAATGTCCAGGGCATCGATGATTTCTATGGTCCAGCGCGTGTACGCAGCGCCTTTTTCAGGGTCGAACGGGGCGTCGGAGGCAAACATCACGTTATCGACGCCAAAGAAGTCAAGCCCGAGTTCGGTCGCCTTGCGGGCGCCAAACAGCGCGGTGTCGGCGTAGAACATCTTGAAGTAATCAAGGGGGCGCTTCTTGAGTCTTTTCAGAACCAATGAATAGTCCTGATCCGAGGTGCGGGTTCCCAGCAGGTCCCAGCCCGGTCCGACGCGCCCTTCAAAATAGGGGATCATGCCGCCCATGTGATGGGTGATGACCTTGAGCTCCGGGTGCTTGTCAAACAGGCCCTCGAACACCATGTGCGCCATCGCTGCGCTGGTTTCGTAGGGCCAGCCAAGCGTCCACCAGATCTCGTAATGGCTTTTTGTTTCCTTCTTGTAGTCCGCAAAGTCGGCGCCGCGCGCCGGATGCAGCCAGATCGGGCGGTCGAGTTTGGCCATCAGGTCAAACAAGGGCAGGGTCTCGGGTGCCGTCAATGGCGCGCCGAGGACGTTCGTGAAAACCTGCACGCCAACAGCCCCGAGCTCACCGATGGCGCGTTCGGTCTCGCGCAGCAAACCGGCTGGATCGTTCATCGGAAGGGAGGCAATGAAGGCCGGGAAACGCATCGGGTATTTGGCAACCAGTTCAGCCATGCCGTCATTGGCCAGCCGTGCCATTTCGGTGGAAACGGGTGGCGGCCCGAAGACCTCGATCGGCGGTGAACCCAGGCAGATGACCTGCGCATAGTCGTCAAAACGGTCCATGATCCGGAAGCGCTCATCGAGGTCGACGATGTACGGGATATCACGAACCCGTTTAAACATGTCCTTGCCGTTGGGCACGACTTCGAGCGCTCGCTGGTAGAAGGCCTGGGGAAAAATGTGATTGAAGATATCGAGCTTCATTTCAGTATCCTTGGAGTTTGCGGGATCGACTGAGGCGAGATTGCCATATCTGTACTCATAATGCTATTTCATTCTTTTTATTTGTTGATGAATTGGATTCATGAATATCACGGTAAAACAGATCAACGCCTTTCTGAGCGTGGCGCAGAGCGGGAGCTTTACGGCGGCGGCAACCCGGCTGCATCTGACGCAGTCTGCCGTCAGCGTGCTGATCAGCGAGCTGGAGGGGCAGTTCGGGCTGCGCTTGTTTCACCGGACCACCCGCCTGGTGCAACTCAATGATGCCGGGCGCGAGTTTTATCCTGTGGCCGAGAAGGTGCTGGCCGACCTGAGCAATGCCCTGGCGAGTTCCAAGGAACTGGTGGCCAAGCAGCGCGGCCGGGTGACGGTGGCGGCGACGCCGCTCATGGCATCGATCTGGCTGCCCAAGATCATTGGCGAATACGCTGCCATGTACCCCGGAATCAGGGTCATCCTGCAAGACACGCTGGCCAGCTTGATTCAGCCCAAAGTTCGCGATGCAGAGGTTGACTTCGGCATCGGAACCTTCGAGAAATCGGGGCGCGAGCTGGTCTCCGAGCCATTCATGGCCGACACCCTGGTGCTGGCCTGCCCGGCAGGGCATCCACTGGCGGCAAAAGCAAGCGTCGCCTGGCAGGATTTGGCAGGACATCCGTTCATTTCGCTGACGCCGGACAATTCCGTCGGTCAGCTCATCAAGAAGTGCCGCATCGACGCCGGGATCGAGCTTCAAAATGCCTACGAAGTCGCCTACCTGTCGACCGTGGTCGGCATGGTGGATGCGGGTCTGGGGGTGGCCGTCTTGCCGTCCTACGCCAGTGCGATCACCCGGGCCTACAAGATTGAGGTGAAGAAGATGGTGAAACCCGCGATCCGGCGCGAAATATCCTTCATCACGCGCCAAGGCAGAACGCTGTCACCGGCGGCAGAGAGCTTCAAGGCCTTCATCCGGGCGTGTGCCAAGGGCAAGAACTGAACGGCCGACTTGCGCTGACCTCAGGCGTCAGCGCACTGTGCCCTGTCCCAGGGTGGCCGAGGTTTGAGTTTCTGTTCGAGCCAGTCAAGCAGCAGGCGAACCCGCGGCAGTTCGATGCGGTTATTCGGCACCAGTGCTTTGAGCCACAGCCCCGGTACCGCAAAACCCTGAAGAACCTCAAGCAACTGACCGGACTGCAGGGGCGCGCGGGCCAGATAGTCGGACAGGACTGCGATGCCGCCTCCGGCGAGCGCGGACTGGCAGATCGCCGTGCCATTGTTGGTGCGCAGCTTGGCACGCACATCGATGCCGATCAAGCCCTGCTCGCTCTGAAATTCCCAGCGGGCGCCCGATGTCGTGAAGACCAGGCAATCGTGGTCCACCAGGTCGGCCGGACGCAGCGGCGTGCCCCGGCGCTGCAGATAGCCCGGCGCGGCGCACAAAAACCGTTTCATCAGGCACAGGGGAAGGTCCTGCACCTGTGCGTACAACTCCGGCAGCGCGCCGATCGCGATATCAAAGCCTTCCTCCAATGGGTTGACGGACCGGTCTGACAAGACAATGTCCATGCTGATCATGGGCTGGTTGCGAAGGAAATCGTTGAGGATTTCGCTAAGATAAAGCACGCCGAGCGTGGTGGGTATCTTGACCCTGATATGCCCTTGCAGTTCGCCGCTGGCGCGCGCCATGCCGGCCAGCGTGTCATCGAGCTGCCGGATCGCGTCCCGAACGGTGCCCAGATAGCGTTCTCCGACGTCGGTCAAGGCCAGTTTGCGCGTGCTGCGGTTGAAGAGCGGTGCGCGGATGCGCCATTCGAGTTGATCGATTCGTTTCGAAATGACAGACGGCACCACGCCCAATTGACGCGCTGCGCCCGAAAGGCTTCCGGCATCGGCCGTTGCCACAAATGCTTTGAGGTTGGCGATTGTGTCCAAGATTCATCTCGATTTGGAAAAGACTTGATCTGAAAGTGGCACATTGTCGCGGCTTTCCAAGTTAACTAGTATCTCCGCACGAACAGTACCCAGGTGCTCGGGCCCCGTGTCATGCGCGGAACCTGCAACACGTGGGCAATCGACCACTGCTCGCGACCGGGACTGATGAACTGACTGCGAGGACTAACATGTCGGTGAGTTCTGGCAACAGAA
The DNA here is from genome assembly GCA_903839085.1 of uncultured beta proteobacterium. Taxonomy (GTDB): domain Bacteria; phylum Pseudomonadota; class Gammaproteobacteria; order Burkholderiales; family Burkholderiaceae_C; genus Rhodoferax. The sequence goes on along the minus strand of CAIMBE010000235.1, from coordinate 18,565 downwards.
TTTGGTTTCTTGAGATAAACAATAAGAGGAGACAAGCATGAAGATTCGCGTTTTTTTGGCTGGGTTGTTGATGACGCTTGGCACCGTTTCGCTGGCCCAGGTGTGGCCTGCCCAGACCATCAAGATCATCGTGCCGTTCACGCCCGGGACCGGCATGGACACCATTGCCCGCACGGTCTCGCCCAAATTGAGCGAGCGCCTGGGACAGCCTGTCGTGGTGCAAAACGTACCCGGTGCCAGCGGCAACATCGGCGCCGACAATGTCGCCAAGGCCAACCCGGATGGCTACACCATGTTGATGGGCGCCAACACCATGTTGATGGCGGCCCAGCTCTATAAAAGCGTTCCCTTCAATCCGGTTGAGGACTTCGCGTCGGTGTCCATGACTGCCTACGGCACCTTGATGCTGGTCGCCAGTCCCAAGTCCGGCATCAAGTCGATGCAGGAGTTGATTGCGCTGGCAAAAGCCAAGCCAGGCTTCGTCAGTTACGGCTCACCCGGCATCGGCACGCCGCACCACATGGCGATGGAGCTTTTCAAGAGCGAAGCCCAACTCGCCATGCTGCATGTTCCCTACAAGGGGACCTCCGGTTTCGTTCAGGACTTGCTGGCAGGTGAGCTGATGGTGGGTTTTCTGCCGGTTCACGTGGCTCAGAACTTTGTCAGTTCCGGCAAGCTGACGGCACTCGCCGTCGGCGGTGCCGCGCGCCATCCGGTGGCGCCCGGCGTGGCAACGATTCAGGAGTTGGGCGTCAACGGCGTCAATGTGGACATCTGGTACGCGTTCTTTGTTCCCGCAAAGGCACCGGCTGCGGTGATCAACCGGCTGAACACCGAAATTGCGGCGATCATGAAATTGCCGGAAGTCAAGTCGGTGCTGACCAATGCCGGGCTTGACGCGATGTCATCCACCTCCAGCGAGCTCAACGCCCTGCTGCGCAAAGATTACCTGCGCTGGGGCTCCGTCATCAAGCGCAACGCCATTGAAATTGAATAGTTCCCTGCAGATTTCCGAAATCGACAGCGTGAGCGATTGCGCCATGGGCATGAACGCCGCCCAGACCCTGCTGCAAAGCGGTGCGCCGCAGGACGTGGCGCTGGAGTGTGGCGGCGAAACCTTGACTTACGAGGCGCTGCGTCAGGGCGTGCGCCGCTCCGCCGGTGCCTGGCAGGCCCTGGGTCTGCGCCGGGGTGAGCGCGTCATTGTGATGGCGCCCGATAGCATCGACTGGGTGGTCGCCTACCTGGGCGTGATCTGGGCCGGTGGCGTTGCGATTGGCGTGAACCCGCGCCTGGCAATGTCCGAGCTGGCACCGATCGTGTCCGAGAGCGAGGTCGTCTTTATCTGGTGCGAGGCCGACATTGAGCCGCCCATCCGGCAGCTTCTGGCCGAGTTGGCGCTGCCCACGGTGCTGGTTGCCAGCGGAGCGGACGCGTCGGCATGGGCCGGGCAATTGGCGCGCTCGGCCGAGGTCGATCCCTTGCTGCAGGAGGCCGAGGCACCGGCCCTGTGGATTGGCACTTCGGGCACGACCGGCGCCTCAAAAGGGGTCGTGCATGCGCAGCGCGTGGCCTTGCAGCCGCATTCATTCGCCAGTGGCCTGTTGCAACTCAGCGCGACGGATCGTCTCTACGCCAGTTCCAAACTCTTTTTCGCCTATGCGCTGGGCAACAGCCTGCTGGCCGGTCTCAGGGCGGGCGCCACGGTGATCCTGGACCGACAGTGGCCGGACCCCCAGCGTGTCCTGGAGATGGTGCGCCAGCACCGTCCCAGCCTTTTCTTTTGCGTGCCGACGCTCTACAGCAAGATGCTGCAAAGCGGCCTTGCCATGCAACTGCGCGACTGCGGCATTCGCCACTGTGTTTCTGCTGGCGAGGGGTTGCCGGGACCCGTGCGCAAGGCGTGGCTTGAGGCCACCGGACTGGCCATCGTCAGCGGCTACGGCACTTCGGAGACCATGTGCCTGATGCTCTACTGCCAGGATGACAGTGGCCTGCTCCAGGTCTCGCCCCAGGTGCAACTTCGATTTGCCAGTGACGTCGAGCCGGCCGTGCCACAGCGCGTCTGGCTGCACAGCAGCAGCGTCGCACTGGGCTACTGGAAGCGCCCGCAGGCGCAGGCCGATGGTTTTCTGGACGGCTGGTATTGCCCGGGTGACATGTTTTTGCGACGCTCCGGCGGCTACCTGGAATTTGCCGGGCGCATCGACGACATGCTCAAGATCAGCGGGCGCTGGGTCAGCACCCTGTGGGTCGAGCAGGCCCTCGCCAGCGCCGCCGGGGACAGCGTCTCGCAACTGGCCTGCGTGGGCGTGCAGACGGCCGAAGGGCTGACGGCGCTGTCCTTGCTGCTCGTCGCGGCGCCGCAGCAGCAGGCCGTGGCCCGGCAGCGCATCCAGGCCGGCATCGAGGCCTTGCCGGGCTACCGGCGTCCGCGCTGGCTGCACTGGGTCAGCGCACTCCCGCTGACGGCTACCGGCAAACTCCAGCGCGCCCGCCTGGTCGCCATGCATCAAGCGGCTCTGACCGCCTGAGGACGAGGCCCTCGCTGCCAGCGGGGCCGGTCGATTCAGTCGAGCAGTTTCACAACTTTGTCGTGGCTGCTGCCGTCGAGCCAAAAGTGCTTTGCCTTCTCCAGCATCACGCAGTAGTGGCCGTCCTGCAGCAACTCTGCATTGAGCCTGGACATGTCTTCGAGTGTGTCCATATCGAAGAACCAGTGGATCCGCGTGGCGCCAAACATCTCGGCGCCGGCGCGCATGTTGAGGTCATAGGCCTTGTTCAGATGGTCGGTGACTGCGATGCAGAACTGAAGCGCGCCGGGCATTTCGGCAGCGTTCCTGACCGTCACGCTGCGAGTGAATCTGTACATGGTTTCCTCCAGACATGGTTTTCGGGCCCCATCACTCCTGGCGATACGTCAACTGGAGCGAGTCGCCAGCGGCCGTTGCACCTTTTTAGCTTGAATCTTACGCGTGCAAAGTGATAAATATCAAGTCCCGCCGCGGGCCTGCGCACGCCTGGCCTGAGTGCGGCCGCATCGGGACCACCGAAGCCCAGCCGTTGCAGCCATTATTGAGGCCTGCATAACTCATGACAGATCAATAAATGAAAACAGGTATCACTTTTTTGCGATGTTTGACGGCGCGAGGACCCTGCCGGTAACATCGGCCGCCAAAACCTGAACAAAAACAAGATGCCGCATTACAAACTGAGTGTCAGCCCGGGTGATCAAGCGCTCTCGCACCTGGACCTGGCAAGTCAAAAAAAGACCCTGGACGACTTGTGCTTGTGGATCGACCTGCACCTTGGCGAGCCGCTTGGCTGGCAACAGCTGTTGACGCAAAGCGGGCTTGATTACCAGACGGTTCAAGCCCTTTTTTGTGCCTACAAGAACACGACGCCGATGGATTGGGTCCGCGGCCGACGCAGCACCGAAGCCGAATCTTCGCCGCTGAAGAAGGCGCGCCGTGTGCTGTCCTTGCCAGAACTGAAACCTCACTAGCCGGGCGCGCCAATCCGGGCTGGCCGCAGACCCGGCCCTTGGACCGGGCCCGCCCCTCTTGTGAGTCGGTCAATTGACATCGATCGGTCTGGCGCAGGCCGACTCGGCCGCGCCAAGCACCCGACCGCGTGCGTCCTGCACCCATCCCACGACGCGCAGTCGCTGCGCCTGGGCACCCTCAGGGATGCTCAGTGGTCGCAGCTCATGAAAAAAGTACCGGCCCTCGGGTGAGGACCGGTCCGGCTTGCTCCATGTGGAGACCAGCACATTTCGCACCACATTTCTTTGCACCGTCGTGCCTTCGGAACCCGCCGCCACGCTCTCCACCAAAAGCAGCCACGCGCTCAGAGGTTCCTGCGGTCGAATCGGGTGGTCGGTCCGCAGTTCGATGATGCTGCCGATGTACGCGCCAACCGCCGGGCCCTGCGCCACCCGCACCCGGTGAGCCCGGTTGCGCAGAACCTTGCTGCTTGCAACCAGCGAAGTGTCCGGCGCGGTCCGGCCCAGGGCTTCAAGCCGCAGCAGCGCGTCGCGCGAGGCTATCGCGGCCAGCGGCGCGTCATCGCCCTGCAGGCCGGGCACGATCCAGTCCAACCTGATCGAGCGCGGCCGGGCCGGCCCTGATTGCGGGGCACCCCAGCAGGCTTCGCAGTCGGCGCTGACGAAGTGCTCGACCAGGGTTGCGGGCGCGGCGCGGCCATCACTGGTGCACAGCGACTGGGCCCAGGCGCCATGGGCCACACAGACGCCCAGAACTGCGATCGCCAAAACATGCTTCATCAGGGACTTTCACTCCGCAAAGGATATGAGTCGCGATCTTAAGGGTCACTACAGCGGGTTGCAATTGTTACAAGTTCAGCGTCCTCACGGCGCCGGGGTCGGCTTAAGCTAGGCGGGCAAAGGAATCGCGGCGCACACCTTTCAGGAGGGAATGGACATGTTTGAATTCTTCTTTGGTTTTGGACGAAGCAGGCGCTCCCGCAATGAGGACACCAAGATCGGGGTCCTGACTGAGCGCGGCAGCGCAAAGTCGAAGAAGAATGAAAGGCAGCGCGAGATGATTCAACTCGCTTTGAACACCGTTCTGCGGCGGCGCGGCCTGTCATCTCAGGTCCTCGGTTGCGAATTGGTGCTCATGCCGCGCGTCGGCGCGGCTGACGTGATGCTCACGCAACTGGTGATGCATGAGTGGCAGGAAGGGTTGATGCGCGATGCACCCGATCTCCAGAATGAACTGTTTGACGAGATTCACCGCTTCGACAGCAGTGTGCGGGGAGGCGATTTTCTTTTTGTCTGGAAACTGGCGTTCGGTGGCCGGACGGCCCTGGCCAAAGTGCGGGAACCGCACCAGGTAGCGCAGCGTCCTGCCCCGCGAAGCCCGGCTCCGGGCCTGGCGCTTGTGCCGGGCCTGGCCGGCGCCGCGATCGCCAGGGCGGCAGTCAAGTTCGATTTGCCACGGTCGGCGCTGGACCGCGAAGACATCGACCATGACCATGGTTTTGCCGCCACGCTGATTGCCAGTCGCTGACCGCAAGCGTCGCCGCCATCGTTCCTGCCGGGTCGGAATCAAGTGGGTGCTCATAGTCATCAAGAGGAAATAAAAGCGAAATAAGCGAAATTATTGGGACCATTTTCACTTGAAACCGGAAATTGCCGTATCATCCGGGCATGCGCCAAGCACGGGAGTCGACCAAGGATTTCTATACAACCCACGAAGCAGCCAAGCTGCTCGAGGTGACGCCGCGCACGGTGCAACTCTGGTGTGAAAAGGGCGTTCTCGCCTGCCGCAGGACGATCGGGGGCCATCGCCGCATCCTCAGGGCGTCGATTGAGAATATGCTGCCGGCGGCGGTCTTGCCCAGGTCGATCGAACTCCCGCTCCAGGCACCGGTAGCGCCCGAGCACCTGAGGATCCTGGTGGTGGAGGACGATTCGGCGCTGTCGCGGCTTTACCGCATCCAGTTGGCGCGCTGGGACTTCAGACCGATCGTGACAACCGTCGAAAACGGTTTCGAGGCGCTGGTCCGCCTCGGCTCTAACCGGCCGGACTTGTTGATTGCCGATCTGCACATGCCCGAATGGGACGGTTTCCAGATGCTGCGCACGATTCGCGGCATGGCCGACCTGGACCCGATGGAGATCGTCGTCGTGACCGGTCTTAGCGCGGCCGAAGTTTCGCGGCGCGGCGGTTTGCCCGACGATATTCGCATCCTGCCCAAGCCGATTCCGTTTCAGGAACTCGAGCGGATGGCCAGGGTTCTTGCGATGGCGCTTGGGCGTGCTGGTGCTTCGAACACGGCCCTGCAGAACTCACAACAGATTGACCCGACCGCAGTTGCATTGACGTCATGAAGGATGCAGAGATCAGCGCCGCTTCGTCACCGAAGGCAACGCCGATTGGTGCGCAACCCGGCGCGGGCGTTTCCTTGAGCGGGCAACAAATCATCGATCTGGTCCATGCCGTGGTCGGACTGCGCCTTCGCGAGCAGGACCTCGCGGCCGTGCACAACTGGATCGCGCGGCGCATGCATGCGCGCGGCCTGGCCAGCGAGGGCGCCTATCTGCGCTTGCTGCAGGAGGGCGGCGCTGCGGGTTGCCTTGAACGTGAAGAGCTGACGGTTCAGCTGACCACCGGTGAGACCTATTTTCTGCGCGATCCGGATCAGTTCAGGCTGCTGGCAGAGCAAATCCTGCCCGAACTGATCGAGCGGCGCAGCGCTTCGCGGCGCCTGCGCCTTTGGAGCGCCGGTTGCGCCAGCGGCGAAGAGGCCTATACCCTGGCCATGCTGCTGAACGAGATGCGGCCGAAGATTCCGGGATGGGAGATCGAGATCATCGCCACCGACATCAATACCCGGGCGCTCGACATTGCGCGGCGCGGCCGCTATGGCGAGTGGTCGTTTCGCGCGCTCGATGAGGAGCGCAAGCACCGCTATTTCCACCACGAGGGGCGCGAGTGGGTGATCGTGCCGGCGCTGCGCGAGTTGGTGCGCTTTGCGCGCACCGATCTGGTCGCCGATCAGATCCCCGACGCCGACGGCGCTCTGCAGCAATTTGACCTGATCATGTGCCGCAATGTGTTCATCTATATGCAGGCGCTTGCCGTGTCCCGCGTCGCCACCAAGCTGACAGCGGCTTTGGCAGAAGGCGGCTACCTGATCACCGGGCATGGCGAACTGCTCGGCCACAACACGCAGGGCCTGCAGTCGAGCGTCTTCGCCGAGTCGGTGGTGATGCACAAACTGGCAGCGCCTGAGGCGCCCGCCGCGCTGCCGATTGCCAGGCTGAAGGCCGCGGTGCACGCCAGCCCGCCGGCCAAGGCGGCTGCGGCGCAGGCGCTGCGCCGAAGCGCCGCACCCACCAGTCCGGCAGAGTGGAGGCCCGCCCCTGAAGACCTGGTGCAGCAAGCCTGGCGCCATGCCGACCGGGGCGAGGCCAAAGAGGCCGAGCAGGCCTGTCGCGGCGCGCTGCTGCTGGCACCCTTGAACCCCTGGCCCTACTATCTGCTCGCGCAACTGGCACAGGAGCGCGGCGATGTCCGTCTGGCCCGGGCGATGCTCGACAAGGTCATCTACCTTGATCCTTCGCTGGTGGCCGCCTACCTCGAACTCAGCGCGCTGCTGGAACAGGGCGGTCACCCGGAGCGCGCCCGAAGGATGTTGCAGACCGCCTGCCTCGAATTGCGCAAGCTGCCCGCCGCCGCGCCGATCAAGCCCTACGACAATTCGACCGCCGGCCCCATGTTGTCCTTTCTCGAGTCGAGACTGCGCAACGCAGCGCCCGGCGCCATCTCCGCGCCGCCCGACCGGAGCGCGCACTTCGCCACGCACTAGAGCATGGAGCAGACCTTTCTTGTCGTCGGCTACCGCAGCGCGCGTTACGCGGTCGATGCGCTGGCCGTGCGCGAGGTGATCTGGCTGCCCGAGCTCGCGCCGATCGAGGAGTTGCCGCCCTTCATCTGCGGCGTCTTCAATTTGCGCGGACAGGTTGTTCCCGTGATGGACCTGGGTTTGCGCTTTTCCCATGGCCGAAGCCCAAGGCGGCTGCAGGACCGCGTGGTGGTGATCGAGGAAGGGCGGCACTGCCTGGGCATTCTGGTCAACGAATTGCACGACGTTGTCTCGGTGCCGTCCGCGGCGATCGAGCCGGCCGGACATTTTCAGCTGCCCGGCGGAGAAACGAGATTCCTGCGTGGCGCGGTCAAGCTCGAAGACGCTCTGCTGATGCTGCTCGACATTGCCGTGCTGCTGCACGAGGCCGCCGATCTTGAACTGCCTGATATCGACAGCGCCGACCTGTCGACCACGCCCACGCAGGGCGAGGATGATGAAATCTTTCGCACCCGCGCCCGTCTTCTTGCCCAGGTGCCCGGGCAGAAGGAGCATGCCGCGCAGCTCGTCTACGCCCTGATCCGTCTCGACGGTGAGCTGTTCGGCCTTGACGTCGGCGTCGTCGGCGAATTTGTCCACCTGCGCGGACTCACGCCGATCCCGTGCAGTCCGGCCCACGTGGCGGGCCACATGAACCTGCGCGGTCACATTCTGACGCTGATCGACATCCGTCCGGTGCTCGGCCTGGGCGCCGCCCTGGCGGCCCCGCAAGTTGTTGTTCTGAAGATTGGCGCGATCGAGTTCGCCGTCCTGGCGGAAGCCATCGAAGACGTCGTCAGCTTCAGTCCGGCGAACATTGCGCGCGCCGCTGACGCCCCGGCTGAAGGCAGCGCCAATCTCTGCCACGGCGTCCTGACGCTGGCCGGGCGGGTTGCCAGCCTGATCGACAGTTCCCGCCTGCTGGCTGCCTTGCAGGCGCGCAGTCCGGCCACCATCCATAACCCACCGCACCAACCCTGATCGAGGAGCGCTCCCATGTCCAAGTCCATGAGTCTCAAGAAACGCATTCTGCTGGGCTACCTGCTGCCCCTGGGGCTGCTGGTGGCGGTCTCGATCATCACCGTCTTCAGCGCGCAGGGTTTGCAGCGTACCACCGAATCGGTGCAGGCCGCCCAGAAGATCGTCATCGCAGCGGGCGATTTGTTTGGCGAATATGAACAAGGCCTTTCTGCGGTGCGCGCCTACATCATCTCGCCGGACGAGCGCGTGCACAGCGCCCTCAAATTAGCGCGCAGCGAGTATGAGCAAGCCCGCGCCGGCCTGGAGACGATGGTGCAGGATGTTGAGCAACGCCAGATGCTGCAGCGCGTCGATGCGGCGCGCAAGAGCCTGATCGAGTTCAGCGATCGCGAGATCGCGCTGGTCGAGGCGAACAAGGCTGGCGAAGCGGTGGCCATGGTCAGGTCCGGCCGCGGCACTGAGCTCGATGCCGAACTGGAAAAAACATTGAAAGCCTTCATCGCGGCCGAGCGCAAAATTCTTGATCACAGGGTCGAGCAGCAAAGCCAGGAACTGCGCCAGATGGTGCTGCTGGTGGTGCTCGCCAGCACCCTGGCGGTGCTGCTGGCGGCCGGCATGGGCAGCGTGGTGGCTTCGCGCATCAGCGGCAGCATCGGCGAGGCGATCGCCGGCATGAGCGCGTCGAGCGCCCAGATCGCGGCGACCGTCGCCGAACACGAGCGCAGCGTGACCCAGCAGGCCGCTGCGGTCAGCGAAACCACCAGCACGGTCGAGGAACTGGGCGCCTCATCGCGCCAGTCCGCGGATCAGGCTGACTCGACCGCCGTGGCCGCGAAGCAGGCACTCGAGGTCGCCAGCGAGGGTGGGCGCCTGGCTTCCCAGGTGGCGCAGAGCATGACCGAAATGCAGCGCAAGGTGGGCTCGGTGGCCGAGCAGATTTCGCGCCTTTCCGAGCAGGCGGCGCAGATCGGCGGCATCGCGCGGGTCGTCGGCGAACTTGCCAGCGAGACCAACATGCTGGCCCTCAACGCCGCGGTCGAAGCGGCGCGCGCCGGCGAGCAGGGAAAGGGTTTCGCGGTGGTGGCGGCCGAAGTGCGCAAACTGGCAGAGGAGAGCAAGAAGTCGGCCAGCCGCGCCAATGTGCTGGTGACCGAAATCCAGAAAGCCACCAACTCGGCGGTCATGGTCGCCGAGGACGGCAACCGCTGCGCTGTCGAGGCGGGCGTCATCACCCAGCGCACGGTCGACGCTTTCGAGGAAATCAGCACTGCCGTGAACAGTGTTTCGCTCAGCACGCAGCAGGTGCTGCTCAACAGCAGGCAGCAGGCGATCGCGCTCAATCAGGTGACCGAGGCCATGAAGAGCCTGTCCTCCGGATCCAAGCAGATTGCCATCGCCACGCAGCAGACGCAGCAGGGCGTGCAGAAACTCAATGAAGTGGCCCAGGACCTCAAGGCGCTGATCTAGGCCGATGACATGGCAGAGCTTGGTGCGACGATGATCCAGGACCCGATGCTGCGCGAGCTCTTCAGGGCGGAGAGCGCCGAGCACCTGCAGCGTCTGGACGAGGTGCTCTTGCAGCTCGAACAGACGCCGGCCGAGCAGGCGCTGCTGGAGGAGGCTTTCCGCGAGGCGCACAGCATGAAAGGTGCCGCCCGCATGCTCGGCCTGAGCAGCATCCAGGTGCTGGCCCACAAACTCGAGGACGGGCTTAATTTGGCGCGTCACGGTGTCAGCGCACTGAACCGGGAAGCCGTCAGCGTCATGTTGCGACAGATTGCCGAGATCGGCGATCTCGTGAAACTGGCCGTCCAGGAGGGCGCGACGGCGCCCGCTGCGGCCGGCGTACCGCTTGCGCAGCCCCGCGTCGCCCAGGCGGTGGCGGTGGCGCCGGCGGTGGCGGTCCCCTCCGCCGTTTTCGAGGCCGCGCCAGAGCCGTCCCTGGCGCTGGTCCCGTTGCAGATTGAATCGGTGCGCGTCGACACCCGCAGGCTCGATGAACTGATGACGCACAGCGGCGAACTGGTGGTCACGCGAACCCGCGTGCTGCGACGGCTCAGCGATATCGACGACCTGCTCGACGAAGTGGCCCGGGCAGCCCAGGCCCCTCACGCAGACCTGCCGGCCAGTCTCGGCCTGATCGAGGACTCCCTGCGCCGCGTGCGCCGCGCCCACGCCGAGGACGGTGCCCGCCTGGAGGCGCTCAGCGGCGCCCTGGACAGCGCGGTGCGCCAGATCCGCCTGCTGCCGCTGTCCAATCTGCTCAAGCTCTATGCGCGCATGGTGCGCGAGCTTGCACAGGAGCAGGACAAGGAGGTCGAACTGCTGATCGAGGGCGAGGAAACACAGGCCGACAAGCGCATTCTGGAGGAAATGAAGGACCCCCTGATGCACCTGCTGCGCAATGCGATCGATCATGGCATCGAGCCGCCGGCCGAGCGCCTGGCGTGCGGCAAGCCGGCGCGCGGGCGCATCAGCATCAAGGCCAGCCAGAAGGCAGACAGCGTCGTGATCGAGGTCAGCGATGACGGTCGGGGACTCGATGCCCAGGCCATCCGCAACGCCGCCGCCAAGCGCGCCCTGCTCAGCCAGGAGGCGCTGGCGGCGATGAGCACCGAGCAGTTGCAGGCCCTGATCCTGTTGCCGGGGCTTTCGACCAAGGCTTTTGTGACCGATGTTTCCGGGCGCGGCGTCGGCATGGATGTGGTGCACGCCAACGTCGAGCGTCTCAAGGGCTCGCTGAGCATTGCCTCGACAGCGGGTCAGGGCAGCGCTTTCGTGATCCGCCTGCCCGTCACGCTGGCCACGCTTCGCGTGCTGCTGGTCGAGGTCAATGGCTTGTGCTACGGCCTGCCGGCCGACGCGGTGATCGTCAGCCGCTCCATCGCGCCCTCGGGTGTCTTTGCGCTGGAGGGTCGCAACGCCGTTTTGCACCGCGGCACGCCGCTGGCCGTGGCGCCCCTGGCCGATCTGCTCGAACTCTCCTCAGCGGGACCACACGAAGCCGTTGCAGAACCGGCCACAGACGGCCTCAGGCCCTGCGTTTTCATGCAGGCGGGAGGCGAGAGCTTTGGCGTTTTCATCGATGCCCTGCTCGACGAGCAGGAAGTTGTTCTCAAGCCGCAATGCCCACTGCTGCACGGTTTGCGCAACGTGCTTGGCGCCACCCTCCTGAGCAGCGGCGACATCTGCATGGTGCTCAAACCGCACGACCTGCTGGCTTCGCTGGCGCGCGCCGGCGCGCCGCCGGTCGCGCCGCGCCGCGCCGGGACTTCGGCACAGCGCAAGAAACTGATCCTGCTGGCCGAGGACAGCATCACGACGCGGGCCCAGGAGATCCGCATTCTGGAGGGGGCGGGCTACGAAGTGGTCGCCGCCATCGATGGCCAGGATGCCTATGCCAAGCTCGCCGCGCGCCAGTTTGACGCGCTGGTCAGCGACATCAACATGCCGCGCATGGACGGGCTGGAACTGGCCAAGCGAGTGCGCGCCATCTCGCAGTATGCCCATCTGCCCATCATTCTGGTCACTTCGCTGGCCACCGACGAGGACAAGCGCCGCGGTCTCGAAATCGGCGCCAATGCCTACATCACCAAGCCCGAATTCGACCAGAGCATCCTGCTCGATTGCCTGGAGCGCCTGGTCGGATGAACGCGACATCCAGCCCCGACTCTGCGCGCATGATTCGCGTCCTTCTGGTCGATGATTCTTCGCTGACGCTCGAAATTCTGCGGCGCATGCTGGCAACGGCGGGCGACATCGAGGTGGTCGCCTGCGCCAGCAATGGTCTGGAGGCGCTAAAAATGGCACTGCAGATCAGGCCCGACGTGATCTGCACCGATTTCCACATGCCCGGCATGGACGGCCTGAGCCTGACGCGCGAACTGATGAGCCAGTACCCGGTGCCGATCCTGGTCATGAGCACGTCCCTGCAGGACGGTCAGAAGGACAATATCTTCGCCTTGCTTGAGGCCGGCGCCGTAGAGGTGCTGGCCAAGCCGCTGGGTGGCAATCAAGTGGACTTTGGGACCATGGCACAGGACCTGATCCGGAAAATCAGGATCCTCAGCGGGGTCAAGGTGTTCAAGCGCCGCACGCAAAGCACTGCCAACCAGGCTGCCGCCGCGCCCGCGCCCGGCCGGCTGATTGCGCCGACGCAGCATCCGCGCATCATCGGCATTGGCGCCTCGACCGGCGGGCCGCAGGCGCTCGAAGCGATACTGCGCTCGCTGCCGCGCAGTTTTCCCTTGCCGCTGATCTGCATCCAGCACATCGCCAACGGCTTCATGCAGGGCCTGGTCAACTGGCTCGCCGGCTGTTGCCAGATCAGGATCTGCAGCGCCCAGGCCGGCATGGCGCCGGAGCCCGGAACAGCCTATTTTGCGATCGACGGCCGTCATCTCGAAATCGGCCAGGACGGGCGTTTTCGCTGCTCGGCCCTGCTGCCGGTCGGCGGTCATCGGCCCTCGATCGATCTGGCCCTGCGCTCGCTGGCGCGCCAGTACGGCGCTGGCGCGGCGGGTGTTTTGCTGACCGGCATGGGGCACGACGGCGCCCAGGGCCTGCTCGAGATCAGCAGCGCCGGTGGCTTCACCATTGCGCAGGATGAGCAATCGAGCATTGTGTTCGGCATGCCCAAGGCGGCGATCGACAGCGGGGCGGCGCGGGCGGTTCTGCCCTTGCCGGAGATCGCCGGGGCGCTGCTGCGCCTGAGCGCAAGGAGGATCCCGTGAGCCCGCCGCAAACCACCATTCTGATCGTCGAAGACAGCCCGGTCCAGGCCGAACTGCTGCGCCGCACCCTGCATGACGCCGGCTATGGCGTGGCCATCGCCAACAACGGCGCCCAGGCGCTGGACAAGGCGCGCCACCTTCGTCCCGCGGTGATCATCAGCGACGTCAATATGCCGGTCATGGATGGTTACGAGATGTGCGAGGGCATTCGCGCCGATGCCGGCATCGCGAGGATTCCGGTGATCCTGGTGACCACCTTGTCGGACCCGCGCGATGTGATGCGCGGCATGCAGGTGGGCGCCGATGCCTACCTGACCAAGCCCTACGACAAGGCCTCGCTGTTGTCGTGGATCGGCATCCTGATGGCGCGCGCGCCCGAGCACGATGAGCGAGAGGAGCAGCCCAGGACCGAACTCTGGATCGAAGGGCAGGCGCACTCGGTTCAGGTCAGCCCGCAGCGCATGATGAACCTGCTGGCCTCGACCTACGAAAACGCGGTGCTGCAGAATCGCGAATTGCTCAGCACCCAGATCGCGCTCGAAGAGCTCAATGCGACGCTGGAGCAGCGCGTGATCGAGCAGACCAGGGCGCTGCGCGACAGCGAACAGCGTTTGCGCGCCCTGATCGAGCATGCGTCGGACGTGGTGCTGGTCGTCGACGCGGCCGGCGACATCAGCTTCGTCGGTCCCTCGGTCGAGCGCATCTGCGCCTACGCGCCAGGCGACCTGCTGGGCCGCCACTTTCTCGACCTGTCTCATCCAGAGGACCGCGCCGGCGTCGCCACGGTTCTTGCAGAGCTTGAGCGCCGACCCAGCGAACTGTTGAGCTTCGAGCAGCGCTGGCAGCACCGCGCCGGCCACTGGGTCCACCTGGAGGCCAATATCGCCAATGCGCTGTCCGATTCGGCGGTCGGCGGCTTTGTCGTCAATTTGCGCGACGTCACCGCGCGCAAGCAGGCCGAGGAACACATCCGCAAACTCTCGATGGCGGTCGACCAGAGTCCGGAGAGCGTGTTGATCACCGATGTCGATGGCCGGATCGAGTATGTCAACGAGGCCTTTGTGCGCAGCACCGGCTACAGCCGCGAGGAGGCGATCGGGCTCATTGCGCGCAAACTGCTTCAATCGGGCAAGACGCCCGAAGCGAACTATGCCGGACTTCGGTCCGCGCTGGCCCGGGGAGCAAGCTGGTCGGGCGAGTTCTGCAACCGGCGCAAGGACGGGAGCGAGTACCAGAGCGCAGCCACCGTGGCACCGATTCGCCAGGCCGATGGGCGCATCACGCACTACCTGTCGATGCAGGAGGATGTGACGGACCGTCGGCGCATGGAGGCGGAACTCGAGCAGCACCGCCGACATCTGGAAGAACTGGTGGCAAGCCGCACGGCAGAGCTCGGTGAGGCGCGCCAGCGGGCCGAGGAGGCAAGCCAGGCCAAGAGCGCTTTTCTGGCCAACATGAGCCACGAAATTCGCACGCCGATGAATGCCATCATCGGCTTTACCCATATGCTGCGTCGCGGCAATCCGCGCCCCGACCAGGCCGAACGGCTGGGCAGGATTTCCGGCGCCGCCGATCACCTGCTCTCGGTCATCAACGACATCCTGGATCTCTCGAAGATCGAGGCCGGCAAGATGCAACTGGACCCGGTCGATTTCGAGCCTGAAAAAGTGATTCAGAACATCTGCAGCATCATTCAGGAAAAGATCTCCGAGAAAGGTCTGGAACTGGTCATCGATCTGCGTGACATGCCAGCCACCTTGTACGGCGATGGCCTGCGCCTGGGCCAGATCCTGCTTAACCTGGCCAGCAACGCGGTCAAGTTTACCGAGGCCGGCAGTGTTTCGATGCGCGCTTTTGTCAGCGGCGCCGCCGACAGCGGCATGACGGTCCGCTTCGAGGTCGCCGATACCGGCATCGGTATCACCCAGGAGCAGCGCGAACGCCTGTTCCAGCCGTTCGAGCAGGCGGACCGCTCGACCACGCGCAAGCACGGCGGGACCGGTCTGGGTCTGGTCATCAGCCGTCGCCTGGTACAGCTGATGGGGGGCAGAATCGGCGTTGACAGCGAGCCCGGGAAAGGCAGCACCTTCTGGGTCGAGGTTCCTCTGGGCTTTGGCGGCACCATGGTCGCCGAGCGCGTCGAGCGCGTCGACACCTTCCGCATGCGCGCGCTGGTGGTCGACCCTTCGCGCGACACCCGCGAGGCCCTGGTCGGAATGCTGGAAATGCAGGGCATGCGGGTGAGCGCGGCCGCCACCGGGCTGGCGGCGCTCGAGGACGCGCAGCAGGCCGACGCCGCCGGCGCACCCTATGCGCTGCTGCTGGTCGACTCGCGTCTGGCGGACATCACCGGCATCGAATTCGGGCGCCGGCTGAGGCAGTGGCCGCTCTCGCGCCAGCCGGTTTGCCTGTTGCTGAGCGCCTACGGCGAGGAACAGCCGGCGGAGGTCCTGTCGGCAGCCGGCTACTTTGGTTTTGTGCAAAAACCGCTGACCCCCTCAAAGCTCTACGATCCGGTGCAGGATGCGCTTTCGGGCGAACACCGCTCGTCGGTGGATGTCGGGACTGGACTCGCAGAGGCGGCCTTGCGTCAACGTGCCAACGGCCGCGTGCTCCTGGCCGAGGACAATCCGATCAACCAGGAAGTGGCGCGCGACCTGCTGCGCAGCGTCGGCATCGAGGCCGATGTGGCAGACAACGGCGCGATCGCCGTCATCAAGGCGCGTGCTGCCGACTACGAACTGATCCTGATGGACATGCAGATGCCGGTGCTCGATGGCCTGGAAGCGACGCGACAGATCCGCGCCCTGCCCGGGCGGGCGAAGGTGCCGATCCTGGCAATGACGGCGAACGCCTTCGACGAAGCGCGTGATGCCTGTCTGGCCGCCGGCATGAACGATCACATTTCCAAGCCGGTCGATCCGGAAGTGCTCTTCTCGACCCTGCTGCGCTGGCTGCCGGCGAACGCGGGCCACCCTGGGCCGGTCGTCACCGCGCCGCTTGCCGGCAAGGGCAAACTGCCCGCCGACCTGGCGGCCATTTCCGGGCTGGACGCGGTTGCCGGCTTGCGCAGCGTCAACCACAATGTCGACCTTTATCGGCGCCTGCTGCGCAAGTTCACGGAGAACGACGACGCCGCGCAACTGCGCCGGGCGCTGGCGGCGAACGACTTCACGACCGCACATCGCGCTGCCCACACCCTCAAGGGCGTGGCCGGCGCGCTCGGGGCCAAAACGCTTCAGGATCAGGCGGCGGCGATCGACGCCACGCTCGTGCACGCGCCAGCGCAACTGGACGATGCGGATGTCGCGATCGCCGCTGAAAAGCTTGAGACCGACTTTCGGTCTCTGGTCTGCGCCATCGAGGCCGGTTTGCCAGAAGTCGCATCGCAGGACGCGGGAGAAGCCACGCCGCCGCTGGCTCAGGCCGAGGCGCAGGGCCTGCTGCTGCAGCTCGACGCGCTGCTGGCCACGGATGACCTGGCGGCGATTGATTTCTATCGGCGCCACCAAACCGGATTGAAGGCGTTTCTGGGCGGGCGCGGCGGCAAACTCGAACAGCAGATCAACGATTTCATGTTTGTTGAAGCACTGCAATTGCTGCGCGAGACCGGTCGGCAAAATTCCATCGCCCCGGCCTGACCCACAATCCGCATCGAGGCCGTCCGGCCGTCGGGCTGGAACCACAGCCAAAGGCTGATGCCGCCATCGGTGGCTTGCTCGCGGCCCCGAAGTGACTGTATAGTGCGAGTGCAGGCATGCGTGAGCAGACTGAAAAGATTGCGAGGTCAAAGTGAGCCAGGGAGGTGGCCAGAGTTCCGCGGTGCATTCCCAGGTCGCTATTTGGGGTGACGCGCTGCGTGCAACGCTGCCGGCCCTGCTCGTCGGCGGCGCCTGCCTGCTCGGCCTGCTGGTCAACTACCTGGTGTTTCACGTTCTGGCGGAGGGATTCTCGATCGTCATTGCGCTGTCGGCCCTGATGGTCGCCTCGACCTCCTGGCGGTTCACGAAGAATCATTTCCTGATCTACATCGCCATCGGCATCGGCTGGTGCGCGGTGCTCGACGTGGTGCACACGCTGGCGTTCAAGGGCATGGGCCTGCTGCCCGTGGATGGCGCCAACCCGGCCACCCAGCTGTGGATTGCAGCGCGCTATCTGCAGGCGGCGGTGATGATCAGCGCCCCCCTGTTCCTGCGCCGCGCGGTGCGCATGAGCTACCTTCACGCCGGCTATGGGCTGGCGGTGGCGGCGATTCTGGTTTTGATCGGCTCGGGCGCCTTTCCGGATGCCTATATCGAGGGCCAGGGGCTGACCCCGTTCAAGATCTATTCGGAGTACCTGATCATCGTGCTGCTGGCAGCGACCCTGATCCTGCTGTGGCGCATGCGCGATCTGATGACCAGACAGCTTTTCATCACCACCAGCGTCTCGATCGTGGCGATGATGCTGGCGGAGTTCGCTTTCACCCGCTACGTGAGCGTCTACGCCGGGGCCAACCTGGTCGGACATCTTTTGAAGATCGTTGCCTACTGGTTCATTTATGTGGCGCTGGTGGAGCGCACCTTGCAGGAACCGTTCCACCTGCTCGACAGCGCGCAGCAATCGTTGCGCGAGAGTGAATTCCGCTGGCGGTTCGCGATCGAAGGCGCCGGCGATGGGTTATGGGACTGGGACGTGCCCTCGGGCCGGATCTTCTTCAGCAAACGCTGGAAGGAAATGCTCGGCCACACGCAAGGCGAGATCGGCGACGGCCTGGACGAGTGGGAAAAGCGCGTGCACCCGGATGACCATGACCGGGCCATGGCGGAGGTGACGGCGCATCTGCAAGGAAGGACGGCCCAATACGTCAATGAACATCGCGTGCGCTGCAAGGACGGCAGCTGGAAATGGATTCTGGACCGTGGTCTGGTGGTCGAGCGCGACGCCAGGGGCCAGCCGCTGCGGGTCATCGGGACCCATACCGACATCACCGGCTACCGAGCTGCCGAGGCAAAGTTTCGAGGGCTGGTGGAACAGACGCTGGTCGGCGTGTACATGCTCGACGGCGTTGACGTGCTTTACGTGAACCCGCGCGCCGCGGAGATCCTCGGCTACGTTGCGGCCGAACTGGTCGGCAAGCCCCTGCTGCCGCTGATTGCCGACGAGGACCGGGACAAGGTTTTGCAATTCATCGAGCGCATCAATCGGCGCGAGTCGCGCATCGAGCGGGTTGAATACAGGGCCCGGCACCGGGATGGCAAGACCGTCATTGTGGGCTCCGAAGCGAGGCTGGCCGATGTGGCGGGCTCGCCTGTGGTGATCGGGGTTTTGCAGGACATCACCAGCAGGGTGCGCAGCGAGGAGCAGGTGCGCGACTACGTGGCGCGGCTGGAGCATTCGGTGCTCGGCACGGTCGATGCGGTGTCGCAGATGATGGACGTGCGCGACCCTTACACCTCGGGCCATATGCGCCGTGTGGGCGAGGTCGCCGCTGCGAT
>CAIMBE010000234.1 GCA_903839085.1 uncultured beta proteobacterium | reverse complement strand
TGCCGCGAGCGTCTGGGGCTGGCGCAGCCGCTCGGCGAGATCGACCCGGCCCGGCTCAATGTCAATGGCAGCTCTCTGGCGGCGGGGCATCCGTTTGCGGCGACCGGCGCACGCCTGCTTGCCGGCCTGGCCAAGATGCTGACGCAAAAGGGCTCGGGCCGGGGCCTGATCTCGATCTGCGCGGCCGGCGGCCAGGGTGTCGTGGCCATCGTGGAACGCTGATCGACCGACCAGCGACAAAGCGCCGCCGCGCCCGCGCAGACCCAAGCGCGGCGGCCGCGATCTGGGGCAATGTCTTCAGGAGTTTGGATAGAACATTTCCTTGTAATGCCGGCGCGCCGCCGAGACCCGCAGCAGGTAATCGCGCGTCTCGGCGTAGGGCAGATTGGCCCGCAGGAAATCAAACAGCACTTCGGGGCTCATGCTGTTGGCCTTGGCCTGCGCGTCGCCGAGCTTGCTGGTCGTGCCGGTGAAGGCCCTGGCCAGATTGCCGGGCCCGGTGTTGTAGCCCGAGATCGCGCAGTACTCGCGCGAGGGGATGTTGCCAACCCCCTTGGTCCAGTAGTCGAACAGCAGCATGCCAAGATAGGTGGCGCCCAGCTCGATGTTGTTCTCCGGGTCCATCAGGTACTCTTTGGTGGGCCGGACCGCTTCGCCCTTGGCCTTGCGAAATGCCTCCACGCCCCCGCTCTTGGGCACCAGCTGCATCATGCCGTAGGCCTCGGCCTGCGAGACGGCGTGCGGGTTGAAGCGGCTCTCCTGGTAGATGATGCCGAAGATCAGCGCCGGGTCGACGCCTGTGATGGCCGCGTACTTGTTGACCATGGCAAGAAACTTGGGCGCGATCTTGTCTGCGGTGGCGTACTGGTTGGGATCGGCGCGGTCGTCGGCCTTCAGGTCCGGGCGCAGGTCGGCGGGCTTGGCTGGCGTCACCTTGGGTGCAGACTTGGCCGGTGGCTTTTTGGCTGGCGCGGCGGCCACCACGCGGTCCTGCTCGGCGCCGATCATATCGAACTGCGCATAAACCACATCGACCGGCTTGCCACCCACTGAAATCTTGCGGTTTTGCAGGCGGTTGGCGACCAGGTAATCGGCAAAACGCTCGACATCCTGGCGCGAATTCATGGTCTTCCTGTTCTGGTCGAGCACCAGATACTGCAGAAAGGGCGTGCCATCGAGGATCACGTCGCTGTCGGAAAAAACGTCTGCCGATTTGGGGTCCTCGGGCGTCAGCAAGGCGACGATGATCGCGCTTCGCACCCGCTCCCGGGCTTGCGCAGACTGAATGTGCTCGATGCGGATGGTGGAGCGCTCATAGTCGACCACGATCCGGTTGCGGTACTGCTCGGTGTATTTCACATAGCGCTTGGGACTGGGCAGGGTCTCGGATTCCTCGCTGCCCCACTGCTTTGCACTTTCCTGCTTCACATTGCCAAACAGGCGGTCGAGTTCTGCCTTGAGCCGGTCAAAGTCGGCGAGCAGCACGCGCGGGTCGCGCTTGTAGGTCTCCACCCTGTTCTGCGCCAGCGAGGTGACGAAGGCCTTGGGGTCCTTGGCGGTGGCGATATCGAGCACCTGCTGCGTCGAGCAGCCCGACAACAGCAGCGATGCGCCAATCGCCAGATGAATGGTTCGCCTAAGCGGCACGCGTTTCAACATTTTCTTATCGCTCCCTGAAGCCAGAAAAAAAGCAGACTCAAGTGTCCTATGGATCAGGTCCGGACGCAAGATCCCCGGTCCCCGCCACAACCGCCCCGATCGCCATCAAGGGCAGGGTCAGCGTGAACAGCGCGCCGCCCTGCGGCAAATTCTCGACCAAAAGACGACCCGCGTGCTGCTCGACGATGCCGTAGCTGATCGACAGGCCCAGCCCGGTGCCTTTGCCAACGCTCTTGGTGGTGAAGAAGGGGTCGAAGACGCGCGACAGATGCTCGGGCGCGATGCCCGGGCCGTTGTCGGCGAAGCGCAGGTGGACGCTCGAGGCGTCGCGCTGCAGGCTGACCTCGAGCTGCGGCGTCGTGTTCTCGCCGCTGACGGCGGCATCGTAGGCGTTCTGGATCAGGTTCATCACGACCTGCAGCAACTGACCCGCGTTGCCGCACACCAGGCAGTCAGCGGCGCGCGCCCAGCGAATCTCGAAGCGCGGCGCCGTGCCCTTCTTCACCCAGTGGATCGCGCGCTCGACCAGCGCATTGATCTCGACCTGCGTCACCTCCTCGTGCACCGCCGTGGAAAAGCGCTTGAGGCCGCTGACGATGTCGGTGGTGCGCTGCGCCCCTTCGAGCGTGCCTTCGAGCAACGAAGGCAGGTCCTTGAGCAAATGGTCGATGCGCAATTCGTCGCGCAGCGCCTGCACATCGCTGGGCAGCTCGAGTTGATGCAGCACGTCGAGGTAGCGGCTCAGGCGAGTGCCGTAGCGCTGCAGCACATGCACGTTGCCGAGCACGAAGCTGATCGGGTTGTTGAGCTCGTGCGCGACACCGGCCACCAGGCGGCCGAGCGAGGCCATCTTCTCGGAGTGCAGCAACTGCTGCTGCGCCAGCTTGAGCGCCTCATGCGCCTCGCGCAGCTGGTGGTAGGCGCGCTTGAGCTCGCCCAGCGGGCGCCCGACCAGCACCCGGCCCACCTGGCGCCCCACGCTGTTGTGGCGCGGCGTGCAATTGAGGTCCACCGCCACCACCTGGCCAGCGGGACCGCGCAGGTTGATCTCGACCACCGTCCCCTCGCGCGAGGCCGAGTGGTACATCGCCAGGCGCCAGCGCTGCGCGCTCTGCTCATCGGCCAGCAGGTCCAGCACCGGCGTCCCGCGCAAGGCCTGCTCGGTCTGGCCCACCAGCGCGCACAGGGCCGCGTTGGTCTCCTCGATCAGGCCGTCCTCGTTGCAGGCGATCAGCACGTCGCTCATGGCCGAGAGCAGGCTGAAAATGAACTGCTGCGACTGCTCGAGCTGGGCGTTCTTCTCCTCGAGCTCGACCTCGTCGCTGACCAGCTTGGAATAGACCTCGTCCATCTTCTGGATCACGTCGAGCCAGGTCGCCTCGTCGACGCCGTCGAGTTCGCCCAGTGGCAGATGCAGCAGCGGTGAAGGGGGCGGGACGGGCATGGTTGGGGCAGTTTATCAATGTACTGTGCAGACCATGCAGGGATCGAAGGAGCGCACGATGTGCTGCACCGCCACGCTCTGGCCGGGCTCGCCCTCGGCGCTGTCGATGCGCGCGCCAAGCAGAGCCGCTTCGAGCGCGCCGGGCGTGCCGGCGGCGTCGCGCGGCGAGAAGTTCCAGCTGGTCGGCGCCACGATCTGGTAGTGAGCGATGCGGCCGTTCTCGATCTTCAGCCAGTGGCCGAGCGCGCCGCGCGCCGCCTCCGACAGACCGATGCCCTGCCCCTGCGCCGGCAGCGCCTGCACCTGATGATAGGGCTCGCGCGGCTGCAGCGCACCGAGCCAGCGCTCCATCAGCGGCAGGAGGCGCGACACTTCAAGCAAACGCGCCAGCACGCGCGTGTAGACCGTGCCGCCGTGCAAGGACACCGCGGCGCGGATCAGGCGCTGGCCATCGACCAGCTGGCGCGCGATGGCGCCGGTCTCCACGACCTGCCCGGCCAGGCGCGGCGCCTTGTTCCAGGTATAGGCGCCGGGTTTGTCAATCTCGGGTTGCGTCAGCCCGAGCATCGGGTGCAGCGGCTGGCGCGCCTCGCCCTCGCTCAGCCAGGCGTGGCGCATGTCTTCGCTGATCTGGAGCGGGTCGAGCGCCAGACACTGCTGCAGATGAGCGTCCCAGACGCCCCGGCCGAGCGCGTGCACGCCGTCGGTCTGGGCGTAGGCGCCATAGCTCAGGTAGCGGCCCGGCCCCGCGCCCAAAGTCGCCAGACCGGTGTCGGCCGCGATATCGAGAAACAGCGCCATGTCGCTGCCCTGCGCGCGCGCGCGCCACTGCTCCAGAGCGGCCAGGCTGTCGAGCGCGGCCAGTTCTTCGAGCGGCGTGCCGAACAGGGTTTGCTCTAGAAAGGTGCGCATCTCGCGCAGGCTTGCGAGCAGTCGCACGCGCTCCATCGCCTCGATCGCGCGCGAGGTGCCGCCCGGCAGAATGGCGCCGGTGTGCGGCCACTTGCCGCCCAGTGCGCCCATCAGCTCGAGCCAGCGCGCGCGTGCCGCCAGTGCCGCGCGGCTGTGCAAGCCGGCGCCGCCGACGCTGCCCACCAGCGGCGCAAAACGTCGCTGCGCTTCACCGAACCAGCGGCGAGCGGCGTACACCTCGCGCGTGAAATCGGGCATGAAGAAGGCGTAGAAATGGGTCAGGTGGTCGGCCAGGTTCTCGCAGGCCAGCATCAGGTTGGTGGCGTGCAGTCCGTTGGGCGGAACGACGACGCCGGAGGCGTCGGCCAGCGCCCTGGCGGCGGCCACCGACTGCGACACCGAGCAGATGCCGCAGATGCGCGGCACGATGGTGAGCGCGTCGATCGGGTCGCGCCCGATCAGCATGAGCTCGAAGCCGCGAAACATCGGCGCGTTGACGCGCGCCTCGAGCACCCGGCCGTCCTGCACCTCGAGCTGGACTTCGAGGTCGCCCTCGACGCGGTTGAAGGGTCCAAGAATCAAACGACTCACGATGACCCCCTCGCTCGGCATTGCATGTGCTCGCTGCCCCCCGAGGGGGTGCGAGCTTGCTTGGGGCGGCCCGGCACGGCGTTCATTCTCATCATCTATCGCAGTCCGGTCTTGCGCGACACCGGGGGCACGGCCAGATGGTCGCTGTGGGAGTTTTTCTTGACGCGCTTGGGTGTCGCGCTCTTGGACAGCGAGGCCAGCGCCACAAACCAGGCCTTGGGCATGTCGATCGGCAGGCCGGTCGGAATGCCGGCCAGCTTGGGCGTCAGGTGAAAGGCATGGCCGGGACTCTGAAAACCGGGCTCGGTGCAGCTGATGCAGGCATAGCCGGCGCGCGTGCAGGAGCCGTAGCCGTTCCACAGCCGCGTGTTGCAGTCGGCGTGCGCCTGCGTGCCCTTGCAGCCCATGTTCTCCATCGTGCATCCGAGGTCCGAGGGCTTGGCGGCGCTGGCCTTGTACTCGTAGTACTCGTTGCGCGTGCAGCCGTGGTGCACCAGCTCGTCGGCATAGAAGCGCGGCCGCCCGAGCGGGTCCAGATCGTCGGGCACGAGCAGATCGGCGGCCAGCGCCATCAGGCTGTCAGTGACCCAGCCCGGATGCGTCGGACAGCCGGCGACATTGATCACTCGCAAACCGCCGCGCGCGCGAAAGCCCGCGCCCAGCAGACCGCCCGCTCGCTCGTCCTCGTACTGCAGGCCGCAGGCATCGGCCGGGTTGCTGCCGGTCGCGCTCATGCCGCCCCAGGCGGCGCAACTGCCGATCGCCAGCACGTGCGTGGCAATGCGGGAGAGCCTGCGCACCCATTCGATCATCGGCAGATCGGTGCCCGACAGCAAATGGAATCGTCCGCTGCCGAGCGGGCCGCGCAGCATGGCGCCTTCGATGCACAGGGCGTCGAGCCGAACGCGGCCATCGAGGCAGGCCCGCATCAGTTCGGGCAGGTCCTGCGCGCCGTCCAGCGACAGCGCGGGATGCCACAGCATCTCGATGCCGTTGCCCTGCAGCAGGGCCGGAAAGTCGACGCTGTCGGCGCCCAGCAGGGACATGCTGCAGCCGCCGCAGCCGCCGGCCTGCAGCCACAGTACGTTGAGCGTCATCGGGTCTCCGGTTTCAGGAATGCCGATTGATTTTTCGACAAATTTCGATACTCGGTCTCGTCACTGCGAGCGCAGCGCGGCAGTCCATGCTTGGATCGCCACGCTTCGCTCGCGATGACGGAAGCAATTCGCGCTATGGCGGAAGCAATTCGCGCTATGGCGGGAGCAGTTCTCGCGATGGCGGGAGCAGTTCGCGCGATGGCGGGAGCAATTCTCGCGATAGGGGCCAGACTGGTCATGCTTGATCAAGATGGTGCATTGCGCACAGTCTATACCGTGCAGGGCACGCAGGGATCGTAGGCCGCGGCAAGGGTGCGGGCTGTGCTGACTGCATCGACTGGCAAAGCAGCCACGGCCTGCGCCAGCGCGCCGTCGGGATGAAAGTTCCACTCGGTCGGCGCCAGCACGCGGTAGTCGTGCACCGCGCCGGCGGCATCGAGTTGCACCCAGTGCAGCAGCAGGCCGCGCGCCATCTCGCACCAGGCCAGCGCCTGGCCGTCACCGAGTCGCAGTGCGCCGCTTGCCAGCAGAGTCTCGCCGCCCGGCGCTGAAGCCTGCTGATCGACCATGGCGAGTTCCACAAGTTCCAGCCAGCGCGCGCTCATCCGCGTCCAGGCGCTGTGGGCAGTGCGCTGCGGGCGATGGCACAGCCGTGTCCAGGCGCCGGTCTCGGCAGCGTGCCCCAGCCAGGTGGGGTGTTGCGCAAAATCGACGTCCTGCGCCAGGGCGTGCCCGAGTTGGCGCAGCCCTGCCTCCTGCAAGGGCGCGTCGTCACTGAGCACATCCAGGGCGCGCAGCGGCGGTCGCAGTGCATGAGCGACCTGATGCCAGGCAAGCAGACAGCGCGCGGGCACCGGTCTGTCGCCCTGCGCCTGGCACCAGTGCACCAGCGCATCGGGCTCGCGACATTCCTGCAACCACGACAAGGCGTCCTGCTTGAGCACGGCCGTCTCCAGCCAGTTGCGCAACGCGCCCAGCGTCTGACGGGCCGCCGCATCGTCGGTCACGGGTCGAGCCGAGGCCAGCGGCAGCGGACAACCGCGCAGCCAGTCCATGCGCCGCGCGTCCATCCCGAGCTCGGGCAATCTCTGCGGCCAATCCAGCGCGATGCTGCGCAAATGATCACGCGCGGTTTCGAGGTGAAGCAGCACTGGCGCCGCCCGCGCTGGTGCGGCCTGAGTCGCTTGTGCCGCACCCAGCGCCAGCGCAGCGCAGCGCCGGTGTGCGTGGGCGCAGAGCGTGAAGACACTGCTCAGAGTGCGCCCGACCTGCTCGCCACTGTGCCCCTGCAGCAAGCGGCCCAGCCTGCCAGCACCCAACACCGGACGCTGCCCGACGATGCCGGGCGAACTGCCGGGTTGCAGTCGGTACTGTCCGCTCAGTGTGTCCCAGGGTTTGGTGGTTTGCATGCAGGGCAGTTTACCCACAGCGCGGCAGTGCGGCGGGTGCTGGTCTGCAGTGCGCACTGTGACCAGGCTTTTGGAATGCGGTCGTCCAGGTTTTTCATCTGGCCTTCAGGGGAAGGCACGCGGCCGTCTTTCAAGATGGATTTCTGACCCTGGAACCCAGGTGCGTCAGGACTCAGGACGACGCGGCACTCAACTCCGTGCGTGTCCCCCGGCCTTCGGCCTCCTCCTTAACCTCACCGCGAACTGCTCCGGCGTGAAGTCATTCATGTACGAAGCGTTGCGTGTCTCAGTCATGGTGTCGCCGAGCGCGCCCATGCCGTTGCACAGGAGAGAAAGCGCACCGATGGCCACAGGCGTCTTGGGGTTGTGACGGACGGGGTGCAAGTGCTCATGGCGATGCGACAGCCACGCCATTCACTCCGCTTGACGGGCCGTGACGATTGCATTCGCTCGCGCCGGGTTGGTGAGCCAAGCGGTGTCGGCAGGCTCAAGCATCCTGGCCAGACGGAACCCAATTCCGTTGAAGCGGAACGCGGTGCCGTGCCTGCTGCGGTTGGTAGCGCGGGCGTCAATGGGAATGTAGTTCCACGAACCGCCGCGCAGCACGCGCTGGGCGCAGTCTCCCGCTGTCCATGCGCTGCCATCCGTGGGGGCGCCACTGTAGGTCTTGTTCCAGCAGTCCTGCGTCCATTCCCACACGTTGCCGCTCATGTCATACAGGCCCCGGGCGTTGGCCTGCTTGGCGGCCACCGGCATCGTTCTCTCGCCGCTCATGCGCCCATAGACCGCGACGCTGTCCAGATCGTCGCTGCCGCAGTAAGCCTGGTCCTCTTCGGTACGGCATGCGTACTCCCACTCCGCTTCACTGGGCAAACGGTAGCTCTTGGTGGTCCTGGCGTTGAGTTTTTCAATAAAGGCCTGAACGTCATCCCACGCCACGCTGTCTACCGGGCAGTCGTCGCCGCACTGGTTGAAATGGCTCGGGTTGCTGCCCATCACTGCCTTCCATTGACGCTGGGTTACCTCCGTCCTGCCTATTGCAAAACTCTTGATGGTGACGCCGTGTGGCGGACTTTCGTCTGAATATTCATTGCTGCCCATGGTGAAACTGCCTTCGGAGATGACCACCATCTCCGGGCAAACATCGCAGTCCTTGATCACCGGATCCGCCGCGCTGACTGCAGTTTGCGCAAGAACCCCCGCCCCCCAGAAGCATAGTGAAAGAAGTGCTGCCAAGCGACCCATGGAATTGATCTTCATTGCCTGTCCTCCCCATTGACTGCGGCTTTCGGATGCGATGTGGCAACGCGGTGGTTCCCCTTGATCGATCTCATGCCATTTCTTGCATTTGGCGACGATTTGCAGGAACGTACAGTCCGACTGAAATTAGTTGATCTCTAAGTAGGGAGATATGTAAGCTGCCCTTCGCGGCTGTCACCTCCCGCCGCCGACTTGCTTGCGAAAATGCCGCGCTCCAAACGTGACATTCAACTTTGCTGGTCAGCTTGGGAGAAAGTTAGCTGGCTTCACAGAACACATGAGAGGCATTGAGTCATCAAAACTGGTCGCCCGAAACCGGCCTTTCAAATCCGCTTTGTGGAATCGAGACCAACATGGACCGTTCACGCCATCAGATTGGGCATATTAGAGATTGCCGCCATCGAATTGGTGCGCAGCCTTGCCATGGTGGTCTGCCTGTCGGTGTCGCCCTTATCCAGATCAGAAACCATTTTTCCAAAACCATCGAGTCTGGAGTTGCGAATCCACTGACGCAGCGCTTTGTCCTGAGACCACTGAAACTGGTTCATCATGCTCGCCTGCATGGCGCGCGCATAACCGGCCAGATTCTCCGGAAAAGGCACCGGAGCGCACAGCTGGTTTTTTTGTGCCTCGTCGGCACCATGCACTTCGACATAGGCGGTCAGCGCTGCGCTCAACGCTACCAACGGGGCGCGCAGTAGCTGAATCAGAATGCGTTCCCCCTGAAAAACGTGCTCGGCCTTTCGGCGTCCAATGGCCGAGGCCGTGCAGTCCACATACAGCGTGCCAGGATTCATG
Source organism: uncultured beta proteobacterium (assembly GCA_903839085.1). Classification (GTDB taxonomy): domain Bacteria; phylum Pseudomonadota; class Gammaproteobacteria; order Burkholderiales; family Burkholderiaceae_C; genus Rhodoferax. The sequence goes on along the minus strand of CAIMBE010000234.1, from coordinate 5,859 downwards.
GCAATTCTTCCCTGATCCATGACCATGGCGTCCAGCTCAATGGCGTGTACCCGGCCTTTGCGGATGACGCGCTTGATCGTCCGCAGCAACTCTACCTCGCCGGTGGAGATGGTGGCGTAGTGAAACATGGTGGGGCTGTGGCTGCGATCGATCCGCAGCATCTGCCCTTGCGACTCGAGCCTCAGGAACACTTCTTCGATGGACTTTGACTCAGCAAAGGCTGCCATCTTGTCAGCTTCACCGCCGATGCTGTCGTTAAAGAACTCCAAGCCCGGCTGGGTCTGCAGACGGTTTTGCAGCCACGAGTCGCGCGGAACCACCCACTGAATGGACTCGGGCGTCGCCCCGTTTCTCAGAAGCCAGACGCCAGCATCCATCGCAGTCTTGCCGGCGCCCAATATGCAAAAGTTCCGCGGCACCGTTTGCCCCGCGCGTTGCAACCAGAGCTGTGGCAAAGCGTTTGGCGCAACCACGCGCACGCCATCGGTCACCGTGAACTTCGGCGTATGCGTTGCTGGTACGCTGGGCGAGAAATAGGTCGCATCCACCGTCTTCTTGCGCACGGTGACACGCGTCTGTGCTCCGGACAAGAGGGAGACGATATCACCATCGCCCAGGTAATTGCTGGTAGCGTGGTAGCTGACGCGACCGCTGGGCAAAAACTTCTGCTCCATGACCTTGTCGAAATAGGTATTGATCTCGGGTCCACCTGCCAACTCGTACATGCCGCTGTTGGGTCCGTGGCCATCCTTGCGGCGGCTTCCCAGTTCGGTGGAGTTGACGCCGTAATAGGCCGCCGGTTGGTGTAGTGCAACAAAGGAGTAAGCGTCGTTCCAGTGGCCGCCTGGCTTGGAGTGACGATCAACCATCGTGATGTGCGCATCGCTCTGGTCGAGCAGCGTATCGGCAAATGCCATACCGACAGCGCCGCTACCGATGATCAGGTAATCAGTGTTCATTGCTAGGTTGTCTCGATTGTGAAATCAAGTGCTCACGTTGAGATTGGATTGTGAGGCTGGCGAGCGCCAAAGTCCGACGGTGCCAAAGGTGCCCATGCTGGGGCAATGGTTGACCTAGGATGCCCGGTTGCGCTGCATTCATCGGTTACAGAGAGTCAATCCCAATGATCTTTCCAGAATTCAAGACAGCTGCTTTCGTCATCTCACCTGCTTTCGTCATCGCGAAGGCAAAAGGCCTGCGGCGAGCCGTGCTTGGACTGCCGCGCTTCGCTCGCAGTGACGCGGGGAACTCGCAATGACGATGCGGACTGTCATGATTTATGAAAGTCTCAGTAGTTCTCAGCGCCGGAGTTGTGTTTATCGATGGCGACAATCGCGTCCTGAAGGACATGTCGCAAATGCGGCAGCGCACTTGAATCAATACGGGCAAGGTTCATGTAGATATCGATCCCCTGAGAATGTTCGTCAAATATTGCGGAGGAAGCACCTTGCCCATCCAAACTTCCGACAATTTCGTAGGGAATGACCTCACGCGCAATGCCTTTCATGTGTGTCGGTTCAAGTTTTCGAGCCGCTACACGGTCAGCAACGTAGGCATAGGTTTCATAGCTCATCACGATTCGCCCGGGTTCGGCGATCGACTGCAACCGTGCCGCAAGGTTCGCTTCGGCACCGAGAATCGTATAGTCCATGCGTTCCGAACTACCGAAGTTGCCGACATTGCAATAGCCCGTGTTGATGCCCATGCGAACGCGAAACGGCTCTTCGATGCCTTGTTTGCGCCAGCGCGAATTCAGGGCGGCCAAGCGACCCTGCATTTCCATCGCCATCGCAACGCAGGCAGCGGCGTCCTCGGCTGCGCCGCGGCTTATTGGGTCGCCGAAGAACACAAGAATGGCGTCACCGATGAACTTGTCGATCGTGCCTCCGTGCTTGTGCACGATGTCTGACATCTCGCTGAAGTACTCATTGATGAGCGCGGCGATCGCTTCCGGTTGCAGTGATTCAGTCAGTTCGGTGAACCCTTTGATGTCAGAGAAGAAGATCGTCAAGAGTTTGCGCTCGGTCTTGATCTCAACCTGTATTTCGCCACTGAAGATGCTGCGATAGACCTGCGGCGACAGGTAGCGCGAAATCTTCATCGATATGGCGGCCAGGAAGTCATTGGCGTCTTTCAGGTCCCGATTCATCGAACCAATGAGCCTGTTGTCTCGATGCATGGACCAGATCACGACGAATCCGGCAAGCGCCATCAACGCCAGATACGCCAAAATATAGCGGAAGGAGGAGATTTCGGTGGCAATCGAACGCGTGACGATAACTTCCTGAAATCCGCGGACATCGCCCACTTGCCAGTCGGTCTTCGTACTTTCGGGGTGGTTGTTGTGACAGCTAACGCACGCCGAATCCATGATCACTGGTGAGATCATGCGAACCTCGGTGGTGAGGGCGCTACTGACAACTCTGACTTGAGGCAGTTTTGAAGACAGGCGCATCGCATCAAGCGCCTTGCGCTCGAATTCGTCAAGGGGATGCGCAACACGGTTCTTGAACGGGTAGTCCGACGCAAATCGGTAGCCAATGTTGGACTGACGATCAGAGACGACCTTGCCAAGGGCTAAGGACAAGGTGGCAGGCAAGGGAATCGCGCCCGGCACTGCCGCATAGTCATGCCGCACCTGAACATCATGGCCGTGCGACGCCAGTACCCGGGCTACCACATCGTTCGCGTAAAACTCGCGAATCGCAGTAATCATCGAATTTAGGTCTCTGGCTTGCTGGTCCAACTGCGTTGAAGCCAGGTTCCGCATGTCCAACCATACCGTCAGGGGAAATCCAACGAGCAAAACCATCAAGATCCACGCCCTGACCCAAATGGGCAGAATGCGAGGGGGCTCTGCGGTCTTGGATTCGTCAATTGGCATGGACAAGATCGGTGATGAATTACCAGGCAGCGTTCGTCGGTCAGATCGTGAGTTCGGTTTTTCAGCCTCTCGCCTCTGCAACGCGGTGTCGTCCCGTTCGAGATGCTGACCGAAGCGTTGTGAAGGTGCTTATTGTTCAACCAGCAGTTCACAACACGGGACGTGACTGGAGTTGGTTGACATTGAAGTAGGGTCAATAGGCCAGAGCGTCGCTAGAAGCCCGAGGTTGAAGACTCTTCTGCCCATCAAACCAATGGCGTCACATCCGACACACAAGCACCGAAGTGCGGCAGTGTTCCGATAAGTCCAAGGTTTGCTGTCTGCCGCAAGGAAACAGAGCTGAAATGGGACTTTTCGTGGGACTATCTTTACCTGCTCTTGACTGTATATATACAAGATTTGCACATTGCGTGCGGCATCATCAAGGGCAATGATAAAGAGACTTGAGGAGGACCGGAAATGAAGACACTATTTGGATTGACCGATGCGAGGCCCCGATCGAGATTTTCAAGCCAGCGGATGCTCGGTGCCGGAATTCAAATTTCGTCTCCAAACCCCGAATGCGCGATCCCCCATGCTGGTTCAAGAATATGAAGCTGATCCATGTGGTGCGACGCTATGGTCCAGTGGGAGGCATGGAGAGCTACGTTTGGCAAGTCACCCAGGAACTGCGTGACCTCGGTCATCGGGTCGAAGTTCTGTGCGAGGTTTGTGCTGGTGAGAAGCCGAGCGGGATCGCTGTGCATGAACTGGGTGCGGCTGCGCCGCGTCCCCGCTGGCGAGCGCTGCAGCAGTTCGGCGACACGGTTAACAGTTGGTTGGCGGCTAACCCGCGTCACGGGTGGGTGATACACAGCCATGAGCGGATGAACTGCCATGACATGACGACTTTCCATGGTTCGCCATTTGCCACCGTATTTGAAAAGCCATGGTGGCGTTTGATTTCCTTGCGCGTCGCGATGCAGCTGTTTCTGGAACGACGTGAGCTTTCTGTTGCCAAGCGCATTGTTCCCAATTCTGAATTCATGAAGCGGCAGTTGATTCATTACTACCCGCAGTTTGCACACAAACTCACTGAGCCCATTGAGCCCGGGGTAGCGGCTGCAGCGCCGCGCGAAGGCAGGCGCGTTCCCGAGGATGCTGGCGTGATCGGTTTTGTTGGAAGGGAATGGAAGCGCAAGGGCCTGCTCTTGGCGCTGGCAGCAGTTAGACAATTGCGCCGCAGCCGACCCAACCTGAGAATTGTCGTGATCGGCCCGGAGGCTGCTGATGTAAGGAAACTATTTGCGAACTGGCAGGGTGGCTATGACCTTGTCGGTTGGACTGATCAAGTTCGCTTCCAGGATCTTGATGTGTTGCTGCATCCCGCCAAGGCGGAGCCGTATGGCATGGCGATCAGCGAGGCAATGGCGGCAAGAGTCCCGGTGGTCGTTTCCGATGTTTGCGGTGCGGCAGCAGATGTCTCACATGACGCCGGGGCCGTGTTGCCGCTTACGGCGACGATCGAGGCGTGGGTGGACGCAATTGAACGTCAACTGCGTCGCACCAAGCCAGTCCCGTGTTTTATGCGGGCCTGGCGTGAGGTGGCGCAAGAACACGAACAGCTCTATCAAGAATGGTTCGAAAGCAGGAACGCTTCATACAGCGGCGAGCGCAACCCTCAGGCAGCAATCGCCAAACGGCCGGTGACACTACCGGCTGCGAATTAGGGAACCTGGCTCAGTCCAGGAAAGAAATCAATCTCTGTGGATGGCACCAACCCGGCGTAGCTGATGGGCTCAGACTTGCGCGGACCCGGCACCCTCAGCGTCCCGTCGCCAGGCCCTGCTGTCGTGCGAAAGTGTCGTAACGAAGCAGGAGTCTTTAGCGTCAGGACGCCTGCATGGTACTAAGCCGAGCTTGTGGCTTGCTGGATAGGTCATCAGGGTCCCGAACCGCTGCCCTGCGGGTCTACAACTTGCCCCGGACCCGACGTTCAGTTTTGACGGTCAGCTTCGCAGAAAAGTGGCTGGCTTCAGGAGACACACAGGCGACATTTGGTTCACTGATCTGATCGCCTTGTAGCGGTCACAGACTTTTGAGTTGGTGAAGTTACCTTGTTTCTGCAATCATCCATACGACGACCGCGTTTGCGTGATCCAGAGCACCCGCGTAAGTTACGAAAACCTGACCAGAGTGACGATGCAGCGGAAACCATCCTTCAAGCTCTTCTGGATCACGGCGGTACTCCTCAAGCCCAAACGTCCCATCGTCACGTTGGAAGATGTCAACGCAGTGACCCCGGTCAGACTATCGAAAGATGCTGCGACTAGGTTCTTCATAGCGAAGGTAGTGGAAGGTCCATATATTTTCACGTCGCCTTGTCATCCCCAATTTGGGAGAATGCTCTTGACGATTTCATGCTCGAGCCACTACGATTCAGGAATAAAGGGCGGTCAGGATGAAGTTTCCAGGCAGCTAAATTGATAGAGAGGAGTCCCACCATGCATGAGAGATCTCGAACCTTCGGATGGCTGATCAAAGGTGCCATCACATTCTCTTTCGCTGCAGCGACTTCCATCGCCTCAGCAGCAACAAGTATTTTGTTCATCGGAAACAGTTTTACCTACGGGCAAGGTTCACCCGTGCGCTACTACCGATCCGAAACAATCAAAGACCTAAACGGAGGAGCACAGGGGGGAACCCCCGCCCTGTTCAAGTCATTTACCGACCAGGCTGGATTGGATTACGACGTGTACATGGAAGCGCAAGGAGCAGTTGGATTCGATTGGCACTTGAAGTTTAAACTTGATGTCATCACCAAGAGGCCATGGGATATCGTTGTTGGGCAGGGAAGGCCCATGTTGGATTTTGATCATCCCGGAGATCCGGCACTTTTAGCCGACCACCTAAAAGCCAAGAACCCTGACGTTGACTTCCGACTTGAAGCGACATTTGCGCGTGCCGATCTGACGTATTACACGCCAAGCAAATGG
>CAIMBE010000233.1 GCA_903839085.1 uncultured beta proteobacterium | reverse complement strand
TTCCAGCGCTTTGGCCTGTCGCTGTCGGCAGCGGGCGCTTTCTTCTTCGGCTCGGGCCTGTTGGGCGCGATCTCCCAACTCGCGGCGCCATGGCTGGCCAGGCGCATCGGCCTGGTCAACACGATGGTGTTCACTCACATTCCGGCCAGCGTCTGCCTGATCGGGGCGGCTTTTTCAAGCGACCTGGTCCTGGCTCTGGGTCTGTTGCTGGCGCGCGCCCTGGTGTCGTCGATGGACGTGCCGGCTCGAAGCGCGTTCGTCATGTCGGTGGTACAGCCGCACGAGCGGGCAGCGGCGGCCAGTTTTACTTCGGTGCCGCGCAGCCTGGCCAGTGCTGCCAGCCCCTTGCTGGCCGGCTGGCTATTTCAATCGGGCTGGACAGCGGCCCCCTTGGTGGCTTGTGGCGTACTCAAGATCGCCTACGACCTGGCCCTGTGGCGGGCGTTCAGACGGGCCGAGACGACCTGAGGTAGGTGCGCGCGACTCAATAGCTGGACTCGCCTTGAAACGGGGGCTCCCGGCCCACCGCGTGTTCCAGCAAGATCAATTCGGCGTCCGTGTGGTTGACGACGGAGGCCGGCCTCAGCAGCGGCCCGCTGGCGTCGGACCCGATGTAAAACGGCGAATCGTGGTGTTGGGTGATCAGGCTCCGGGCTTGGCGCGGGTCGGCCAGCGGTTGCAGGTCTGCGCTGCCATAGCACAGACAGAAGTACACGCGGTTCTCCTGCACCTCGATGTAGCAGCCGGTACCCCGTATGCCGATGACGGCCGTACTGGTCAGGATCCGCCTGCGGCGCCGACCGAATACCGACAGCAATTTGCCCGAGATCACGCGCATGACGCTTTGGGCGCCCTGGCCCAGAAAGCTGACGCGGCCGCGGTCCCGCAGCAGATGGGCGTTGTCCCCCATCACAAAGACCGCCTCACTCCCTGCACCGGTCGACACCGTGTCGTCACCGCGCACCAGCTGGCCGGGGCGCGCGCGCGCCCCGTTGATCCAGACCTCGCCCTGCACTCGGCGCAGGCCCTGTTGCACAGGCGGGCCGTCGGCGGCCAGCAGTTCCGACATCCAGGCCGACAAGCCGCCGGCGGCGAGGCCCTGTAACAGGTTTCGACGTTGATTCATGGGGTGTTCCAGAGCAGCGGCGCGCTATCCAGCGTCCCAGCCTTTTTGCAGATCCCGGCGGTCCCGCTTGGTGGGGCGGCCGCCGGCGATGGTCAGAGCCGGCTCCGGGCTCAGGCGGCGGCTCTCGGCGGCCCGGGCCCGGGCCTGCAGGCTCTCGGGCGTCTCCTCATACAACTGCTGCGCCAGCGCGGCCGGTCCGCGCTGCTGGCCAAGCGCCCTGACGACCACCGTTCGCGGCACCTGCGCCTGCACCAGGGTGATCACCTCGCCGACACGGATTTCCCTGGACGGCTTGACGTCGTGCCGCTCGATTTGCACGCGCCCATGGCTGATCTCGTCGGCCGCCAGTGAGCGTGTCTTGAAGAAACGTGCGGCCCACAGCCACTTGTCGATGCGAATTTTGTCGATTCCGATGGTCATTGCCACTGCCCTTTGTACCGGAATGATATTCTTCACAAATGAACCGCGTCGAGCAGCTCCGAACAATCTTCAAACAAAGCCGGACCATTGCGGTGGTCGGGCTCTCGGCCGAGTGGCACCGGCCCAGTTTCTTCGCCGCCAAATACATGCAGGCGCATGGCTATCGCGTGATTCCGGTGAACCCGCGCTATGCGGCTTCGGGCACCGCGATACTGGGCGAGCGCTGTTACGCCAGTCTGGCGGAGATTGCCGACCCGGTGGACATCGTCGACGTCTTCCGGCGCACCGAGGAAGTGCTCCCGATTGCACAGCAGGCGCTGCAGAGCGGCGCCCGCTGCCTGTGGCAGCAGATCGGCGTCGTCAACCTCGAAGCCGACCGCCTGGCACGCGACGCCGGACTGGACTCGGTGATGGACCGCTGCGTCAAGATCGAGTACGCGCGCCTGTTCGGCGGCCTGAACCTGGTTGGCGTTGACACGAAAATCATTTCCGCCAAGCGGCCGCGATAGGGAGCGCCATGTCTGAACATCAATTCAAGCCCGAGACGCTGGCCATTCACGCCGGGCAGATTCCGGACGCCGCGACCGGCGCTCGCGCCTTGCCGATCTACCAGACCACGAGTTTTGTGTTCGACAGCGCCGAGCACGCCGCCAGCCTGTTCAACCTGCAGACCTTCGGCAATGTCTATTCGCGCCTGTCCAACCCGACCGTGGCGGCGCTCGAAGAACGGGTGGCTGCGCTCGAAGGCGGCCGCGCCGGGGTGGCGTCGGCCAGCGGCATGGCGTCCGAGGCCATGGCCCTGATGACGATCCTGCAGCAGGGCGACCACGTGGTGGCCGCCGGCGCCCTGTACGGTGGCAGCGTCACCATGCTGGCCGTCAGCCTGGCGCGCTTCGGCATTGAGACCACTTTTGTCGACGCCACCGATCCGCTGGCCTTTGCCGCCGCCATGCGGCCCGGCACGCGCGCGGTTTTTGCCGAGAGCCTGGGCAACCCGAGCCTGACGGTGCTCGACATCGCGGCGGTGGCCGAGGTCGCTCATGCCCACGGCGTGCCGCTGGTGATCGACAACACGGTGCCATCGCCGTTTCTGTGCAACCCGCTGCGCCTGGGGGCCGACATCGTGGTGCACTCGGCCACCAAGTACCTGGGCGGGCACGGCACGACGCTGGCCGGGGTGATGGTCGAAGGCGGCAGGTTCCCGTGGGACAACGGCAAGTTTCCGGGCATGACGGAGCCTTCGCCCGGCTATCACGGCGTCAAGTTTTACGAGACCTTTGGCGATTTCGGTTTCAGCATGCGCGCGCGCATGGAAGTCCTTCGCGTCTACGGCTCTACCCTGTCGCCGATGAGCGCCTGGCAGATCCTGCAGGGCACCGAGACCCTGCACGTCCGCATGGAGCGGCACTGCACCAATGCGCGCAAGGTGGCCGCGTTTCTGAAGGACGATCCGCGCGTGAGTTGGGTCAGCTACCCCGGGCTGCCCGAGCATCCGCAGTTCGCGCTGGTGCAAAAGCAGATGCGCGAGGTCGACGGCGCGCCGGGCGCTTCGGGCCTGCTGGCGTTTGGCGTCAAGGGCGGTCTGCAGGCCGGTGTGCGCTTCATCGAAGCGGCGCAGTTCCTCAGTCATCTGGCCAATATCGGCGACACCCGCACCCTGATCATCCATCCGGCCTCGACCACCCATCGGCAACTCGATGCCCAGCAGCAGCTTGCCGCCGGCGTGCTGCCCGACATGGTGCGCATGTCGGTCGGCATCGAGCACATCGACGACATCCTGTGGGACATCGACCAGGCGCTGGGATAGCCCGCGGCCTAAGTTGCTTCGTCTTTGCCTGCGGCTGCGTCCGGCGCCGAGAGTCGCACGCCAAGGCGTTCGCGCTGCTTGCGCGCCGGAAAGGCGATGCTGCGTTCGGCCCAGTTCTTGAAATTGACCGCCGGTACAGAACCCTGTTTGGCCAGGTAGAGCATCAGCGCGTCATCGCGCAAATGCCCCTGTGCCGGTTTGCCCATGGCGCACCAGCCGACGGGGTAGGCGATGGCCAGGGCGCCGTCGCTGGCGCCGCTGCCGATGATGGTGCGCATCACCGCGGTCGGTACCCAGCGGCAGTGGCTCTCATCCTCCAGCACGGGCACCGGCGTGCCGTTGTACGAATAGAAGTGCCCGCTCAGATGGCCGATGGCCATGCCGCGCGCGACATGGCGCAGTTCGGCCACCAGATCGATGATGACCCTTGAGAGGCCATAGCCGAACAGCGGCAGCGACAGGATCATGGCGGGCAGGCCGAGGAAGTAATAGGCTGCGCCGGAGAACAGGCTGCACAGCGTGATGGCGGTCAGGCCGCGAAGAAGAATCTGCCTCATGCACCCGACTTTAAGCCCAAGCGGTCAGGCCAGGCGGCCGTCCCTGAAGTCGTTGAGCGCCTGATGGATCTCATCGCGGGTGTTCATGACGAAGGGGCCGTACTGCTCGATCGGCTCCTGCAGCGGGCGCCCGGCGATCAGCAATGCCCGCGCCTCCCCGGCCGCTTCGACGATGACGCCGTCGGACTGCGCATCGTTGCCCAGGATCGCCATGCGTTGCGACGGCACGGTGCTTCCCGCGACCGTGATCTCGCCGCGATAGACATACAGGAAGGCGTTGAGCCCGGCTGCGAGCGGCTGCATCAGCCGCGAGCCGGCCGGCAGGTGCAGGTCCAGGTACAGGGGCGCGCTCGCCTCGCGCGTGACCGCCCCGGCGACGCCATGGCTGTGGCCCGCGATCACGGTCACGCTGACGCCGGTATCGGTGACAAAGCGCGGCAGGTCGGCGGCCTTGAAATCGCGGTACCAGGGCGCCGACATCTTGTCGCGCCCCGGCAGATTGAGCCAGAGCTGGAAGCCCTCCATCACGCCTTCTTCCTGCTGCGGGATCTCGGAATGAATGACGCCGCGGCCGGCCGTCATCCACTGCACGCCGCCGTTTTCGAGCAAGCCCTCGTGGCCGGCGCTGTCGCGGTGGCGCATGCGACCGGCGATCATGTAGGTGATGGTCTCGAAGCCGCGGTGCGGATGATCCGGAAAGCCGGCGATGTAGTCGTCCGGATTGACGCTGCCGAAGGCGTCGAGCATCAGATACGGGTCGAGCCGGCGCTGCAGGTCCTGCGTCAGGACGCGGGTCAGCTTGACGCCGGCGCCATCCGAGGTGGCTTTGCCGGTGACCAGCCGCTCCACGCTGCGCGGATGGCTGACCGGCTCGCAGGGAAGTGCAGAGGTGGAAGTGAGCATGGACATTTGCGCATTGTCGGTGCAAACTGCATGCAGCGCATTTGCAGGCAAGAGGGCAGCGGCCCCGAAACTCACAACGCCATACATCGATGAAACTCACAAAGGCCCTCTTCGTGCTGACACTTTTCAGCGGTCTGGGCGACGGCGCGCCGGCGCAGACGCCAGGCACCGCTCAGCCGGCAAACAAGTCGGGCCGGGTGGCGACTCAAAAAGCCGCCCTGGCAAGCGCAGAAGTCGTGGCCGTCTACCCTGAGGAGAAGAGGCTCCTGCTCAAGCATGCGCCGATTCCGGGCCTGGGCATGTCCGCGATGACGATGGAGTTCGGTGTCAGGAGCGCCGGGATGCTGAAATCGCTGAAGCCGGGCGACCGGATCCTGTTCAGCGCCGAGCGGGTCAAAGACGACTATGTTGTGACGTCGCTCCAGGCCGCCAAGTGAGCGGACTCCGCGCGCCAATGA
>CAIMBE010000232.1 GCA_903839085.1 uncultured beta proteobacterium | reverse complement strand
TCGGTAATGATCAGCGCCATCGCTTACCATCCAGCGAATCGTCAATAAAATCGGGGCGACACAACATGCAGCAAATTATCGGTGACCTTGTGCGCTGACCACTATCTTGGGTCTATTTCTCTTCAAACGTTTCAGCACCCTGCTGGCCACCCTGATGGGGGCCTCGGTTGTCATCTTCCTGGTGCTGGAGATACTGCCCGGCAACGCAGCGCAGATCCTGATGGGCCCCGACGCCGCGCCCGAGGCGGTGCAAGCGCTGGCGCTCAAGCTCGGGCTCGATGCGCCCCCGCTGGAGCGCTACTGGCAATGGGTCAGCGGCCTGCTCGCCGGTAATCTGGGCATCAGCTACAGCTACAGCACGCCGGTGCTCGGACTGGTGCTCGAGCGGCTCGCGCTGACGGTGCCGCTGGCGCTGATGGCCATGCTCCTGACCACGGTGCTGGCGCTGGTGACCGGCATCTATGCCGCTTCGCACCACAACCGCCTGGGCGATGTCGGCACCATGGGCCTGGCGCAGATCGGCATTGCCGTTCCCAATTTCTGGTTCGCCATCCTGCTGATCCTGCTGTTCTCGGTGCAGCTCCAGTGGTTTTCGGCGGGCGGTTTCGCCGGCTGGGACGAAGGCCTGGCGCAGGGCCTGAAGTCGCTGCTGCTGCCGGCGCTCTCGCTGGCCGTGGTGCAGGCGGCGATCCTGGCGCGCATCACGCGCTCGGCCCTGCTCGAGGTCCTGCGCGAGGATTTTGTGCGCACGGCGCGCGCCAAGGGCCTGTCGCAACGCGCCACGCTCTGGGGCCACGTGCTGCGCAACGCCATGATTCCGGTGATCACCGTCATGGGCCTGCAGTTCGCCAACCTGCTGGCCGGCACGATCGTCGTCGAAAACGTGTTTTACCTGCCCGGGCTCGGGCGCCTGATCTTCCAGGCGATCTCCAACCGCGACCTGATCGTGGTGCGCAATTGCGTCATGCTGCTGGCCGCGATGGTGATCGTGGTCAACTTCGTGGTCGATGTCCTGTACGCCGTGATCGATCCGCGCGTCAAGGCGAGCGACATATGAGCCAGGGCGCTGGATTCTGGCGGCGCGCGCTGGACCATCGCAGCTTTGTCATCGGCGCGGCATTGACCGCCCTGCTGCTGGCCGCGGCCGCGCTGTCGCTGATATGGACGCCCTGGTCCGCGTATGAGATCGACATGGCCGCCAAGCTGCGCCCGCCCGGCGCGCAGCACTGGCTCGGCACCGACCCGTTCGGGCGCGACGTCACCTCGCTGCTGCTGGTGGGGGCGCGCAATTCGATCCTGGTCGGCGTGATCGCCGTCGGCATCGGCCTGACCCTGGGCACCGCGCTCGGACTGCTGGCCGCGGCGCGGCGCGGCTGGGTCGAGGAACTGATCATGCGACTGGCCGATTTCACGTTCGCCTTTCCGGCCATCCTGTCGGCCATCATGATGACCGCCGTCTTTGGCGCCGGCATCGTCAACTCGATCATCGCGATCGGCATCTTCAATATCCCGACCTTTGCCCGCATCACGCGCGCCAGCGCCAACGCGATCTGGTCGCGCGAGTTCGTGCTGGCGGCGCGCGCCTGCGGCAAGGGCCCCTGGCGCATCACGCTGGACCACGTGCTGCCCAACATCCTGTCGGCGCTGATCGTGCAGGCCACGATCCAGTTCGCGCTGGCCATCCTGGCCGAGGCGGCGCTGTCCTATCTCGGCCTGGGAACCCAGCCGCCCCAGCCCTCGTGGGGGCGCATGCTGGCCGAGGCGCAAACCCTGCTGTTTCAGGCGCCGCTGCTGGCGGTCTTTCCGGGCCTGGCCATTGCGCTGGCGGTGCTGGGCCTGAACCTGGCCGGCGACGGCCTGCGCGACCTGCTCGATCCGCGACTGGCGCGCAAACGCTAGCAACGCCATGGCACTGCTCGAAGTCAGGAATCTAGGCGTGCAACTGCAAACCCAGCGCGGGCCTGCGGCGGCGGTGCGCGCGCTCAGCTTCAGCCTGGAGCGCGGCGAAACCCTGGGCCTGGTCGGCGAGTCCGGCTGCGGCAAGTCGATCACCGCGATGTCGCTGATGGGTTTGCTGCCGGAGAACGCCCGCGTCAGCGGCAGCATCCGCTTCGACCAGCAGGAACTGGTGGGCCAGGCTGACGAAACCCTGCAGCAACTTCGCGGCAACCGCATCGGCATGATTTTCCAGGAACCGATGACTGCGCTGAACCCGGTCCACAGCATCGGGCATCAGGTGGCCGAGCCCTTGCGCCTGCACCGCGGCGCTTCGCGCGAGGCGGCGCGGCGCCAGGCCGTCGCCCTGCTCGACCGCGTTGGCATCGCCGATGCGGCGCGCCGCTTCGATGCCTACCCGCATCAGTTTTCAGGCGGACAGCGCCAGCGCATCACGATCGCCATGGCGCTCGCCTGCGGACCCGACCTGCTGATCGCCGACGAGCCGACCACCGCCCTGGATGTGACGATTCAGGGGCAGATTCTGGACCTCATCAGCGACCTGGTCGCCGAGCGCGGCATGGCGCTGCTGCTGATTTCGCATGATCTGGGCGTGATTGCCGAAAACGTCTCCCGCATGCTGGTGATGTATGGCGGCACCGTGGTCGAGAGCGGTCCGACGCGGCTGGTCTTCAGTCACATGGCGCACCCCTACACCAAAGGCCTGTTCGGCGCCCGGCCGCAACTCGGCGCCACGCGCAGCCAGCGCCTGAGCACGATCGAGGGCACGGTGCCGGAACTGGTCGACCTGCCCGGCGGCTGCCCGTTCCACGAGCGCTGCGAGCGCGGCGCGCCCGATTGCGCCGCCACCCTGCCCGCTGCTGTCGAACTGGGACAGAACCACCGGGCGAACTGCCTGCACCTTGACCCGCCCGCGGGCACCACCAAGCCATGAGCGAAACCCTGCTGAGCCTGGACCAGGTCACACGAAGCTACCGGCTGCCGCGCGAGCGCCTCTGGGCTGCGGCGCCGCTGGTGCATGCGGTGCGCGGCGTCAGCCTGCGCATGAGCAGCGGCAAGAGTCTGGGCGTGGTCGGCGAGTCGGGTTCCGGCAAGTCGACCCTGGCCCGCCTGGCGATGGCGCTAGAGGCGCCAACCAGCGGCACGGTCCATATTCTGGGCCAGGCACTGCAGCAACTCGGCGCGGCCGCCCTGCGCGAGGCGCGCCGCAACTTCCAGATGGTGTTTCAGGATCCCTACGGATCGCTCGATCCGCGCCAGACGGTGCAGCGCATCATCACCGAACCGCTGACCGCCCTGCCGGACGTCGATGGCGCAGAGCGCCAGCGACGGGCGCGCGAGGTCCTGGGCGCGGTCGGTTTGCGCGGCACGGATCTGGCCAAGTACCCGCACGAATTCTCGGGCGGCCAGCGCCAGCGCGTCGCCATCGCCCGCGCCCTGATCACGCGCCCGCGCCTGATCGTTGCCGATGAGCCGGTCAGCGCGCTCGACGTCTCGGTGCAGGCCCAGGTGCTCAATCTGATGCAGGATCTGGCAAAGCAGTTCGGCGTCACCTACCTGCTCATCAGCCACGATCTGGCGGTCGTCGACTACCTGTGCGACGAGGTCGCCGTCATCTACCAGGGGCGCATCGTGGAGCAGGGTTCGCCGCTGACCCTGTTCAAATCGGCCGCCCATCCTTACACCCAGGCCCTGATCGCCGCCGTGCCGCGGGTCAGCACCGAGATCGGCAGCGCACGGCGGCGCCATCCCGCGATGGTCGCCAGCAACCCGCACCCTGGCGCCGCCTGCCCCTACGCCGCGCGCTGCCCTCAGGCGCAGGCCCAGTGCGAAGTCCAGCGCCCCGAACTCCAAACCATAGCCAGCGGCCACCAGGTCGCCTGTCACTTTGTCGCCGGCCGGGCGGCAGCAGCCTGAGCGCGGCGGTGGTATCGTTCGGCTTCGCAGTGTTCCGGTTCTTGACCACGCATTCACATCTACAGGAGAAGCATCATGTTCAGTCGTCGCACAGTACTCGGCACCGCAGCCAGCGGAGCCGCCATCGCCGCATTGCCTCTGGCGGCCATCGCGCAGGTGAAGAAGGACGCGGTGGTGCTGGGCATGACGCTCGAGCCAACGCCCGGCCTGGACCCCACTGGCGGCGCGGCCTCCTCGATCGCCGAAATTGTGCAGTACAACGTGTTCGAGACCCTGACCAAGATCAACAGCGACGGCACCGTCACGCCGCTGCTGGCGGAGAGTTGGGAAGTTTCGCCCGACCTCAAGACCTACACCTTCAAGCTGCGCAAGGGTGTCAAGTTCCACAATGGCGAGCCGTTCAACGCCAGGATTGTCAAGTTTTCATTCGAGCGCGCTGCTGCCGAGAAGAGCACAAACAAGGACAAGCGCACCTTTGCCGGAATGCAGAGCGTGGCCGCTATCGATGACCAGACCGTCGTCATTCTGAACAAGGACCTCGACCCCGACTTTCTGTTCCTGATGGGCCAGGCCACCGCCATCATGGTCGAACCCAAGAGCGCCGACAGCAACGCCACCAACCCGGTCGGCACCGGTCCCTACAAGTTCGAGTCGTGGAGCAAGGGCTCGATGGTGACGCTGGTCAAATGGGCGGACTACCGAAACGCCGCCAGCGTCAAGATGAAGAAGGTGACCTTTCGCTTCATCAGCGACCCCGCCGCGCAGGTCGCCGCCTTGCTGGCGGGCGATATCGACGCCTTCCCGCGCGTCACGCCGCGCAGCGTGCCCCAGTTCAAGAGCAACCCGAAGTTTCAGGTCATCGTCAGCGGCTCGCGCGCCAAGACCATCCTGGCCATCAACAACAAGAAAAAGCCGCTCGATGACGTGCGGGTGCGCCGTGCCATTGCTGCTGCGATCGACCGCAAGGCGGTCATCGAGGGCGCCGGCGACGGCTACGGCGCGCCGATCGGCAGCCACTATGTGCCCGGCGCCTTCGGCTACGTCGACACCACCGGCATCAACCCGTTCAATATCGACAAGGCCAAGGCCCTGCTGGCCGAGGCCGGCATCAAGACGCCCCTGGAACTGAGCCTGAAGTTGCCGCCCCCGCCCTATGCACGCCAGGGCGGTGAGGTGATCGCCGCGCAGCTCGCCAAGATCGGAATCATCGCCAAGATCGAGAATGTCGAGTGGGCCCAGTGGCTCAGCGGCACCTACACCAACAAGAATTACGACCTGACCATCGTCTCCCATGTCGAGCCGTTTGATCTCGGCAATTACGCCAAGCAAGGCTACTACTGGGGCTACGAATCACCCGAGTTCAACGCCCTCTTCCAGAAGATCCAGAATGCGCCGCGCGCGGCCGACCGCGCCAAGCTGCTGGGCGATGCCCAGCGCATGCTGGCCAACGAGGCGGTCAACGCCTTTCTGTACCAGCCGCAATGGATTTCCCTGGCCAACAAGAACCTCAAGGGACTCTGGAAGGACATGCCGGTCTTCGTCAACGACGTGTCGGCACTGTCCTGGTCGTGACGCTGCATGAGCTCGGCGCCCGCGAACTGATCGAGGGCTACCGCAACCGCGCCCTGTCGCCGGTCGAGGTCGCGCAATCGGTCCTCGAGCACATCGAGCGGTGCGAGCCGCACCTGCACGCCTCCTACCTTTTGCGCCCGGCGCGGGTCCTGGAGCAGGCGCGCGCCAGCGAAGCGCGCTGGCGGCGCGGCGAGCCGTGCGGCGCGCTGGACGGCGTGCCGGTCACGATCAAGGAAAACATTGCCACCCAGGGCGACCCGGTGCCGCTCGGCACCCTGGCCACCGACCTGGCGCCCGCACCGGCGCATGCGCCGCCGGCGGCGCGACTGTTCGAGGCCGGCGCCGTGATGGTCTGCAAGACCACCATGCCGGACTACGGCATGCTCTCGAGCGGCCTGTCGAGTTTTCATGCGCTCTCGCGCAACCCCTGGGACCTGAGCAAGACCCCCGGCGGCTCCAGCGCCGGCGGTGGCGCTGCCGCGGCGGCCGGCTACGGCCCGCTGCACATCGGCACCGACATCGGCGGCTCGCTGCGTCTGCCCGCCGGATGGTGCGGCATCTTCAGCCTGAAGCCAAGTCTGGGCCGGATCCCGATCGATCCGCCCTACACCGGACGTGCCGCCGGCCCCATGACGCGCAGCGTGGCCGACGCCGCCCTGATGATGCAGGTGCTGTCGCTGCCCGACGCCCGGGACAGCATGAGCCTGCCGTGGCAGCCGATCGCCTGGGAGCAGTTCGATCAGGGCACCGCGTCGCTCCGCGGCCTGCGGATCGGCCTGCTGCTCGACGCCGGCTGCGGCCTGGGCGTCGAGCCCGAGGTACGCGCTGCGGTCGAGCGCGCTGCCGCTATTCTTGAGCGTGCCGGGGCCATCGTCGAGCCGATGGCGCCATTCATGACAGCGGCCATGCTCGACGGCATGGACCGCGCCTGGCGCATGCGTTCGCACATCGATCTGGCCGCCCTGGCGCCCGACAGAAAGGCCAGCGTACTGCCCTACATCCGGCAATGGGCTGACAGCGCGCTCGACATGAGCGCAGCGCAGGCCTTTGTCGCCTTCAGCCAGTTTCACGCGACCCGCGTGGCAACGGTGCAGGCCTGCCGCGCATTTGACTATGTGATTTCGCCCACATCGCCGATGCCGGCGTTCGCCGCGGAACTGCCCTCGCCCACCAACGATCCGCTGCGCCCGCTCGAGCACATCGGCTTCACCGTGCCCTACAACATGTCGGAGCAACCGGCGGCCTCCATCAACTGCGGCTACACCGCAAGCGGTCTGCCGATCGGCCTGCAGATCGCCGGCCAGCGCTTCGACGACCTGGGCGTGCTGCGGCTGTCGCGCGCATTTGAATTGCTGCGCGAGCCGCAGCGGCCATGGCCCAGCGTCCCCTGAATCAGGCCTGAAGCGCGGGCGGGTCGGCCAGCCGGGATTGATCGTAGACCGGCTGCGCCGGCATGTCGGACAGGTGCTGTGTGTCAGCCCAGGTCACGATCTCAATCGCATCGCCCCGGACGCGCACGCGGTTCAGTCCGGCGTTGGGGATCTCGCTCTGGCGCGGACCCGACAATGGCAGGGCGCGGGCCGTGCGGTAAATCATGTCGAGTGCGCCGCCGTGCGTCACCACCACCAGCGTCTGGCGCGGGTGCCGAGCCGCGAGTTCACGCACGGCGCCGAGGATGCGCGCGTGAAACTGCTGCGTGCTCTCCCCTCCGGAAAAGGCGTAATCGGCGTTGAACTCGATCCACTTGGCCCAGGCTTGCGGATGCTGCGCCTTGATGTCATCGACCCGCATGCCATCGATCACGCCAAAATTCTGCTCGCGCCAGGCGGCGTTGAACTCGGTCCCGAGCGTCGGCGTGGTCAGGCTTTGCTGGCTGATCGGCAGTGCTGTCTGCCGGGTTCGCATCAGGTCGCTGGACACCAGCAACTGCGCTGCTTCGCCGGCCAGGCGCAGGCCCAGGCGGCGTGCCTGCTCATGCCCGATGGCATTGAGCGGCACGTCGACCTGACCCTGAAAGCGCAGCTCGCGGTTCCAGTCGGTCTCGCCATGACGGATCAGAATGAGTTCGGTCATTCGGGACTGTCCGGCGCCGGCTCTTCAGGCGCTTTCACGATCATCACCGGAACGCCCGCCGCATGCAGCACCTCGTTGGAAACCGACCCCAGCAAGGCGCTGCGCAGGGTGCTGGTGCCGCTGGCTCCCATCACCACCAGATCGCAGGCGTGACGCTCGACCATGTCAACAATGGTGTGCGCCGGGTCGCCCGAGGCGACTTCGCTTTCAAAGGAAATTCCGGCCTCCTTCAGCAACTGCTGCGCCGCCTCCAGCGTGTGGGAGCCGGCCGCAGCGCTGACCTGCTCGAGCACCTGCGGATCGTGCGCCACCAGCAGTTCGTACAGGGTGGCTGCCTCCTGCACATTGGCCAGCACGACGCTGGTCTCGAGGCCGCCGCGCGCCATGCGGATGGCAAATCGCACCGCCTCCAGCGATACCGCAGAGCCGTCGACCGGTAGAAGTATTTTCATTCTTTCTCTCCCTTGGTTTCAATCCATGGCCAGGCGTCGACCCTCCCTAGGCGCGCGCCTGGCTCTGCACTTTGTCGATCAACCGCTGATTCACAAACGGCGTCACAAATCGGTTCACCTCGCCGCCGAGCGTCGCGATTTCCCGCACGAAGGTGCTCGAAATAAACTGGTAGCGGTCGCTTGGCGTCAGAAATACGGTTTCCACGTGCGGCATCAGACTGCGATTCATGCCCGCGAGCTGAAATTCGTAGTCGAAATCGGTGACCGCGCGCAGGCCGCGCACCATCGCCTTGGCACCCCTGGCCACGACAAAGTCGCGCAACAGGCCGGAAAAGCTCTCGACCTCGACCTGCGGGTAGACCTTGACCACCTCTCTCGCCATGTCCATTCTCTCTTCCAGCGAGAACATGGCCTTCTTGTGATGGCCCGCGGCAACCGCCATGATGACACGGTCGAACAACTGCGTCGCGCGGCGCACCACATCTTCATGGCCAAGCGTCATCGGGTCAAAAGTGCCGGGATAAACGGCAATCACGGTGTGGGCCATAGTGCGCCTGTCTGGAAGTTGATGGTCAAGCCTGCGCTCATTATGCAATGCGCCAGCGGGCGCTAGACCACCGGCTTGAGCAGATGGGCGTGCACGGCGCCGGCCCTCAGGTGCCGGTGCAGCCTCAAACCGGCGCTCTCAAGCTGCTCCTCGGTCCAGGGATGCGGCGCCTCCAGATAAACAAAGCCGTCGGCGGCCACGGCGCGACCGGCGGCCTGCAGCGCCGACCCGAACAGAACCGAGTCGAACGGCGGGTCGAGAAAGATGACGTGCTGGCTGCCTTGTGCAAGCTGCCTCAGGGCTGCGATCGCGTCGCCCCGCACAATATGGATCGCACCCGCCTGCAGTTGCGTCTGCAGGCGCTTGAGCTGCGCCACCAGGGCGCTGTCCTGCTCCACCAGCGTCACTTCACGGGCGCCGCGCGAGGCGGCCTCGAAGCCAAGCGCGCCGCTGCCGGCGAAGGCGTCAACGCAGCGCCACCCTGTCAGGTCCTGCCCAAGCCAGTTGAACACGGTCTCGCGCACCCGGTCGGGTGTCGGACGCAGCCCCGGCCTGTCCAGCACCGCCAGCCGGGTGCGCTTCCACTGGCCGCCGATGATGCGCAACTCGTGTGTCTGTCGCGGGCTGGCGATAATTTTCTGCTTCATGACTGCAGCTTAACTCCAACCGGGTTCACCGATCCGCCCGGGTTGCGCCCGGCGCGCACAAGGTCTATGCTTGCGTTTCTTTCATTGCAATCTTTTCGCCCAACGGGAGTGCATCATGTACAAGCGAATCTTGCTGGCCTACGATGGTTCCGAGAGCGGTCAGAAAGCCCTGCTCGATTGCCAGGATCTGGCGCAGTGGGCGCACTCCGAGCTGACGCTGGTGGCAGTCATGCCGCTGAACATGGATGTGATGGGCATGGGAGTCGGCGTTTACGATCCGCAGCTGATGGAGCGCGAAAAACAGGCCCTGCAGGACGTGCTCGATGAGGGCATGCGCCGTCTGCTGGCCGCCGGTCATGCCGCCACGGGTGAGGTACTGGTGGGTGAGACGGTCGATGAAATCACGAAATACGCGCGCAAGATCGAGGCCGACCTGATCGTGGTCGGCCATCGGCATCTCGACAGCTGGGCGGCGCGCTGGTGGCGCGGTTCGATTTCGAAAGCCCTGATCGAGCATGCGCCCTGCAGCGTGCTGGTGGCGATCACCCACTGAGGGCCGGTGCGGGCCTGCCGGCGTGGACGGCGGGCCGCGCGAAAGGGGGGCAGACGAATCGTTTCATAGAATGGAGCGCTTCCAAGACCCCAATCCATGTTCAGCTTTTTTAAAAAAAAACCTCCGCCCGACATCACCCTGAGCGCCGCCGAGGCGCCAAAACCAGAGGCACCGGTTGAACCCCAGCGCAAGAACTGGCTGGCCAAACTCAGGAACGGCCTGCGCAAGACCGGCTCGAGCATCGCCACCGTCTTTACCGGCACCCGCATTGACGAAGCGCTCTACGAAGACCTGGAAGCGGCGCTGCTGATGGCCGACAGCGGCGTCAAGGCCACGCAATTCCTGCTCGAGGACCTCAGGCGCAGGGTCAAGGAGAGCAAGACCACCGAACCGGCCGCCGTCAAGGAACTGCTGGTCGAGTCGATCGCCGGCCTGCTGCAGCCGCTCGAGAAACCGCTGGTCATCGGACAGCACAAGCCAACCGTCATCATGGTCACCGGCGTGAACGGCGCGGGCAAGACGACGTCCATCGGCAAACTCACGCGCCATCTGTCGGACCGCGGCGCCAGCGTGCTGCTGGCTGCCGCAGACACCTTTCGCGCCGCCGCGCGCGAGCAGCTCGGCGTCTGGGCCGAGCGCAGCACGGTCGAGATCATCAGCCAGCAGGGAGGCGACCCGGCGGCCGTCAGCTTCGACGCGGTCAGCGCTGGCAGGGCGCGCGGCCGCGACGTGGTGCTGGTCGACACCGCGGGGCGCCTGCCGACCCAGTTGCACCTGATGGAAGAGCTGCGAAAAATCAAGCGCGTGGTGCAAAAGGCCGATGCCTCGGCACCGCACGAGGTGCTTCTGGTGATCGACGGCAACACCGGTCAGAACGCGCTGAGCCAGGTCAAGGCCTTTGACGATGCGCTGCACCTCAGCGGCCTGATCATCACCAAACTCGACGGCACCGCCAAGGGCGGCGTGCTGGCGGCCATCGCCCGTGAGCGACCGGTGCCGGTCTACTTCATCGGTGTTGGCGAAAAACTCGAGGACCTGGAAACCTTCAGCGCGCGCGAATTCGCGCAGGCGCTGCTGTCCTGACGCGCGGCCGCTTCAGGCTCCAGCCCGCACTTACTTGCTGGCCGCCTTGGCTGGCGCTTTGGCGGCCTTGGGCGGCGCTGCCGCGGCGCTCGGTGCCGACAGGCCCAGGCGCTTGCCCATGGCCTGCTCCAGCGCCTTGAGTTTGGGCTCGACCGCGCCCTGCGTCTCTGCCACCAGTTTGTCGAGCAGGGCATTTTGCATCTCGCCCCCAAGCTGCAGGAACTTGCGGTTGACGGGCGACTCAATGATCGCGATCAGTTGCCTGAGCTCATCCTCGCTGAACTTGTCCTCGAGCAGGGCGCCGATGGTCGACGGCGCGAGCTTGACGGCGCGCTCGCGCACCAGCGGCACGGTCTCGTCGGCGTACTTCTTCACGTCGGCCTGGATCTCCTTGGCGATCGCCTCGCGCCTGTCGGCAGCGACCTGGGACTGCAGCGCCTGGCCGGCCTGCTGCATCAACTGCATGGCGGGCCGCTCGGCAAGCGCCTGCGCGGCCTGCTCGATAGCCGGTTGCTGCAACAACAAGACCTTGGCCACCAATTCCTTCTTGCCGGAGACTGCCTGGGCCTGCACACCGCCAGCCACGACCAGCAGCGCCAAAATCATCCATCTTTTCATTGCAAACTTTCCTGGAAAAACATATCGGGCAATCCGGACCGGACGCCCGAACGGGTAGCCATTATCAACCAGCGCCCGCTCCATCGCGCCGGCCGCAGGCGCCATCAGCACAACTGCAGGCTCGCGCCGCTGCGCCCGGCCGCGATCTGCCCAATCTCCCGTGCCGCATCAAAACCGTGGCGCCGGAAGATCTCCAGCACCGCATCGAGCGCCGCAGGCGCGCAGGTTACCAGAAGGCCGCCGCTGGTCTGCGGGTCGCTGAGCAGGGCCTGATCGGCTCTGTCAAAGCCGGCCGGCAACTCGATGTCATGGCCATAGGCCGCCCAGTTGCGGGCCGAGGCGCCGGTCACCATGCCCTGCAGGGCCAGTTCCCGCACGCCGTCCAACAGCGGCACTCGGGCCCATTCGATTTGCAGCGTGCAGTTGGCGCCGCGCGCAAGTTCCAGTGCATGCCCGGCCAGGCCAAAGCCCGTCACATCGGTCAGGGCATGAACGCCGGGCAGCGCCGCCAGTTCGGGCCCGGGCGTATTGAGCTGGGTCGCGAGGCTGATCATCTGCGCATAAGCGCGGGCATCGAGTTTTTCTTTCTTCAGCGCCGCCGACAGGATCCCGACGCCCAGCGGCTTGCCCAGAACCAGTTTGTCACCGGACTGGGCGTCGGCATTGCGCTTGACCCGGCTGGGGTGCACCAAACCGAGCGCCACCAGCCCATAGATCGGCTCCACCGAGTCGATCGTGTGGCCTCCCGCAATCGGAATACCCGCAGCGCGGCAGACGCTGGCGCCACCCTCGAGGATTTTGCCGATGGTCGCCGTCGACAGCACGCCGATCGGCATTCCGACCAGCGCAAGTGCCAGAATCGGCCTGCCGCCCATGGCGTAGACGTCCGAAATCGCGTTGGTCGCAGCGATCCGGCCGAAATCAAAGGGGTCATCGACGATCGGCATGAAGAAATCGGTCGTGGCGATCAGCGCCTGCTCATCGTTGAGCTGGTAGACCGCGGCGTCGTCAGAGGTCTCGATGCCGACCAGCAATTCCCTGGGCAGCGGCATCGCGCTGACGTTTTTCAGGATCTCGGACAGCACTCCGGGCGCAATCTTGCAGCCGCAGCCGCCGCCGTGGGAGAGACTGGTCAAGCGCGGCTCGGGCACGCTGCCGGCTTGGGGGGTTGGGCTTGAAGAGGTCATAGGGCGGCTATTTTCCCCCCAAAACAGGGGCCCGCACGGCTTTCGGCAACACTATCAGGCAGATTGAACTTTTGAATTAGCACTCCCTCCAAGAGAGTGCTAATATAATCGCTGTAAGGAAATGGAGGTCTGTTATGGCTCATCAAACTGGAGGCTCGGCGTCCGCCCTGGCCCTTGCCAACCCCTGGCGCATGGTGCCGTCTTTGGGCAATCTGGACGCCTATATTTCAGCGGCCAATCGGTTGCCGATGCTGACGCTCGAGCAGGAGCAGGAGTTCTCGCGCAAGTTTCGCCAGGACAATGATCTGGATGCGGCCGGAAAGCTGGTGCTGTCCCACCTGCGGCTGGTGGTGTCGATTTCGCGCCAGTACCTGGGCTACGGCTTGCCGCATGGCGACCTGATCCAGGAAGGCAACGTCGGCCTGATGAAGGCTGTGAAGCGCTTCGACCCCGATCAGGGCGTGCGCTTGGTGAGCTATGCCATGCACTGGATCAAGGCGGAAATTCACGAGTACATCCTGAAAAACTGGCGCATGGTCAAGGTCGCCACGACCAAGGCGCAGCGCAAGCTGTTCTTCAACCTGCGCTCGATGAAGCAGCGCTACAAGACCGACGATGCAGCAGCCGACAGCGGCACGCACCGCGAGTCCCTGAATGAAGATCAGATCGACGCGATGGCGGCCGAACTCAAGGTCAAGCGCGAAGAAGTGATCGAGATGGAGACACGCCTGGCGGGCGGCGATGTGCTGCTTGACCCGAGCCCGTCAGACGATGGCGACAACGCTTTCGGCCCGATCGCCTACCTGACCGACAGCCGGCACGAGCCCACCGCGATGATCGAGGCGCGCGAACGCGATGCCCTGGCCGGCGACGGCATCGCCAGCGCGCTCGAGGCGCTGGATGCGCGCAGCCGGCGCATCGTCGAAGAACGCTGGCTCAAGGTCAACGACGACAATTCGGGTGGCATGACGCTGCATGAACTGGCTGCCGAATATGGCGTCAGCGCCGAGCGCATTCGCCAGATCGAAGTGGCCGCCATGAAGAAGATGAAAAAAACGCTGACCGAGTTCGCCTGATGATCCGGCGCGCCCTCCTGCTGGCGCTTGTCGCCGCATTGCCCGCCTTCGCTGCAGACCAGAATGCCGCCAAACAAGCAGTTACCAACGCACCCTGGCCCAGCAGGGCGGTGCGCATCATCGTCGGCTTTCCGCCCGGATCGTCGCCCGACCTGACCGCGCGCACGCTCGGTGAGCCGCTGTCCCGGGCACTGGGACAGCCTGTGATCATCGAAAACAAGGTTGGCGCCGGCGGCAATATCGCCGCCGACTATGTGGCCAAGGCGACTGATGACCACACCATCGGTCTGATGATCAACGGCAACATGACGATTGCCAGACTGCTCAACCCCAAGCTCAGCTACGACCCGCTGAAGGACCTCACGCCGATCAGCCTGATCGGGGTGTCGCCGCTGGTCTTGACGGCACCGGCCGGCGCACCAGGCGCCAGTGCGCAGGAGTTTTTTGCCGCAGCCCGCGCCGCCGGCGACAAATGGAGCTACGGCAGTCCGGGCGTTGGCACGGTCGGCCACATCGGCATGGAGTGGCTCAAGAGCCAGACCGGCATCAAGCCGGTGCATGTTCCCTACCCCGGCTATCCCCAGGTCGCCAACGGCATGCTGGGCGGACAACTTCAGATCGCCATGCTGCCACCGGCGCTGGCGATGGCCCAGATCCGCAGCGGCAAGTTGCGCGCCATCGGCGTTACCTCAGGCGGCCGCAGCACCCTGGTGCCAGAGTTGCCCAGCATGACCGAAGCCGGTGTCAGCGGGTTCAGTCTGGAAATCTGGAATGCGATCGCCGCGCCCAATTCACTGCCCAAGCCGGTGGTTGCCAAACTGTCGGCGCTCTTCAGCGAGATCGCGCGCTCCCCCGACATGCGTCAGAAATTGTTTCAGCAGGGTTGGCAGGTTGTCGGCACGTCCGCTGAGGGCCTGGCAAACCGCGTCAAGGCCGACACCAAACTGCTGGGCGGCGTCATTGCGACGCACGGCATCAAGGCTGAGTGATTGTCAAAAGTCAGCTGCTGAAGGCCTGAATTCGATCGAGCTCGGCTTTCAGTTCAGCCATGAGGTCTGACAGCGGCTCCAACTGGCCCGTCTGCACATACTGGGTTCCGGAGCGCTCAATGCCGGTCGCCAGGCCGCGGCTCATCTCGCAGACGCGCACCGCGCCAGCCCGACCCGCACCACTCTCGAGCGTCTGCAGGACCCGCAATGCCTCGTTGCGGGCGCCGACGTTGTCGGGCCTGGCACGCCATTGCCGCAGTGCCCCGCCCAATTGCAGCAGCAGGGGCGCGGCCTGCTCCGTGAATTGCCTTGCCAGGCCGCGATCAAGAGCGACACCAGCGCCCTTTTCAGCAGCCGCAAATTCAAGCTGCCCGAGTTCCCTGAGCGCCGCGAGCAACCTTGCTTCGGGCTGCTTCAGGAAGCCGGCCGCAAACTGATGCAGCAGGCGACGAATATCTTCGGACGCCTGCAGAAACAGATCGACATGCTGCGGCATGACCGGCGCGCGGGCCTGCACATGACGCAGCGCTTGCTCAAGCGCGCCAGCCAGTTCCGCCAGGGCGACGAGCCCGACATTGGCCGAACTGCTTGCCAGCGAATGAGCCAAACCGGGCGTGCCCTCGGCCATCCGTCGGTGCGGTTCCAGCGCCCACTCGCTGAGTTCCACAAACAGGCGGCGCGACCATTCGTCGGTCTCATTCAGGTAGGCGTTGAAGATGTCAATCCGTATGCGCAGCGCGCCAATGACCTTGACCTGATCGTCATGCTCCGCCGCCTGCGCTGCGTCCAGGCCATAGGCCCGCGCCAAGGCGGCGAGCACCGGCGCCTTTTCCAGCAGCGCCGGATCAATCTGCGCAAGACGAAAAAGCAACTCGCGCGGCAAGCCTTCCGAAATAGCGGCTGCGCCTGCGGCCAGGGCACGGTACTGAAGCAGTATTCCAGATACAAGCCGTTTGCTGCCGGTGTCAGCGGGACAAAGTCCAAGGGAGAGCGCCTGAAAATAGGCGGCACAAATTTGCCAGAAGGCCCTGGTCTTCAGGTCGCCCGCCGCCGCCGCCAGCCCCAGACTGATGCCGCACATGGTTTCTGCAGCGGCCCGGTCGCCGGACCGGATCAGCTTCAGGACGCAGCCATCCAGGCGATTTTGCAGCGGGCGGTCATAGGCAAGCATTTCCTGCTCGACCGGCAGGCATAAATCGATCCAACGCCCTTCAAGGGGCCAAGGGCCCGTGGTGTTCAAATCTGCACCAGTTCAAAATCTTCCTTGCGTGCGCCGCACTCGGGGCAGGTCCAGTTCAGCGGCACAGCGCTCCACGCCGTACCGGCTGCCAAGCCGTGTTCCGGGTCCCCGGCAGCCTCGTCATAGATCCAGCCGCAAATCAGACACATCCAGGTTTTGCTTTGGCTCACAGCGTCAATGCCTTCCAATAGAATGCGTTCATTGTAAAACCAGGCCGCAGGCCGAACCCCCCTCCCCATGACTCACACCACCGACCACAACCAAGTCCTGTTCGATCGCGCCAAGCGGGTCATTCCCGGCGGTGTCAACTCACCGGTCCGGGCGTTCAAGGCGGTGGGCGGAACGCCGCGCTTCGTGCAGCGCGCCCAGGGTCCCTGCTTCTGGGATGCCAACGGGCGACGCTACCTCGACTACATCGGCTCCTGGGGCCCGATGATTCTGGGCCACGGACATCCGGCGGTCGTCCGGGCCGTGCAGGAAGCGGTGCTGGAGGGCTTTTCCTTCGGCGCGCCGACCGAGCGCGAGGTGCAGTTGGCCGAAGAGATTCTGCGGCTGATGCCCTCCATGGACATGGTGCGCCTGGTCAGCTCGGGCACCGAGGCCGCCATGAGCGCGATCCGCCTGGCCCGCGGCGCCACCGGGCGCAGCATGCTGATCAAGTTCGAAGGCTGCTATCACGGGCACGCCGACGCCCTGCTGGTCAAGGCCGGTTCGGGCCTGGCGACCTTTGGCAACGCGACCAGCGCCGGCGTGCCGCCCGAGGTGGTGAAGCACACGCTGGTGCTCGAATACAACAATGTGGCTCAGCTCGAAGAGGCCTTCGGCCTTTATGGCAAGGAGATTGCCTGCCTGATGATCGAGCCGATTGCCGGCAACATGAACTTCGTGCGCGCCTCGGTGCCCTTCGTCAAGCGCTGCCGCGAGTTATGCACCGAACACGGTGCGCTGCTGGTGTTTGACGAAGTCATGAACGGCTTTCGGGTGGCACTGGGCGGCGCGCAGAGCGTCTATGCCGCGCAACTGACCGGGTTCGAACCGGACATGACCGTGCTGGGCAAGGTCATAGGCGGTGGCATGCCGCTGGCCGCCTTTGGCGCCAGGCGCGCGGTGATGGAGCAACTCGCACCCCTGGGCGCGGTCTACCAGGCCGGCACGCTGTCGGGCAATCCGGTGGCCACGGCCTGCGGTCTGGCCACCTTGCATGAGATCAGCAAGCCCGGCTTCTTTGACGATCTTTCGCGCAAGACGCGCTCCCTGGTGGCCGGTCTCAAAGCCGCCGCGGCGGCCGAGGGCGTGCCCTTCAGCGCCGACAGCGAGGGCGGCATGTTCGGCTTTTTTCTGCTCGCCGAGTTGCCGAGCAATTACCCGCAGGTCATGAAATCCGACGGCCAGCGCTTCAATCAGTTGTTCCACGGTCTGCTCGAGCGCGGCGTCTACATCGCCCCTGCGCTCTACGAAGCCGGCTTTGTCAGCGCAGCGCACACCGATGAGGACATCGCCGCCACCGTGGCGGCGGCGCGGGAGGCTTTCAGGTCGATGTAGGCGCCGACCGGACAGCGTCGCGCTGGCACGCCGCCGCCGCGCGCTCCGATTGCGCTATGGCTTGAAGGTTGTTTGAGGACCGCCTGGATCCGGTTCGCCAAGTCAGAACGCGTAATCGACGCCTGTCAGCCGCTGCGACATTTCCCACAACTTTCTGGCAGCCCCTTCATCGCGGGAACGCCGATTGGAGCCAACCTTGATTGGCGCGCCACGCATTTGCCCCATCGAACGCGGACCGCAGTAGTCGCCTCCCTTGATGTCCGAGCCCAGCGCCGCATACAGCGTCGGCAGTGCGCCGTCCGCAGAGGACTGGCCAACAAGCGGAAAGAATATAGTCAGAAATTTTGGGAAATGCTGCGCAAGATTGGTGGCGGCGACCCCGGGGTGCGCCGCCACTGAAAGCGTCTTCATTCCCGCAGCTTGAAGACGACGATTTAGCTCATAGGCAAACATCAGGCAGGCGAGCTTGCTCTGGCCATACGCGGCAAGCTTGTTGTAGCCATTTTTAAACTGCGGGTCGTCGAAACGAATCTCCCCCCAATTGTGGGCAAGGCTGCTCAGGCTGACGATGCGTGATCCCCGCGTAGCTGCAAGAAGTGGCAGCATGAGGCCTGTCAAGGCGAAGTGTCCGAGGTAGTTGGCTGCCAGTTGGCTCTCGAAACCGTCTTCGCTGATCGAATAGGGCGGCATCATGATGCCAGCGTTGTTGATCAACAGGTCCAGCGCATCGTGCCGTCTGGCAAATGTGTCTGCGAAGCTGCGTATCGACTTGAGGCTGCTCAAGTCAAGCGCCATGCACTCGATTTCAGCGCCCGCATGTCGCGCCAGCATGCTTGCCCTGGCTGCCTGGGCCTTGGCCGGATTGCGGCAGGCCAGGACCACCGAACACCCTTTGCCAGCGAGCGCCAGAGCGGTGTCATAGCCCAGTCCAATATTGGCACCGGTGACAATCGCCCGGCGACCAACCTGCGATGCGGCGTCATTGATAGTCCAGGTCATGCCAAACTCCTCTTGCATCAGCAGGAATTGCCAAAGCTCAACGCAGAATACCCTCTTTCGAACCAGCCATCAACACGGGAATTTCTGCAGGGAGCCCGCGTCCCCGGCCGACCGGTCAGCGCCAAGGCACCGCAGTTGCAGCAGGCGCTGATGCCGGTGTGCAGGCGGTCCCGATTACCCCTGTGTTGATGCCAGCCTGCGCCCGCTCCACCAGCTGTCCACGCTGTACATTACCAGGGCCATCCAGATCAGATAGAAGCCGATGGCGCGCGCTGGCTCGAACGCCTCGCCATACAGCCACACGCCCACCAGCATCTGCAGACTCGGCGAAATGTATTGCAGGATGCCCAAAGTTGCCATGGGTATGCGGCGCGCACCGGCGGCAAACAGCAGCAAGGGGATCGCGGTCAGGGGCCCGGCCAGCAATAGCCAGCCGATGGTGGCAGGGTCACCTTGAACCAGTGCGCCCCGCCCGTGCCATGCCCACCACGACAGCATCGCAACGGCCAGCGGTGAGAGCAGCAGGGTCTCCAGCGCCAGGCCCTCGAGCGCGCCAAGTGTGGCCAATTTGCGCAACAGGCCATAAACGCCAAACGTGGCAGCCAGAAGCAAGGCAATCCATGGCAGTCGCCCAGCCTGCACCGTGAGCCAGATCACGCCTGCCGCGGCCACCGCCACCGCCAGCCATTGCCCGGGACGCGGTCGTTCGTTCAAGAAGGCAAATCCAATCGCCACATTGACCAGTGGCAAGATGAAATAACCCAAACTGGCATCAAGCACATGGGCGTTTTGGACAGCCCATACATAGACCGACCAATTGACCGACAACAGCAGCGCGGATACCCCAAACGGCAGCATCACCCGCGGCTGGCGGACAAGCTCTCGCAGCCACGCTCCGCGCTTGAGCGCAAGCAGCACACAAGCCAGGAAGACAAGGGCCCACACCATGCGGTGCGCCACCACCTCAAACGCATTGACGTTTGAAACCTGCTTGAAGAAAACCGGCAGCAAGCCCCAGGACGTGTAAGCCAGCGCGGCGTAAAGCACACCCGGATTCATTGTTGGGATCTGTTGGTTGACTGGCTGTGATGGGAGGGGCGCCGGCTATAGTCTAGCGTCAAGACCGTGATTCCATGTCGGGAATTTCCGACGCCCGTTTAAGATGGAGCCCGGCAGGCATCAAGAACCGGTTATTTTGAGGAGTACCCATGTTTCCTGAATACAGCGAACTGATCGCGCATCTGAAAGCCTCCGATCAGGAGTTCGCGCGCTTGTTCGAGCAGCACCATGCGCTGGACCAGAGGGTCAAGAGCATGGAGGCGCGCGTCGAACCTTGCACCCATGAACAAATTGAGACCCTGAAGAAAGAAAAGCTCCTGATCAAGGACCATCTCTATGTGATGCTGAAAAAAGCGCTTACCGCCAAGGCCTGATGCCCTTGCAGGCAGGCAAGCCCGTTTCCAGCGCCCGCGCTTCCTGCGCCGCGAACACCTACCAGTTGCGCACGCGACCGGTATCGACGTGGACGAACTGCTGCTGCGGGTAATAGCCCACGCCGCCGACCCGCAGCGATAGCGCGGCATCGCGCAGTTCGGCGAGCGCCACGCCGGGCAGACGGATGTCGATCGCCTTGCCCTCCATATGCAGGCTGTGCCTGGCCACGCCGCCCCCGCGCGTGCTGCGCAGCAAGGCATTGGTACCCGGGCAGCGATAACCCGAGATCACCTCAAACGGCTGCCCGCCGCCCAGCGCCTGCTGCAGGTCGTGCAGCAGATCAAACAACTGCGGGTCGATCTGGCCCACGTCGCCCAGGTAGTGATCGCGCAGAAAATGGTTCAGCGCGTCCAGCGCCCCGGGCAGGTACTGCCGGTCCACCGCGTAGACCAGCGACAGGCGTTCACGCGTGTGCGTGTGATCCAGCGCCAGGCTGCGCGCGCCGGGCAGGGACGCCAGCGCGGATTGCGACACCAGTGGCAGGCTTGCCCCGGCCAGCGCCAGCCGGGCGGCACGGCAAAGGAACAGACGGCGCGATGGCAGGGCGAAGGCTGTGGTCATGGACGGGCTCGTAACGAGCGCGCATTCTATCTTGCAGCGGAATTCGCCGGCATGGCGGGCGTCAGGGCCGCGGAACGCTTTTGCAAGGCCCGCTCCAGCAAGCGGTCGTGCCCATACAGGTCAGGATAGAAAAAGACCCGATCACCCTTTACAAGCACCGTGCTGTAGGCGATCAGCACGGGCACGGGCTGCTTCAGACTCAGCGTGCTCGACTCCCCCTTCTCCATCGCCTGGCGGATGTGCTCCCGAGTCCACTGCGGCTCGTCCTGAAGAACAAACTGCGCCAGCGCGACCGGCTCCTGCACGCGGATGCAGCCGTGACTCAAATCGCGCCGGTCGCGCTCGAACAACTGCGGCGCCGGCGTATGGTGCAGATAGATGTTGTCGCGATTGGGGAAGACGAACTTGATGTCGCCGAGCGCGTTTTTCGGTCCGGGGCGCTGTCGGATGCGCCAGCCGCCATGCATCACCGCCTCCAGGTGCTCGGGGGACAGCGTGCTGACCACCTGACCGCCGGCACCGACGAATTCGAAGCCCTGCTGCTGGAAATAGGCCGGATCGCGCCGCAGCCGGGGCACTGTTTCGTGGCGTGCAATCGACGGCGGCACATTCCAGTAGGGGCTGAATTCGATCGAGCGCATGAGCTCGTCA
The DNA here is from genome assembly GCA_903839085.1 of uncultured beta proteobacterium. Lineage (GTDB taxonomy): Bacteria > Pseudomonadota > Gammaproteobacteria > Burkholderiales > Burkholderiaceae_C > Rhodoferax. The sequence continues at coordinate 3,452 of CAIMBE010000232.1, read as the reverse complement.
AACAGCGGCGTGCGCGTGTCCATCGCCTTGCCGACAATCACCTTCATGCTCAGCTTGACGTCGACCCTGCCGTCGCGTACCTCGTAGGCACGCAGCACGAACTCCGGCACGTTGACCACAATCATGCGCGGCGCCTGCAGAAACGGCGTCCAGCGCAGCCGCTCCATCGTCAGTTCGATCTGGCGCACCCGCTGCGCCGGCGTCACCTCGAGCTGTTGCAGCGTGGCCCGGCCCAGCACCCCGTCGGGCGTCACGCCATGGCGCTGCTGGAACGCCTGCAGCGCGTTCACCAGCGCGCCGTCAAAAACGCGGGTCCCAACGGTACCGGAGGACAGGTCACCGAGCGCCTGCAGCCGCCGCGCCAGCAACGCCAGCCCGGCGTAGGGCTGGCCGGCGACCAGCTTGCGTCCGGGCAGCGGCGGCAAGGCGCTCGTCCAGGCGGTCTCCTGGTTCACCAGTACGCGATAGCGAGCGAGCGCCTGGCGCAGGCTGGCGTACATCGGCAGCGTCGGCTCGGCCTGGCGCAGGGCCTCGGCCACGCGCCGATCGGTCGCCGCCCGGCTCAGCATCGCGAGCGTGTCGGGCCTCGTGTTTCGCGGCAGGTCGAAGTCGGCGTGAATCTGTCGCGGCTCCACCCGCCCGCCCTGCAGGTCGGCCAGATAGCGCTGCAGCGCCTCCGTCAGCGCACCCTCCAGCAAGAGAAGTTCGGCATCAACCGGCTTGGGCGCCTGTGCCAGTTGCGTCAACTGCTGGGCCAGCGACGCCGCACCGTAGTCGCGCGGATCGAGTCCCTGCTCGGCGGCGGAAAGCAGCACATCGACCGCCTCTCTCGCCTCGCTGGTCGGGCGGCCCGCATCGAACCAGAGCATCGCATCGGCTGCGCCCGCCGCGCCCGACACCATGGCCAGCGCAAGCAGGGGGACGCGACACCACCTGGCCAGCATGCTCATCGATTCATTTGGTCGGCAAAGTGCCCGGGGAAACGGCTGCCCGAGCAGTCCGCCAGCGACGCCGTCAATGGCGGAAATGCCGAACGCCGCTGAACACCATCGCCACGCCGCGCTCATCGGCCGCGTCGATGACTTCCTGATCGCGCATCGAGCCGCCGGGCTGGATGACGCAAGTCGCACCTGCGTCGACCACCACATCGAGGCCGTCGCGAAATGGAAAGAACGCATCGCTTGCCGCTGCCGTGCCGCTGAGCGACAGGTTCGCGTGCTGTGCCTTGATGCTGGCAATGCGCGCCGAGTCCAGACGGCTCATCTGGCCGGCGCCAACCCCCATGGTCATGCCGTCCCTGCAGAACACGATGGCGTTGCTCTTGACAAACTTGGCCACGTTCCAGGCGAACAGCAGGTCCTGCAATTGCTCAGCCGTCGGCTGCACCCGCGTCACCACTTTCAGATCGGCCAGCGTCAGCTGGTGGTTGTCGGCCGTCTGCATCAGCAGGCCCGAACCCACGCGCTTGATGTCGACGCCATTGCGACCGTTATCCCAATCGCTGGGGCCGCCCGGTGGCAGAGCGATCTTCAGGATGCGCACATTGACCTTGCTCTTGAACACGGCCAGCGCCCTAGGCGTGTAGTCGGGCGCCATCAGCACCTCGACAAACTGCTTTGAAATCTGCAGCGCCGCCGCTTCGTCCAGGATTTGGTTGAGTGCGATGATGCCGCCGAAGGCCGATGTCGGGTCGGTCTTGAAGGCCTTGCTGTAGGCCTCCAGCGGATCGACGCCGAGCGCCACGCCGCAGGGATTGGCATGCTTGACGATGACGCAGGCTGCGCCCCTGGCAATATCAAAGCTCTTGACGCACTCCCAGGCGGCATCGGCGTCGGCAATGTTGTTGTAGCTCAGTTCTTTGCCCTGCAGTTGCTGCGCCATGACCAGCGAGCCTGGTGCCGGATGCAGATCACGATAGAAGGCTGCCTGCTGGTGCGGGTTTTCGCCATAGCGCAGGTCCTGCAGTTTGACGAAGCGGCCGTTCGACTGTGCCGGGAACAAATGTCTGGCTGGCGTCGGATTGCCCTCCTCGAAGTCGAGCGCTGACAGGTAGTCGCTGATGGCGCCATCGTACTGGCTGATGCGGTTGAACGCCGCCACCGACAAGGCAAACCTGGTCTTCCGGCTGATGCCGCCCGAGCGGAGTTCGGCCAGCACCGCGGAGTACTGTGCGGCATCGGTCAGCACCGCCACATCCTTCCAGTTCTTGGCCGCGCTTCGCACCATGGCCGGACCGCCGATATCGATGTTCTCGATCGCATCTTCCAGGGTGCATCCGGCCCGGGCCACGGTCGCCTCGAAAGGATACAGATTGACCACCAGCAGATCGATCGTGCCGATCGCCTGGGCCTTGAGCGCCGCCATATGCTCGGGCAAGTCGCGGCGCGCCAGCAGGGCGCCATGGACCTTGGGATGCAGGGTCTTGACACGGCCATCGAGCATCTCGGGAAAGCCGGTGAGCTCGGCCACCTCGGTCACCGGCAACCCACTTTCAGCCAGCAGCCTGGCGGTTCCTCCGGTTGAAATGAGCTTGACGCCAAGAGCGTGCAGCGCCTGTGCAAATTCAACAATGCCGGTTTTGTCGGAGACAGATAAAAGTGCGTTCATGGGATCATCTCATTGGTTCAAAAAATATGGCGCCGGCCGCAGTCAGCCATGCCCGGGCTACTTGATCAGCTTGTGCTCGAGCAGTTTCTTGCGCAAAGTGTTGCGGTTCAACCCCAGCCATTGCGCCGCCTTGGACTGGTTGTTGTCGGCGTGGCGCATGACCACTTCCAGCAGAGGTTTTTCAACCACGCGGACCATCATGTTGTACATGCCGTCGGGCTCGGTGCCGCGCAAATCCCGCAGATACGCCTCCAGACTGCTGCGCACGCACTCCTCTATGTATTTCTTGCTCATGCCATCAACTCCGTAGTCTCTTCTTCCCGCCTTGCAGAGGCCCGCGAAACGGCGTCGCCGATCCGGTCCACCTGCTCGCTCAGGTCGTCAAAAAATTGGGCCACTGCAGTCACCTGGGCTGAGCAGCTCGCGATCAGATTCATGCGGCGTCGAAAGTCATCGCCGCCGGGCAAGGCAGCGACATACCAGCCGATGTGCTTGCGCGCCGTGCGAACTCCGAGGAACTCGCCGTACAGGGCGTAATGATCCTGCAGATGATCCAGCGCCCAGCGCTTGACCTCTGCGACCCGCGGCGCGGCCAGATGGCTGCCAGTGGCCGAAAAATGCGCCATCTCGCGGAAGATCCAGGGCCGCCCCTGAGCCGCGCGGCCGATCATCACGGCGTCCGCCCCCGTAGCCGCCAGCACATCACGGGCCTTTTCAGGCGTATCGATGTCGCCATTGGCGACCACCGCAACGCCGACCGCTGCCTTGACCTCGGCGATGGTGCCGTATTCGGCCTCGCCGCGATAGCCCTGCTCGCGGCTGCGGCCGTGCACCGTGATCATCTG
>CAIMBE010000231.1 GCA_903839085.1 uncultured beta proteobacterium | reverse complement strand
CTCAGTTGACCCGCACGATCCGGCCCAGTTCCGGCGGCTTGATCACGCCCTGGCGTTCGAAATAACGTTTGGCGATGATCAGGTCGATCTCGCCGTCCTGCCGGTTCGCGCCTTTCAGCAGGACTGAATAGTTGTCGCCGCCGACCGACATGAAATTGTTGACGGTGATACGGTAGACACTGTCCATCTCGATCGGTTCGCCCTTGAGTTTCATCGAGCCCGCTACCACGCGTCGTCCGCTGCCGGCCGGTTCGCGCTCAGGCATGCTGGCATCCCAGCTGTAGGTAAAGCCATTGGAGACCGACATGATGCGCCCGCCGGCGGGCTGCGGGCTCTCCCACTGTTGTTCAAGGAAACGCAGCAACTGCTGGCCAGTCAGGTCCATCGCCACCACGTTGTCATTGAACGGCAGCACGTTGAACAGGTTGCCGTGGTTGACCTCCAGGCTGGTGCTGAGGTCGCTGCGCAGGCCGCCGCGGTTGATGAAGGCGATCTGCGAAGGCTTGCCGCCATACGCCGCGTCTGATGTGCCCGCCAGCAACGCGTCGGCAATGAAATTGCCGAGCGTGCTCTCGCCAGCCGAACTGGCGCGGCGGTCCAGCGGGGCTGACAGGCGGCCGACCACCACCTCCGTCATCGACGCCGCCAGGGCGCCATAGCGCTGCACCAGCTTGTTGGTTGCCGGATCCGGTTGCAGGGCGCTGTAACCCCTGGGCAGTGGAATCGGTTTGCCGGCGGCGTCCTTGACGCCCACGTCGTTGACCACGACCTTGTTATTGGCGTCTTTGGCGATCACCTTGCGCGTCGCGCGGTCGACGGTCAGGTCGATCTTGGTCACCATCCGACCGTAGAAGCCGGCCTGCGTCATGAGCTTGCCGTCGGGTCGAAAGCACACGTACTCCTGGTGCGTATGACCGTTGACGACGACATCGATGGCCGGGTCCATGCGGTCGGCCAGATCGATGCTCTCACCGCTGACACCAGGGCAGGACTTGTCCATCGCGATTCTGGCCTTGCTGCTACTGCCCTGGTGCAGAAGCACCACGAAAACCGTGACGCCCTTTGCCTTCAATACGGGCACCAGGGCGTTGACGGTTTCAACCTCGCTCCTGAACTGCAGGCCGGCGACGCCGGCGGGCGTCACAACCGAGGGCGTGTCTTGCAGCGTGACGCCGATGAAGCCGATCTTGACGCCTGCCAGCGTGCGTATGGCGTAAGGGGGAAACAGGGTTTGTCCGCTCGCCTGGTCGACCACGTTGGCTGCCAGGTACTGGAAACGGGCGCCGGCGAACTTGCCCTTGGTCATGCAGGTGTCGACGCCCACCTTGCCTGATTTTCCGTCCGCCGATGGGGGATAACAGCCACCTTTTTGCATGCGCAGCAATTCGGCGCGGCCCTTGTCGAACTCGTGGTTGCCGACGGTGGAAAGGTCCAGGCCAATCTGGTTCAGGATGTCGATCGTGGGTTCGTCGTGAAAGAAGCCCGAGGCCAGCGGCGTGGCACCAATCAGGTCACCGTCGCCTATCACCAGCGTCTGCTTGGGGTTGTGCTGTCTGAGATTCTTGATCAGCGTCGAAAGGTAGGCGGCGCCTCCTGCGCTGACGCGCGTTCCGGCCGGGTTGGCGGCGTCCGGAACGACCACGCTGACCGAGGGTGGCAGGATGTTGCCATGAAAGTCGTTGATGGTGATCAGCGACAGCGTCAGCGGTGCCTTGCCTGACGCGCTCGCCTTGCTTCCCGCAGGGGCGGACCAGGCGGGAGAAAGCAGGCTGGTGGCCGCCAGCGACAGCCAAGCCAAAATCGAAAGGAATTTCCGCATGCCAATGCTCTCCTGTTGCGCCTGCATAGGACTCAAACTTCGAGTCGGGTCCGAGTGTAAACCGGCCTGCCAGGCGCCGCTGGCAGGGGCTTTGGATCATGGTATGGTGCGGGCCATGATTCAATCCGCCGTCACCCCGCAGCAGCAAGAAGCCCTGCTGCAAGCCGCGCGCGCGGCCCGCGCGCGCGCCTATGCGCCTTACTCGAACTACCGCGTCGGTGCCGCGCTGTTGGACGAGCAGGGGCGCATCCATGCCGGTTGCAACGTCGAAAACGCCGCCTATCCGCAAGGCACGTGCGCCGAGGCCAGCGCGCTTGGCGCGATGGTGCTGGCGGGGGGGCAGCGGGTGCAGGCGGTGGTGGTGGCGGGCGCCAGCGGCGCCTGGGTCACCCCGTGCGGCGGCTGCCGGCAGAGGCTGCGCGAGTTCTGCGCGCCCGAGGTTTCCATTCTGAGCGCCAGTGACGAGCAGATCGGGCCGAGTCGCAGCATGGGGCAGCTCTTGCCCGAGGGCTTTGGACCGGATCATCTGGAGTCAGCATGAGTGAATTGAAGGCCGTTGACACCCTGCGCCGTCGCGCGCCCCGCATCCAGCCGCGCGTGGCGGTGGTGCTCGGTTCCGGTTGGGGCGCTCTGACCGAGCATGTGCGCGAGCCGGTCTGCATCCCCTACAGCGAGCTCGATGGTTTCCCGCAGGTTGGCGTGGCCGGTCACGGCGGCATGCTGTGCTTGGGACATATTGGCGGCACGCCGGTGGCGGTGATGAGCGGGCGCAAGCACAGCTATGAGAGCGGCGCGGTGGACGGCATGAAAGTGCCGCTGCGCGTGCTGTACGCCCTGGGCTGCAGCGTGCTGGTGCAGACCAATGCCGCGGGCAGCTTGCGCTCCGACATGCCGGCGCACAGCTTCATGCTGCTGAGTGACCACATCAACCTGCCGCAGCGCTCGCCGCTGGTGGGCGAGGCGGGTTCGGAACGCTTTGTCAGCATGGTCGACGCTTATGACCCCGGCCTGCGAGAGGTGGCGCGCGAATGCGCGCAGCAGCGCGGCCTGAAGCTGCACGAGGGTGTCTATGCCTGGGCTTTTGGTCCGCAGTTCGAGACGCCGGCCGAGATTCGCATGATGCAGCAACTGGGCGCCGATGCCGTGGGCATGAGCACCGTGCCAGAAACCATTCTGGCGCGCCACGCCGGCCTGCGCGTGCTGGCGCTGTCCCTGATGACGAACATGGGTGCCGGGCTCTCCGGCGAGCAGCTCAGCCACGCCCACACGCTGGCGCAGGCGCAGGCCATCGGCGGCGTCGCCAGCGAACTGCTGGCTGCGATCATTGGGCGGATCCAGGTTGCGGGGTAAGGCGTGCCGTGCCGCGCCTGTTTTGGCACGATACCGCACACCGTCCTTGCACCGTCATCGCGGAGTGGCCCTATCTCGTCATCGCGAGCGTAGCGTGGCGATCCATGCTTGATCCGTCATCGCGAGCGTAGCGTGGCAGTCCAAACCGCAACTTCGTCACTGCGAGCCCTCAACTTCGTCACTGCGAGGAGCGTAGCGACGTGGCAGTCCATGCAGTCGGAAGTCATGGATTGCTTCACTTCGTTCGCAATGACGAAAATGGGTTCGCAATGACGGCTTTTTCTTCAAGGCAAAGAGCCGTCCCGCAAAGTTTCGTAGATCAACGGTCGCGCGACGGCGGGTTGTTCCGACAGGGTGTAGGCGGCCAGCACCTGGCGCATGGCATCGCGCGCGGCGGCCTCGCTGCGTGCATGCACCAGCGCCAGCGGCTGACCGGCCCGCACCGTTTCGCCCAGTGTCAGCAACTCGCTCAAGCCGACGGCGTAGTCAATGCCGTCACTGGGGCGCGTGCGCCCGCCGCCCAGGCCCACCACCGCCATGCCCAGCGCGCGGCAGTCGCAGCGCGTGGCATAGCCCGCGCGGGGCGCCGCGACCGCCAGCACCACCGGCGCCGCTTCAAGGTGGGCGTCGGGGCGCTCGAACAGGTCGCTCGGGCCACCCAGGGCGCTCACCATGCGCGCAAAGCGTTCGGCCGCAGCGCCGCTGTCGAGCGCCTGTTGCAGGCGCACTCGCGCGCTGGCGTGGTCGGCGGCCAGGCCGGCCAGCACCAGCATTTCGGCGCACAAGGCCAGCGTCACTTCATGCAGGCGCGCCGGTCGGCATTGGCCGCTCAGGTAGTCGAGCGCCAGGCGCACCTCGAGCGCGTTGCCGGCGCTGGGGCCGAGCGATTCGTTCATGTCCGTCAGCAGCGCCGACGTGTTCACACCCGCGCCGTTGCCGACGCTCACAATGCTGCTGGCCAGTTCCCTCGACTTCTCAAAATCGGGCATGAAGGCACCGGAGCCGACCTTCACGTCCATCACCAGCGCGTCCAGGCCGGCCGCGAGTTTCTTGGACAGGATCGAGCCGGTGATCATCGCCACTGATTCAACGGTGGCGGTGACGTCGCGGATGCTGTAGACGCGCTTGTCGGACGGCGCCAGCGCATCGGTCTGGCCGATGATGGCGACGCCGACATCTTTCACCACCTGGCGAAAGCGCGCACTGTCGGGCTTGGTGCAGTAGCCCGGAATCGCGTCGAACTTGTCCATGGTGCCGCCGGTGTGACCCAGGCCGCGCCCCGAGATCATCGGCACAAAACCGCCGCAGGCGGCGATCATCGGACCCAGCGCCAGCGACACCACATCGCCGACGCCGCCGGTCGAGTGCTTGTCGAGCACCGGGCCCGGCAGGTTCAGGCTGCGCCACTCCAGCACCTGGCCGGAATCGCGCATCGCCAGCGTGAAGGCGACCCGTTCGTCCATCGGCATGTCGTTGAAGTAGACCGCCATGGCAAAGGCCGCGATCTGGCCTTCGCTGACGCTGCCGTCGCTGATGCCGCGCACGAAGAACCGGATTTCAGCGGCGCTCAGGGCCTGCCTGTCGCGCTTCTTGCGGATGATTTCCTGCGGCAGGAAGAGGGCGGTGTCAGGCGCCATAGGGAATCCAGATGTTCTTGACCTGGCAGGCGTGCGCCAGAACGGCGCGGCCGGCGGATTGCTGCGGGCAGTACCAGTCGCGCCCGCGCGCGCCGCCGACCCAGGTGCGCTTGAGCGACGCGGCCGACAGCCGTTCGACCTCGGCGCAGCCCTGTGCCGAACCGTCGTGGCGCCAGACCGCGTCGACGTCGCCGTGCGTTGCCAGCGTGCGCGCAAGTTCGTCGGCGCTGCCGGTGATGATG
>CAIMBE010000230.1 GCA_903839085.1 uncultured beta proteobacterium | reverse complement strand
GCGAGTTCCAGGCCGAGCTTGCCGTTGTCGCAGTGCCTCACAGCTAGCCCTCGCGCTGCCAGGCCCGAGCAGACAAAGTCGGCTATTGCCTGCTCGTCCTCGACCAGCAAAATCTTCATGAAATCCCTCGGCAATGGCCCGTCTGTGGATCAGGGGGCCATTAGACACCGACCCGGCGCAAGAAGAATGACATTGCTGTCATGACGTCCCTCCGGGCGCAAGCGCCGGCGCGGCTGGCCCTACAGCGGAAAGCGCGATACCTTGCTGCTGACGGTGCGCGCCCTGAGCGCTCTGAACTCGGGGTAGATCATCTTTTCTTCGAGTTCGATGTGAGCCCGGCACAGCGCCAGAAAAACCTCGGCGTTGTGCTGGAACTCGGCGCTGTCGATCCAGTTGTTGCCCGAGGCTATGGCGCGCAACTGGGGCGCGAGTTCAAGCCAGTCTTCTTCGATCCAGCCATGGTCCTGCTGCAGGACCCGAACCAGCGCCACCAGTTCGGCGTCGTTGCTGGCGAGCAGCGGCGGAAAGATGTCCTTTTCTTCGTCCATGTGATGCTGGCGTGATGTATCGGAGAAGAAGGCCTCGATGATGCCGGCCTGCAGTTGGGCGCTGCCGTCAACCCCGGCGGCCTCGATCTGCTGCATCAGGGCCGACAGCAGGGTCAAGTGCTCGAGGATCTGCTGATGGCAGGCGTCCAGTGGTTCCGGGCTGGCAGGGTGGTCGGATGGGGCGGCGTTCATGAATTTCTCCGGATCAAAGAATAGAAAACAATTACAGGCGCATCGATCGCAATTGCACCATGGTAACGAACCCCGCGATGACAGCCAAGTCCATGCATCGGGCAAACCCTAGTTACAGTGTGACCCGAGTGTTGGTAGCATCCGCCACAAGAAGTTGACTAAACGGTCAGTTTCGTGGTGTTGACCTTGTTCTGCAATCTGCTCACCCATACGGGAGTCACCAGCGTGTCCAACTCTGTTCATCCGGACCTTCGTCCCGGTCGTCTCAGCGCCGAAGAATACGTCCTGCGGTTTGCCGACGCCAGTCCCCGCCTGACACCGGGGCAGGCGTTGCTCGAGGCCGAGCGCTGCCTCTACTGCTTCGATGCGCCCTGTGCCAGCGCGTGCCCGACGCACATCGACGTGCCCTCCTTCATCAGGCGCATCGCCGACGGCAATCTGCGCGGCGCGGCGCACAGCATTCTGGAGGCCAACCCGCTGGGCGGCATCTGCGCCCGGGTCTGCCCGACCGAGAATTTGTGCGAGCAGGTCTGTGTGCGCAACACGCAGAGCGCCAACCCGGTCGCCATTGGCCGACTGCAGCGTCATGCGGTGGACGCTCTGCTGGAGAGCGCCCAGCCGCAGATCTTCAAGCGCGCCGCGCGCACCGGCCGGAAAATCGCGGTGCTGGGCGCCGGGCCGGCGGGCCTGGCCTGCGCCCACACGCTGGCGCGCCTGGGGCACGATGTCGTGTTGCTCGACGCCCATGCCAAAGCTGGCGGCCTCAATGAATATGGCCTGGCCCGCTACAAAACGCCGGGCGACTTTGCGCAGGCTGAAGTGCAGTGGCTGCTCGATATTGGCGGTATCGAGGTCCGCACCGGCTGGAAGCTCGAAACCGCTGCGCAGTTCGAGTCGCTGAGGGCTGACCATGACGCCCTGTTTCTTGGCATCGGGCTCTCGTCCACAGCGCAGCTCGGGGTGCCGGGCGAACAACTGCAGGGCGTGCAGGACGCGGTGGACTTCATTGCAGCGCTGCGCCAGACCCCCGATCTGTCCACCTTGCCGGTCGGGCGGCGCGTGATCGTCATCGGCGGCGGCATGACGGCGGTCGACGCGGCGGTGCAGTCCAGGCTGCTGGGCGCCAAAGTGGTTCACATGGCGTACCGCCGCGGACCTGAGCAGATGTCGGCTTCCAGAGCCGAGCAGGAATGGGCGCAGACCAACGGTGTCGTGCTGCATCACTGGCTGGCACCGGTGGAGATTCTGGGGCAGGATGGCCACGTCAGCGCGGTTCGCGTTGCCGAGCAGACACTGGTCGACGGCCGGTTGCAGGCCAGCGGCCGCGAACTCACCTGGGAGGCCGACATGGTGCTCAAGGCGATTGGCCAGCAATTCGGCAGCCCGGTGCTGGCGCAGGCCGGCTTGAAGCTCGAGGGCGGGCGCATTGCCACCGATGCCTGCGGGCAGACCAGCCTGAAGGGCGTCTGGGCCGGCGGCGACTGCCGCGCCGGCGGCCTGGACCTGACCGTCGAAGCGGTGGCGCACGGCAAGCAGTCGGCGCTGGCAATCCACGCGCAACTAAGCTCACACTGAGACCAGAGAGAACAGCATGGCCAATCTGCAAATCAACTTTGCCGGCATCAAGAGCCCCAACCCGTTCTGGCTGGCTTCGGCGCCACCGACCGACAAGGCCTACAACGTCAACCGCGCCTTCGAGGCCGGCTGGGGCGGCGTGGTCTGGAAAACACTGGGTGAGGACGGACCGCCGGTGGTCAATGTCAACGGCCCGCGCTACGGTGCGCTGCTGAGTCCGGACCGCCGTCTGCTGGGTTTCAACAACATCGAGCTGATCACCGACCGCAGCCTGGTTTTGAACCTGACCGAGATCACACAGGTCAAGCGCGACTGGCCTGATCGCGCGCTGGTGGTGTCCCTGATGGTGCCCTGCGAAGAAGCGGCCTGGAAGGCGATTCTGCCGCGCGTTGAAGACACCGGATGCGACGGCGTGGAGCTGAATTTTGGCTGCCCGCACGGCATGAGCGAGCGCGGCATGGGCGCCGCCGTGGGCCAGGTGCCCGAGTACATCGAAATGGTGACCGCCTGGTGCAAGCAGTACAGCAGGCTCCCGGTGATCGTCAAGCTGACGCCCAACATCACCGACATCCGCCAGCCAGCGCGCGCGGCGAAGAAGGGCGGCGCCGACGCGGTCTCGCTGATCAACACCATCAACTCGATCATCGGCGTCGACCCGGTCACGCTGACCATGTCGCCGGCCACTGGCGGCATGGGCTCGCACGGCGGCTACTGCGGCCCGGCCGTGAAGCCGATCGCGCTCAACATGGTGGCCGAGATCGCGCGCGATGCGCAAACCGCCGGCCTGCCGATTTCCGGCATCGGCGGCGTCGGCACCTGGCGCGACGCCTTCGACTTCATTGCGCTGGGCGCAGGCAACGTGCAGGTCTGCACGGCCGCCATGGTGTACGGCTTCAAGATCGTGCAGGAGATGAAAGACGGCCTGTCCAACTACATGGACCAAATGGGCTTCACCAGCGTCAGCGAGATCGTCGGCAAGGCCCTGCCAACGGTGTCGGAGTGGCGCTACCTGAACCTGAACCACATCTCCAAGGCCGTCATCCGGCAGGACACCTGCATCCAGTGCGGACGCTGCCATATTGCCTGCGAGGACACGTCGCACCAGGCCATCAGCACCAGCAAGGACGGCAAGCGCCACTTCGAGGTGATGGAGTCCGAGTGCGTCGGCTGCAACCTGTGCGTCACGGTCTGTCCGGTGCCCGATTGCCTCACGCTGCGCGACCTCAAACCCGGCGAACTGGACCAGCGCACCGGCAAGACCGTCAGCGCGGTCCATGCCGACTGGACCACGCACCCGAACAACCCGATGGGTTCAGCCGCCGGCGCCGGTACCTGAAGCGCAGGATTGATCTGGTTCAACAGCTTGCGCCGGATCGGGAGACTTCTTTGTAACCAAACGGAGACAGCCATGAGTTCAACTGCAGGCGACAACCCCCTGATCAATGAGGACCTGAAGCCCACCACGGAGGCCCAGCGCCACTGGAAGGCGAGCGATTACGCCGCCCTCTGGGTCGGCATGGTCGTGTGCGTGCCAACCTACACCATGGCCAGCAGCATGCTGGACCAGGGCTTCACCTGGCAGATGGCGATCTGGCTGGTGTTCCTGGCCAACTGCATCGTGCTGGTCCCGATGCTCCTGCTGGGCCGGTCTGGTACCCGCTACGGCATACCATTCCCGGTGCTGGCGCGCGCTTCCTTTGGCGTCAAGGGCGCCAACCTGCCCGCCGTTCTGCGCGGACTGGTGGCCTGCGGCTGGTTCTCCATCAACTGCTACTTCGGCGCACTGGCCTTGCACGGCTTCTTCAACGTTGTCGGCATGGGGCTGGCCGGCCCGGCCCAGGGCGAGTTCATCAGCACCTCGCAACTGGTTTGCTTTCTGCTCTTCTGGGCGGTGCACATCTATTACATCTGGAACGGCGTCGAGTCGATCCGCAAGCTTGAAGTGGTTGCCGCGCCCCTGATGATTCTTGCTTCGCTGGCCCTGGTGGTGTGGGCCTTCATGTCGGTGCCTTCGGGCAAGTTGCTCGATCTGCCGGCCAAGGTGGTGGCTGGCGGACCCAAAACCTGGGCCGCCCTGACCGGCCTGGTCGGGTTCTGGGCCACGCTGGCGCTCAACATTCCTGACTTCACGCGCTTTGCCAAAAGCAACCGCGAGCAGGTGCTGGGACAGGCCGTGGGCCTGCCGATTCCGATGGCGCTTTTTTCGATGGTCGGCATCATCGGCTTCTCGGTCTCGCAGATCCTGTACGGCAAAGCCCAGTTGTTCCCGGATGGCCTGCTGACCCAGATGGGAACCTTCGCCTCCGCGCTCGGACTGATCGTCATTCTGCTGGCCAACTTGACCACCAACGTGGCGGCCAATCTGGTGTCGCCGTCCTACGACTTCTCCAACCTGGCGCCCGACAAGATCAGCTTTCGCACCGGCGGCCTGATCGCTGCCGTGATCGGCCTGCTGTTCATGCCCTGGAAACTGCTGGCCACCTCGGGCGGCTATCTCTTCACCTGGCTCGGCGGCTACGGCACCCTGCTGGGCGCGATTGCGGGCATCCTGATGGTCGACTATTACCTGGTGCGAAAGGGCGAGCTGAAGGTCGATGACCTCTATCGCCGCGGTGGCGCCTACGAATACAGCGGTGGCTGGAACGTGCAGGCCCTGATTGCCTTCGCGCTGGGCGTGCTGCCCTGCCTGCCGGGTTACCTGGTGGTGTCGGGCGTGCTGGACAAGGCGTCGGTCAACGCCAGCCTGGTTGGCTTGTTTGATTTTGGCTGGTTCTTCAGTCTGGCCGTGGCGGGAGCGTATTATTTCGCCACTGCGAAACGTTCCTGAAACCGACATTTATCTGGAGACCCATGATGAGCGCTGTATTGATTCAAGGCGGTACGGTCGTCAACGCCGACCGCGCTTTCCGTGCCGATGTCCTGTGTCGGGACGGCCACATCGTGGCTGTCGGCGAGGGACTGCAGGCGAGCGGCGCCACGGTTGTCGACGCCGGTGGCCAGTATGTGATGCCGGGCGGCATCGACCCGCACACCCACATGCAGCTGCCCTTCATGGGCGCGACCACGATGGATGACTTCTTCAGCGGCACGGCGGCGGGCCTGGCGGGCGGCAACACCACGATCATCGATTTCGCCATACCAAATCCGCAGCAAAGCCTGATGGAGGCCTACCAGACCTGGCGCGGCTGGGCCGAGAAATCCGCCAGCGACTATTCGTTTCACATGGCCATCACCTGGTGGGACGAAACGGTGAAACGCGACATGGGCACGCTGGTGCAGCAGGAGGGCATCAACAGCTTCAAGCACTTCATGGCCTACAAGAACGCCATCATGTGTGACGACGAGACGCTGGTGAACAGCTTCCGGCGCGCGCTCGAACTCGGCGCCATGCCAACGGTGCACGCCGAGAACGGCGAACTGGTGTTCCAGTTGCAGAGGGACATGGCGGCCAAGGGCATCCTCGGTCCGGAGGGACATCCGCTGTCTCGGCCGCCGATTGTCGAGGGCGAAGCCGTGAACCGCGCCATCGCCATTGCCGATGTGCTTGGCGTACCGGTCTACGTGGTGCATGTCTCGTGCATCGAAGCGGCTGAAGCGATTGCGCGCGCCCGCGCCCGCGGCCAGCGCGTTTACGGCGAGGTGCTGGCCGGGCACCTGATCGTGGATGACAGCGTCTACCGCCACCCCGACTTTGCCACGGCAGCCGCGCACGTGATGAGCCCGCCGTTCCGGCCCAAGGGGCATCAGGAAGCCTTGTGGCGCGGCCTGCAATCGGGCAACCTGCATACCACGGCCACCGATCACTGCACCTTCTGCGCCGCGCAGAAAGCCGCCGGCAAGGACGACTTTTCGAAGATCCCGAACGGCTGCGGCGGCGTCGAGGAACGCATGACCGTGGTCTGGGACGAGGGTGTCAACACCGGGCGCCTGACGCCCAGCGAGTTTGTCGCCATCACATCGGCCAACACCGCCAGGCTGTTCAACATCTACCCGCAAAAGGGCAGCGTGTCGGTCGGTGCCGACGCCGATCTCGTGGTCTGGGACCCGCAGGGCACCAAGACGCTGTCGGCCAAGACCCAGCACAGCAAGGGTGACTTCAATGTCTTCGAGGGTCGCAAGGTGCGTGGTTTGCCGAGCCACACCGTGAGCCAGGGCAAGCTGGTTTATGTGCAAGGCGACTTGCGGGCTGAACGCGGCGTTGGGCGATACATCAAGCGGCCGGCGTTTGGCTCGAACTTTGCCGCGGTGAAATTGCGTTCTGAGACTTTGGCCTCGGTGCCTGTGGTGCGTTGATATGGGCTTTGGTGGGACTGCTACTGTGGCCTGCCGCCTGGATGTATGCCGCGCACCTCATGCTGTGGGTACACAGAAATCGGCGCGCGGCAGACACCCAGACGGCGATAACTCGCGTCGTGGTTTGCGCCCCACCTCGGCCGTGGCGAGCCCCACGTCTGTCGTGGCCAACTCTACATCGTTCATGGCCAACTCTACATCGGTCGTGGCCAACTCTACATCGGTCGTGGCGAGCCCCACATCAGTCATTGCGAGCGAAGCGCGGCAATCCATGAACCCCGGCTTGCTGGATTGCCACGTCGTGTCACTCCTCGCAATGACGAAGGAATAGTCCAGTGACAAATCAGAGACATACGACAGACTCACGATCGCCACCTATTCAGGAACTACCATGAGCAACACAATCGACATCAGCACCCTGCGCATCAACGGCCAGCGTCTTTGGGACTCCTTGATGGAACTGGCAGAAATCGGCGCCACACCCAAGGGCGGCGTCTGCCGTTTGACCCTGACCACACTCGACGGCCAGGGGCGCGACCTGGTGACGCGCTGGGGCCGTGAAGCCGGCCTTGAGGTGACCATCGACAAGATCGGCAACGGTTTCATGCGCCGAGCGGGACGCAACAATGCGCTGCCACCGATCATGGCCGGCAGCCACATCGATACCCAGCCCACCGGCGGCAAGTTCGACGGCAACTACGGCGTGCTGGCCGCGCTGGAAGTGGTTCGCACACTCAACGACCATGGCATAGAGACCGAGGCGCCGATTGAAGTGGCCTTCTGGACCAATGAAGAAGGCTCGCGCTTCGTGCCGGTGATGATGGGCTCGGGCGTATTCGCCAAGGTCTTCACGCTCGAGCACGCCTATGCCGCCACCGATACCGAAGGCAAGACGGTCAGGGATGAGCTCGCGCGCATCGGCTACGTCGGACCGCAGGAGCCAGGTGATCATCCAATTGGCACCTACTTTGAAGCCCACATCGAGCAGGGCCCGGTGCTCGAAGATGCCGATGTGACCATCGGCGTGGTGCAGGGCGTATTGGGTATCCGCTGGTTCGACTGCACGGTGACCGGCATGGAGGCGCACGCCGGCCCGACGCCGATGGCCTTGCGCAAGGACGCGATGCAAGTGTCAGCGCGCATCATGCAGGAGGTGGTGGCCTGCGCGATGCGGCATCAGCCGCACGGTCGCGGCACGGTGGGCATGGTGCAGGTGCATCCGAACAGCCGCAACGTGATTCCGGGGCGCGTCAAGTTCAGTATCGACCTGCGCAACAGCACCGATGCGCTGGTGGATACGATGGCCGACGAGGTGAAGGCCTTTGCGGCGAAGGCGGCCATGGACAGCGGTCTGGATGTCAGGATCGAGATGGTCTCAAGCTACCCGGCCCAGGCCTTCCACGATGACTGCAAGGGCGCCGTGGCGCGTGCGGCGCAAAAGCTCGGTTACTCGAATATGCCGGCAGTGTCGGGCGCCGGGCATGACGCTGTCTACATGGCGCGCCTGGCACCCAGCGGCATGATCTTCATCCCGTGCAAGGACGGCATCAGCCACAACGAGATCGAGAGCGCCACGCCCGAGCACATCACGGCCGGCTGCAATGTGCTGCTGCACGCCATGCTGGAGCGGGCGGGGACGTAATTGCGACTACGGGCTATGAACCCGGAAGTCGTCATTGCGAGCGAAGCGTGGCAATCCATGGCCCCGGACTCCCTGGACTGCCACCTCGCTTCGCTCCTCGCAGTGACGAGGTGAGTAAAGGCCGCACGATCCCTTGAAGGGGTGCAAAAATGTTGACGCATAAACAGCCACGCACCAAAGCATTGGGAAACGCGGAGGTCAAGGTCGAGTTTGATCAGTTGGCCGATGAATTCTCGCTCTTGGAGGAGTTTCTGAAGGCCCGTGCGGCGCAGGGACTCACGCACGCGCTGGCCGTAAGCCGGGGATTGCTGTGGCTTGAACACCATGAAATGCGAACATCACATATTTGATTTTCATGGTTTGTTTGGTAGTATTGCGGCATGCTCAACCGCCCGCAACTTGAAGCGTCCATCACAAAAGCGCTGGCTCGCTCGCGTGGCGTGGTGCTCAGCGGGCCACGCCAGTCCGGCAAGAGCACGCTGGCGCAAAAGTTCCTGAGTCGCCAGTCGTCCAACTACTTTGACCTGGAATACCCGGCGCACGCACAGCGGCTCGAACAGGCAGCGCACACCCTGGAGAATTTAAACGGGCTGATCGTCATTGACGAGGTTCAGCTCAAGCCGGATCTGTTCCCACTGCTTCGGGTCTTGATGGATCGCAGCAATGCGCCAGGGCAGTTTTTGCTGCTTGGCAGTGCATCACCTGCTTTGTTGCGGCAGGCCGGTGAGTCACTGCTGGGCCGGGTCGAGACGGTCGAAGTAGGCGGTTTTGACCTGCTTGAGGTCAACCCCGGGTCTGGCACCTACAGCGACGAGCTTGCGCTGCAGCTGTGGCTGCGCGGCGGTTTTCCACGCTCCTATCTGGCTGCGTCGGATGAGGACAGCATGGTGTGGCGCCAGCAGGCCATTGCCAACCACGTGCGCTTTGATTTGCCGCAGTTTGGGATCAATATCGCCGCGCCCGCCATGTTGCGCTTCTGGACCATGCTGGCGCACTACCACGGTCAAATCTGGTCGGCAGCACCACCGGCGCAGTCCATGGGGGTGGCCGGGCCCACTATTCGCCGCTATCTCGACACCCTGACGCAAACCCTGATGGTCCGCCAGTTGCAGCCGTGGCATCAGAACCT
>CAIMBE010000229.1 GCA_903839085.1 uncultured beta proteobacterium | reverse complement strand
CACGGCCTATGGCTTCTTCAACCTGGCGAGTGGAGTTGCCCTGCTGATCGCCAGTGCCCTGGCCGGGTTGCTGTGGGATTGCCTCGGCGCCGGATTTACCTTCATCGCCGGCGGCATCTTCGCCGCGGCAGCGCTGCTCGTCATCATTTTGCGCGAGGCGGTCCGGCAGCAGTGAGTCGGACCTTCAATCGGCCTCGTGCTGCTCCGCGCATGTCACTGTTTTGCCGGTAAAATGCACCTTCCTCATAAGCTAATGCGTGGCTTCGAGAAAAATTGTTGAGTTGACAGCCGGCTTCCGCAAGCGCTAACTTCGCCGCGCCCGACCAAGGCGAGCAATCTCACCGCAGGAGAAAGAACAATGGTGCCACCCCCACTGGCCTCGCGCGAGGCACTGCGCGAGCAGAAGTTCAGCGACGTCTGGACCAACGAATTGAACGATGCCTTTGCCGACATCGCCCCCTACTACGACCGCGGCAACGAAATTGCCGCGCTCGGCATGTGGAGTACCTTCCTCAAGCGCTTCATGCGCTCGGTGGATATCAAGCCGAACCAGAAGGTGCTCGATGTCTGCGGCGGTACCAACGCCATCGGCATCGCCCTGCTCAAACGCGAGCCGACACTAGATGTGCACGCCATGGACCGCAGCGCCGAAATGCAGACTGTCGGCCAGCAGAATGCCGCAGCGCTGGGTTTCCACATCAAGAGCACCATCGGCGACGTACACACCTTGCCCTTCCCCGACAATCATTTCGACGTCGTCACGCTGCAGTTCGCCTCGCGCCACCTGCGGGTGCGCGAAGTGTTCACCGAAATCCTGCGCGTGCTCAAGCCCGGCGGCCATTTCCACCATTCCGACATGCTGCGTCCGCGCAATGTGGTGGTGAAGACGCTGTATTACACCTATCTCAAGGCCTGCCTCAACTTCACCAGCCTGCTCGTCGGCAGCGGCCCGGCGGCGACAAAATTCAAGCAGTACTTCATCGACGCGCTGGACTTGTTCTACACCGCCGAAGAACTGGCGATCGTGCTGCGCGAACTGGGCTACGTCGAGGTCACGATGGATACGGTGTTCTACGGCATGCTCGGCTTCCACCGCGCGGTCAAGCCGGCCGCCGGAGCCTGACGGAATTCATCGCGGGCCGGGCCGGAACTGTTGATAACGTTGAAGAAACCACTGGCCGATAGGCGCGGGATGAAGTTCTTTGCGCGCTTATTGATGTGAATCAAGACGGAAAAGCTTTTTCGTAGCAAGCTGTGCGCTCAAATTTTTACAACATTTATCGGAGTCCCGTGATATGAAACTCAAGACCACCATTTTGTTTACCGGATCGCTGTTGTTCGCCGCTGCCGGCATTGCTCCGGCCCACGCCGCAGCTGATGAAGCTGCTGCCACTGCGCTGATGAAGAAGAATGACTGCTTCAAGTGCCACGCCCCCGACAAGACGAAGAAGGGCCCTTCCCTCAAGAAGGTCGCTGACAAGTACAAGGGCAAGGCCGATGGTGAAGACAAGATCATCAAGAACATCACGACCGGCCCCAAGGTCAAGCTCGATGACGGCACCGAAGAAGAGCACAAGATCATCGACACCAAGGACCCGAAAGAGCTCAAGAATCTGGCTCAGTGGATTCTTGCGCGCTGATCCGATCCAATAAACCTGCCGGGGCCTGTACACCAGGCTCCGGCAGGTTTCGTTTTAAGCCGGCATTTTGTTGTGCAAGTCTTTGGCCGGCAGACATAGCGTGCATCTGAATTCATGAGCCATCGGGAAACCAACACAATGCGTACCAACAAGCTTGCAGCGTGGGTTGTGGCAGCGACGATCTGCCTGGCCGGAACCTTGATCAGCGGATCGGTTGCAGCCGCCGGCAGCAAGGAAGCGGCACCTGTAGCCGCGCCCAAACTCGACAATGCCACTTGCCAGACCTGCCACGACGGCAAGAAGGCCAAGCTGGAGACGATTGGCGCTGACGGCGCGAAGCTGGCGATGCATGCCATTGCCGACGACAAGTTCGCCAAGAGCGTGCATGCCTCGCTGCAGTGTGTTTCCTGCCACAAGGACATCACCGACTCGGTCAGTCCGCACAAGAAGGACTCGACGCAAAAGCCGAATTGCATCCAGTGCCATACCGCCTTGTGGGAAATTGCCAAGCGCGACAATCTGACCCAGGAAAAGTCCCGGCTCGGAATCGTGGTGCAGAACATCGAGGCCTACAAGAACTCCTTCCACTCGCGGCCCAACAAGGAAGACAAGTCGCATGTCAATGCCACGTGCGACAACTGCCATGACGTGCACACCTTCAATGTCCCGCCGCGCGGCACCACCAAGCGCGCCGACGAGTGGCGGCGGACCGTGCCCAATGTCTGCGGCGACAAGTGCCACAGCGACGAACTGGAAGAATTCAATGGTTCGGTGCATGGCAAGGCGCTCAACGAGAAAAACAATCTGAAGGCGGCGGTGTGCATCGACTGCCATAACTCGCACGCCATCGGCAATACCTCGGCCAGCCCGGTCAAACTGGGAATCACCGGACAGTGCGGCGGCTGCCATGAAGAAAACCTCAAGTCCTATCGCGACACCTACCACGGCCAGGTCAATTCACTGGGCTACACCACGACGGCGGAATGTTTCGACTGCCACGGCAGTCACGGCATCCTCAAGGCGGATGACCCGAAATCGAAGGTGCATCCCAGCAACCGTCTGAAGACCTGCCAGCAGTGCCACAACAACAAGAAGCCCGGCATGAACGATGCCACGCGCGGCTTCGTCAGCTTCAGCCCGCACGGCAACAGCCATGACTTCGCCAAGTACCCGGAAATCTGGGTTACCACCAAGTTCATGGTGGTGCTGTTGATCGGCGTCTTCCTCTTCTTCTGGTCGCATTCCCTGCTCTGGTGGTATCGCGAGTACTCGGATGCCAAGCAGGGCGTGCACCGCTGGCATATCCGCACCGACGCGCTGCCGGCGGAATTCGCCACCAAGTACGTGCGCCGCTTCGGCCCGATGTGGCGTATCGCCCACCTCTTCTTCGCCATCAGCGTGATGACCCTGGTGCTCACCGGCATGGCGCCGTTCTACGCCGAAACCGCATGGGCCAAGGCATTTGTGGGCATGGTCGGCAGTCCCAAGGTGGCCGGGCTCATTCACCGCTTCGCCGCGTTCACCATGCTGGGGATCTTCTTCCTCCACCTGATCGCGGTGATCGTCAATATCAGCCGCAACTGGAAGAACTTCAAGTTCTTCGGCTACGATTCCTTCGTGCCGAACCTGAAGGACCTGGAAGATGTCGTCGGCATGTTCAAGTGGTTTGTCGGCAAGGGTCCGCGTCCGGAGATCGAACGCTGGGCCTACTGGGAGAAGTTCGACTACTGGGCGGTGTTCTGGGGGATGGCGATCATCGGCGGCAGCGGCATGACGCTGGCGTTCCCGCACGTTGTCGCGTCGGTTCTGCCCGGCTGGGTGTTCAATGTGGCGATGGTGGTGCATGGCGAGGAAGCGTTCCTGGCGGCGGTCTTCCTCTTCACCGTGCATTTCTTCAACAACCACTTCCGTCCGGACAAACTGCCGCCGCCCGATGTGGTGATGTTCACCGGTGCGCAATCGCTGGAGGAATTCAAGCACGAGCACACGGCGCAGTATCAGCGTCTGGTTGCGGCCGGCGAACTCGAGAAGTACCTGGTGAGCGCGCCTTCCGCCCCCTTCACTCTCGGTTCCCGGATACTCGGCCTGATCCTGCTTACCTTCGGTCTGACGATTCTGGTTCTGGTGGCGATAGGATTCTTCAGCACTCACTTTTGATATAGCTGCCGGGCACTCGCCCGGCAGGTTTTTTGCGCATGCCGGAAGCAGCTTTGGTTTAAAATGCGCGGCGTAGTTTTTTGCAGTTGGACCTTGTGTGCGCTGTCGTCAAGGCGGTTCGGACGGCATGCGATCAATTTATTTTTTCTTTGGAGGAGTACCCGAATGAAGATTCTTGCGAGCTTGATGGTGGCCGGCGGCCTGATGACCGCTTCGTTTGCCAATGCGGCGGTGGATGCCGATGCGGCTCAGGCGCTGCTGAAAAAGAGCGACTGTTTCAAATGTCACGCCATCGACAAGAAGAAGGACGGCACGCCCTACAAGGAAGTGGCCAAGAAGTACAAGGGCAAGGCGGATGCGGAAGACAAGCTGACCAAGCACATCACCTTGAAGCCGATGGTCGAGATCGACGGCAAGAAGGAAGAGCACAAGGATATCAAGAGCAAGGATCCGGCCGAGATCAAGAATGTCGTGCAGTGGATTCTGTCGCTGTAATGCTTTGACGGTTTCAGAAAACTGGCCGGACCGGAACCCCTCGGCGGGTGCCGGTCCGGCTGCAATTGGTCGGTAACTAGGCGCGGGCAGATCAGTGCGCTGATGCGGGTTTTTTGTGGAGGAAGGGCAAATGCTGCCTCGTAGAGTTCTGGCAAAGGTGCGAAAGTGGAGTGCAGGCAGAAAAGCCGTAGTTGTGCTTCTGGCAGGGTTTGGCATCAGCATCGTGGTGATGATCCTTACCACCACGACTCTGGTCTATACCAGTACCGAGACGTTCTGTAACTCGACCTGCCACGAAATGACCACTAACGTGGCCATGGAGTACAAGGGCACGGTGCACGACAAGAACCGCACCGGCGTTCGCGCCACCTGTCCCGATTGCCACATTCCGCACGCGCCTATCCCTCTGTACATTCGCAAAATGGGCGCTGTACACGACCTGTGGGGCCACTTCGTTACGCACTCGATCGATACCCGCGAGAAATTCCTCGCCAAGCGCCAGCTAATGGCGGAACGGGTGTGGGTCTACATGAAAGAGAACGACTCGCGCGAATGCCGCGGTTGTCACACGGCGGCAAAAATGGACCCCGAAAGACAGTCGGAGAAGGCACAGGCGCGGCACGCCAAGGCCAAGAAGGAGCGGCTGACCTGCATCGACTGCCACTTCGGCATTGCCCACACCGAGCCTGAAGGCGGCGTCGGCCCGCAGGAACTGGAAGTGGACAAGAGCCTGATCTCGAAGGGGGCGATTTTTTAATGCACGCCTTGTTGCGGCGGTTTCCACGCAGTGCCATCGGCGTTGAGCGTATTAGAGGAGAAGGGCCAGATGTCCAAAGTTCTTGATAAAGTCCGCAGTTGGGGTTCGCGTCCCGGATCGCTAGTCGT
>CAIMBE010000228.1 GCA_903839085.1 uncultured beta proteobacterium | reverse complement strand
GAGCAGGGCGCGCACCATGCGTGACACCAGCATCCAGGTCTTGCCCGCACCAGCGCAGGCCTCCACCGCAACGCTGCGCCGCGGATCGCAGGCCACGGCGTAGAAACGCTCGGCGCTGACGCTCTGGCCATTGATCTCGTACGCGGCCTTCATGTCAGGGTCCAGAAGTCTTTTCGGCACAGGCCCCGCGCCGCGCAAAACTCGCAGGCCTTGGCCTCGCCCAGCGCCGCCATCGGCTCGCCCGCCGCGATGCGCGCCATGTCAGAGGCAATGCCCTCGAGCAGTTGATCGCGCAGCTCGACGATGTCGCCTTGCGCATAGGTCTTGCTGCCCTCCTTTTCGCCGACATTGACATAGGCCGCGGCCAGCGTGTCGTCGCTCAGCAAGGCGGCATAAAAGGCAAGCTGGCCGTCTTCCTGCGAGGCCTTGATGCGCTGGGCCGTGACACCGGGCGCCTCGGTCTTGTAGTCGATCACCATCGCGCGCCCATCCGCCAGGCGATCGATGCGGTCGATCTTGCCAATCAGGGTCAGGGGGCCTAGCGGAACTTCGCGCCAGACCTCGGCGGCGCAAAAAGTGGCGCCGCCGGCCTCGTGCGCGGCCAGCCACGCCAGATAGCCGGCACGTACGCGAGGCCAGGAAGCGGCGAAGGGCAGGAACTCGCTGTCCGACAGGCCCAGATCGAGGGTGGCCTGCGCGGCGGCCGCATCGAGCATCGCTTCGCGCGCCTTCCCATCGGGTTGCGGCGCCTGTGCCAGGGCCTCGTGAAACAGTTTCAGGACGTGATGAAGCCAGTTGCCGAAATCGCGCTTGTCGAGCTCCAGGTCGAGTTCATCGGCGGCCTGCAATTTGAGCTGTCGCAGCGCAAAGAAACGGTAGGGACAGCGACGCACGTCTTCATAGGCCGTGCTGGAGAGTCGCGCCAGCGGCAGGGCGTCGCCCCTTGCCGCTGGCATCGCGCAGGACCGCTTGACAACCGTGCGCAGCCTGCACGGATCAGGCGACAACGCCAGTGCCAGTTGCAACTGCAACTCCTGCACCAGAGCGCTCTCCATCACGCGCTCGCCGCCATCCCCGAGACGCCACAGCAGGTCGACCCGCGGGAAATCCAGAGCGTAATGCCAGCTTGCCCTGATCGCCTGCGCCAACTGCTCGCGGGCCGGCAGACCAAGCACAGTGCGCAGTGCGGGCGTCCACAGACCCGAGGGCTCGGGCGACGTCGCAAGGCTCAGTTCGTCGCAACCCGGCAGCACCAGGGCCGCCAGCGGACGACCGAGCAACTGGCTGAGAGGCAGGATCAACACCTGCGCCGGTTCCGCATGCGGCGGCGAAAAGCTCATCGCTTCCAGCGTGTCACGGACCCAGGCCGTGAACTGGCTCAGGCTCATGCGCGCCGCGACATCGGTGAACTCGAGCTCGGCGCCGTCCCGCAGGCGCAGGCTGTCCAGCAGCGCCTGTCCGGCCGGATCCTGCAGCAGTCCGGGCCATTGCCCGGCCGCCTGCAGCGCGTTGCGCAGATCAGCCAGCCATCCGCAGAGCGGCCGGGCTCGTTCCAGCGTCTTGCGCAAGGCCTCGACCTGCGATACCAGAACGTCGGTGGCTGGAACCGAGCGCCATTCCCGCGAGCCGAGCCGGCGCCAGTTGTCCTCCGCCTGGCGCAGGGCCATCGGTTCAAAGGCCGGTGCGTTCTTGAGCCAGTCGAGCACAGCGTCGGTGCTGGCGTCCCAGGCGGCGGCGCGCAACAGGCTCATCAGCGTCGCAGCGGCTCGGGTGGTGGAGAGTGTCCAGCCGGTCTCGTCGCGCACGGCCACGCCGAGCTGGCCCAGCATGGCATGCACGCGGCGCGTCAGCAGACGGTCCTGCGCCACCAGAGCGACCGGGCTGCGCCCCTTCTCCAGGTGTTCCAGCACGCAGGCAGCGGCGCGCTGGGCCTCGTCCTCGGCGTCGCGGGCGGCGTGCAGGGCAATGTCGGCAAGCGGGCAGCGCGGTCCGCCTGCCCCGCTTGCTGGCGCCAGCGCCAGCAACAAGACCTGATCGGGCAGCCGTTGTCTCATGGCCAGTGTCATCGGTTCAGACTGAAAGCCCTCGATCAGCACCAGCAGATCGGGTGCCGCCGAAAACACCCGGTCCGACGGATAGCTCGAGTTCGCAGCCCAGGCCAGGGCAATGCGGGCCACCGCCGCCTCAAGCGCCAACGGTGTGGCATCCAGAGCCCCCGCCAGTCTTACGCCGAGGTCCACACCCCACTGCGCGCGCGCCGTCGGAGCCACAGCGGCGGCAACTTTGGCCAGACTCCAGGCCGCCTCCATCACGCGAGCGGCCAGCTCGTTCTGCTGCGCCGCCAAGCCGGCCCGTGCCAGCAGGGAAGCGGCGCCCAGAAGATCGTGCGCGGCGTCCATGCGCATGTCATCTGCAGCAGGCTCAAAGCCGCCCAGCGTGCGCGCCCAGCTCATGCTGGTCTCGAATCGAGGCAGGAAACCGGTCTGCGACCCGTTGCGGCCAGCGCAGCGCACCCAGGCGCTGCGCGCCTGCGGCATCAACTGGGCAAAGGGAACCAGGACCACAACGCGCGCCGGATGCAATTGGCGCCGCGCCATCTCGGCGCTGATCTGGCCCATGACGCGGTCCCAGAGCGCCTCGACATGATGCATTTTTGCTATCTCAGCCATAGGTGTCTGCAAATGGGAGCCGGGGCTTGGTTTCTGTCACAATTTCCCCACTTTAACTGTATCTCCACCACTCCCTTAGGAATCACCATGGCCAGCGAACTTATCAAGCATGTGTCAGACGCGTCTTTCGAAGCCGATGTAATCCAGTCGTCCCTTCCGGTCCTGGTGGATTACTGGGCCGAGTGGTGCGGTCCCTGCAAGATGATCGCCCCGGTTCTGGACGAGCTCTCGGGCACTTACCAGAACAAGCTGCAGATTGCCAAGATGAACGTCGACGAGAACCGCGACATCCCGGCCAAGTTCGGCATTCGCGGCATCCCGACGCTGATGCTGTTCAAGGACGGCCAGTTGGCGGCGACCAAGGTTGGCGCCATGAGCAAAGCCCAGATGATCGCCTTCATCGATCAGCAACTCTGAAGTCATTGCGAGGAGGGCCAGCGACGCGGCCTGGCGGCCGTTTGATTTCCTGTCATAATCGCCACAGCTCGCCGAACCCTGCCCCGGGTCGGTTCGAATTCCCGGTTTAATACCTTGAGGCGCAGGCCAGCGGCCCGCCTCACCCGAACCTCCCCCGTATTTCGTTCAACTCCGTAGTCAGACACCCCATGCACTTAAACGAACTCAAGGCACTGCACGTGTCGGAAGTCCTCAAGCAGGCCGAAGAGCTTGAGATCGAAAACACCGGCCGCATGCGCAAGCAGGAGCTGATGTTCGCCATCATCAAGAAGCGCGCCCGCACCGGCGAACAGATCATTGCCGACGGCGTGCTGGAAATCCTGCCTGACGGCTTTGGCTTCCTGCGCAGCCCGGACACCAGCTACACCGCCAGCACCGACGACATCTACATCAGCCCGAGCCAGGTGCGCCGCTTCAATCTGCACACCGGCGACATGATCGAAGGCGAAGTGCGCACGCCCAAGGACGGCGAGCGCTACTTCGCGCTGAACAAGCTCGACCGCGTCAACGGCGGCGGACCGGAAGATAACAAGCACAAGGTGATGTTCGAGAATCTGACACCGTTGTTTCCCAAGGTGCAGATGAAGCTCGAGCAGGACATCAAGAGCGACGAGAACATCACCGGGCGCATCATCGACATCATCGCCCCCATCGGCAAGGGTCAGCGCGCGCTGCTGGTGGCGCCGCCCAAGAGCGGCAAGACGGTGATGATGCAGCACATCGCGCACGCGATCAGCGCCAACTACCCCGAGATCCACATGATGGTGCTGCTGGTCGACGAGCGCCCGGAAGAAGTGACCGAGATGCAGCGCACCGTCAAGGGCGAGGTGATCGCCTCCACCTTCGACGAACCCGCGGCGCGCCACGTGCACGTGGCCGAGATGGTGATCGAGCGCGCCAAGCGGCTGGTCGAACTCAAGAAAGACGTCGTCATCCTGCTCGACTCCATCACCCGCCTCGCGCGCGCCTACAACAACGTCGTACCCTCCAGCGGCAAGGTCCTGACCGGCGGCGTCGACTCCAACGCCCTGCAGCGCCCCAAGCGCTTTCTGGGCGCAGCGCGCAATGTCGAGGAAGGCGGCTCCCTGACGATCATCGCCACCGCCCTGATCGATACCGGCAGCCGCATGGACGAGGTGATTTTTGAAGAATTCAAGGGCACCGGCAACTCTGAAATCCACCTCGACCGCCGTCTCTACGAAAAACGCGTGTTCCCGTCGATCCAACTCAACCGCAGCGGCACGCGGCGCGAAGAGCTTCTGCTGGCGCCCGAAATCCTGCAAAAGACCCGCATCCTGCGCCAGTTTCTGTACAACATGGATGAGGTCGAGTCCATGGAAATGGTGCTCAAGCAGATGCGCGCCACCAAGAACAACAGCGAGTTCTTCGACATGATGCGCAGGGGTGGTTAGGCTATAATCTGCCGCTTTACGCGACAAGTACGCGGGGCTTTGAATTGCGCAATGGTTTGCTCAAGGGCTCGGCGCGGCTGGCGCAACTGATGGAGAAGACATGAAAGAAGGCATCCACCCCAATTACCGCGAAGTTTGTTTCCTGGATTCAAGCAATGGCTTCAAGTTCGTGACGCGCTCGTGCGCGACGGCCAAAGAGAAGATCCAGATGGAGGACGGTCGCGAACTGCCTCTGTACAAGCTCGATACCTCGAGCGAATCGCATCCCTTCTATACCGGCACGCAGAAATCGGTCGACAACATGGGCGGCCGCGTCGAACGCTTCCGCAACCGTTTTGGCAAGGCCGTCGCCAAGTAGCCCTGCAAACGCTTCTGGTGTCAAAGGCAGCCCGGATTACCGCGCTGCCTTTTTTTTAGCGTGACCCAACCCACCCCCGCCATCGTTACCCAGGGCGCTGTGCGCCGTCTGCCGCGCATGCCGCTGCTGCTGCTGTGCGTGGCCTATGTGCTGCCAGGCTTTCTGGGCCGCCAACCCTGGAAAAGCGCGGACATGAGCGCCTATGGCTACATGGCCGAACTGGCGCGCGGCGGCACACAGTGGCTGTCGCCGCAAATGATGGGGCTGCCGCCCGAAGTCGATGCGCTCTTGCCCTACTGGCTGGGCGCTTGGGCAATGCAGTGGGCTCCGCCCTGGATCGCAAGCGATTTCGCCGCCCGCATTCCTTTTGTCCTACTGTTGACGCTGACCCTGGTGGCAAGCTGGTACGCGAGCTACTATCTGGCGCGCAACCCGCAGGCGCAGCCGGTTGCCTTTGCTTTCGGCGGCGAGGCGCAGCCGACCGACTATGCGCGCGCCATGGCCGATGGCAGCCTGCTGGCCTTGATCGCCTGCCTCGGCCTGGCCCAGCTCTCGCACGAAACCACGCCGGCATTGGCCCAGCTGTGTTTTACCGCCCTGACCTTTTTTGCTTTCACCGCCCTGCCCTATCGACGGCTGATACCGGCCCTGTGCGCGGTGCTGGGCTTGACCGGACTGACCCTGTCGGGTGCGCCAGTGATTTCCGCGCTGCTTGGCAGCGGCAGCATATTGATTTATCTGCTCGATCGATCGCCCGAATCCGGCTCCCAGCGGACCAAACTCTGGTGGGCGGCGGGAGTGGCTGTGCTGGGCGGCTTGCTGGACCTGATGGCCAGCGGCCTGAACCTGTGGCAATGGCGCATCGAACT
This sequence comes from uncultured beta proteobacterium, assembly GCA_903839085.1. Classification (GTDB taxonomy): domain Bacteria; phylum Pseudomonadota; class Gammaproteobacteria; order Burkholderiales; family Burkholderiaceae_C; genus Rhodoferax. The sequence goes on along the minus strand of CAIMBE010000228.1, from coordinate 7,110 downwards.
GCCCGAGGCCAGCTGGGCCGAGTGGCGGAGCATGGGACGCCTGCTGCTGTGGTTTACCTGGCCGGCCTGGCCGCTCGCACTGTGGACGCTGTGGCGCTGGCGTCACCAACTGATTCAAGGCGCGCCAAGCCGCCATCTGTCGCTGCCACTGCTGTTCTCAGGCGTTCCCGTCGCCGCCACGCTGAGCACGGCATCGGCTGATCGCTCGCTGCTGTTGGCCCTGCCGGCGTTGGCGGCGTTGGCCGCGTTTGCCCTGCCGACCCTGAAGAGAAGCGTCGCCGCACTGATTGACTGGTTCACGCTCTTGTTCTTTTCCGGGTGCGCCCTGATCATCTGGGTCATCTGGATTGCGCTGCAAACCGGTGTACCGAGTCAACCCGCAGCCAACGTGGCGCGACTGGCGCCCGGTTTTGAGCACAGCTTTTCGCTCTTTGCGTTCCTGATCGCCATCGCTGCGACGCTGGCGTGGGCCTGGCTGGTGAAATGGCGCGTCGGCCGGCACCGCGCGGCGATCTGGAAAAGTCTGGTGCTGCCCGCCGGCGGGGCGGTGTTGTGCTTTCTTCTGCTGATGACACTGTGGCTGCCATTGCTCGATTTCGCGCGCAGCTATGCGCCGCTGGTGCAGCGCACCATGATCGTGTTGGGACCGACCGATTGCGTTGACGTGCATGGCCTGAGCCGGGGTCACATTGCAGCCCTGCGCTTCCACGGCAAGCTGCTGGCCAGGCCAGCCGGATCCAACTTGGGCTGTCTCTGGCTGATCGTCGACAAGGACTCGCTGGCAACGCTGCCCGCCTCGGTGAACCTGAGCCAATGGAGCCTGCAGAGCAACATGCGTCACCCATCCGACCGCGATGAGGATCTGCTGATCTACAAACGCAAGTCAGCGACACCCGGTTGAGCGGCTCCGATCGCCGTCTGCGGCAGGGTTCTGACGCGGCTCGCCGGAAAGGTGATGGTAAAGACGGAACCTCTGCCCGGTGTGCTGTCAATTCTCAGCAGCGCGCCATGGCGCTGGGACACGTGCTTGACAATGGCCAGGCCCAGGCCGGTGCCACCGGTGTCTCGCGAGCGGCTGTGGTCAACCCGGTAAAAGCGTTCTGTCAGGCGCGGCAAGTGCTCGGGTGCAATGCCGGGTCCGCTATCGGACACCGAAAACTCGGCCCGACCGTCTGGCAACAACAGAAAGCCGACGCGGATTTGACCAACGGCTGGCGTATAGCGAATGGCGTTTCCCACCAGATTGCCCATGGCGCTGAACAACTCGCCGGTCGCACCCGCAATTTCAAGCCCCGGCGCGCAATCAAAACACAGCTCGTGCAACTTGTCCGACGACGCATTGAGCAGTGCTGACAGCGACTGCGCATCCTGCTCGAGCTGTCGCATCAGCCCTGCCGTCGGCATCCAGTCCGAGTCGCCCGGCGGCGGGCTGCCTTCCAGCCGCGAAAGTGTCAGCAGATCGCTGACAAGGGTCTGCATCCGATTCCCCTGCTGTGCCATCAAGCCCAGATAGCGATTGCGCTCGGGTTCCCCGAGGGGAATGCTCTGCATCGTCTCGACGAAACCGGTCAGCACCGCCAGTGGGGTGCGGATCTCATGCGACACATTGGCGATGAAATCGCGGTGCATGGCGTCCGCCTGTTCCAGCGCGGTGACATCGCGCGACAGCAGCAGCAAACGCCCTTGTCCATACGGGTGCAGATGAACCGACAGTCTGACCGGCCGGGCTGGCGTGTTCTCACGCCCCGGCATCGCAATTTCATTCAGATAATCGTGACTTGAAAAATAGCTGACAAAGCCCGGATCACGCACCAGGTTGCCAATGTGCTGAAGCAAGTCGCGCTGCGCGTCCAGACCGAAGTGAGCCGCGGCCATCTGGTTGAACCACTCGATGGCGCCCTGCGCATCGAGCAACACCACGCCATTGGGCGAAGCCTGAAATGCGGCCAAAAAATCGTTCAGACGACTGTGGCTCTCAAGCGTCGCCTGCTCCCTGATGCGAATCTGGCGTCGGACACGGTCAGAGACCTCGCCCCACAAACCGGTGCGCATCGTCGCATCTGAAAGGTCACCTGTGCGCAGCCAGCGCAACAAGCGCGCGGCACGCGAGAAGTCGATCACGAACCAGAGCAGGCCGCCGCCCAGCACCCCAAGCAGCGCGGCCTCGAGTTCCGTGGTCTTAACATGCGTCTGCGCTGCGGCGAGCCAGGCCAGGAGTCCCCCCCCCAACTGGCAGGCAAGAAAGGAGGCTAATCTCCAGGCCATGGCAAGGTCAGTGCACAGCCGGCAAGGCGGCGCACTGAGAGGTCAGCCGGTATCCCGCGCCTCGCACCGTTTCTATCATTTGACCGGCCTCAGCGCCGAGCGCCTCTCGCAAGCGCTTCACGTGCACGTCGACAGTTCGCTCCTCAATGAATACATGATCGCCCCAGACCTTGTCGAGCAACTGAGGGCGGCTGTGAACGCGCTCGGCATGGGTCATCAGGTGCTGCAGCAACTTGAATTCAGTCGGACCCAGCTTGAGCATCTGACTCTTGAACGAGACCCGGTAGGTCGCTGAGTCCAGGGAGAGTTCACCCACGACAACCACGGCCCCCACTTGCTCGGGCGCGCGCCGGCGCAGCACGGCCCGAATGCGGGCCAGAAGTTCCTTGGTCGAAAACGGCTTGGCGATGTAATCGTCAGCTCCAGCGTCCAAACCGGCGACACGGTCAGCCTCGTCGCCGCGAGCGGTCAGCATGATGATGGGAATTGCCTTGGTGCGCGGGTTGGCACGCCAGCGCCTGGCCAGCGTCAGACCGCTTTCGCCCGGCAGCATCCAGTCCAGCAAGATGACATCGGGCAGCACGGCATCGAGTTCGCGCTGCGCCGACGCGCTGTCCATCGCCCAGGTGGGATGAAATCCATTGTGGCGCAGATTGACGGCGATCAGCTCTGCAATCGCCGGCTCATCCTCAACAATCAGAACACCGGGCTGTCGTCTCATTTCACCACCGATTCAATCTGCTCCATCGATGTATGCCGGATATCGGCCCCTTTGACGACATAGATGATGAACTCGGCAATGTTCTTCGCGTGATCGCCAATGCGCTCGATCGCCTTTGCCAGGAACAGCAGGTCCAGGCTGGGAGAGATCATGCGCGGATCCTCCATCATGTAGGTGATCAGCTTGCGCACAAAGCCATTGAATTCCTGATCGATCAGATCGTCTTCCTTCAGGATCACAACGGCGGCGGCGGTGTCCAGGCGCGCAAACGCGTCGAGTGCCTTTCGCAGCAGGCCCGAAGCCATGTCGGCTGCGACCCGAAGTTCGAGTGAGGGCAAGGAACGCGCCGATCCGCTCTGAATGATGGAACACACCATGCGCGCAATCTTCTCCGCCTCGTCACCGACGCGCTCAAGGTTGGCAGTCGTTTTTGAGATCGCCATCAACAGGCGAAGATCGCGCGCCGTGGGCTGGCGCCGCGCAATGATGCTGGAAAGGTCACGATCAATGTCAACCTCCATCATGTTGACCTTGGCCTCGGTGGCGATCACCTGATTGGCAACCTCGACACTGAACTGGGACAGGGCGTAGATCGCCTGCTGGATCTGCGACTCGACGAGACCACCAAGTTCCATGACCCGGCTTGAAACTGCGCCCAGCTCGCTATCGAACTGGGTGGAAAGGTGCTTATCTGGCATGACTGACTCCTGACTCCTAAATGACTGGGTGGATCGCCGCGGCCTGCGGCCTCGCGATGACGAACTCCTTATCCGAATCTGCCCGTGATGTAGTCTTCAGTCTCCTTGCGCGTGGGCTTGAAGAAGATCTGCTCGGTCGCGCCAAACTCGATCAGGTCGCCCAGGTACATGTAGGCGGTGTAGTCGCTGCAGCGCGCGGCCTGCTGCATATTGTGGGTGACGATGACCACCGTATAGTCGCTCTTGAGCTCGGTGATCAGTTCCTCTATTCGGGCGGTCGAGATCGGATCGAGCGCGGAGCAGGGCTCGTCGAGCAGCAGGACTTCGGGCTTGATGGCGATGCCGCGTGCAATGCACAGCCGTTGCTGCTGCCCGCCCGACAGGCTGGAGCCACTCTGGTTCAGCTTGTCCTTGACCTCGCCCCACAGCGCCGCCTTGCGCAGCGCCCACTCGACTCGCTCTTCCATGTCGGTGGTGTTGAGGGTTTCGAACAGCTTGACGCCAAAAGCCACGTTGTCAAAGATGGACATCGGAAAAGGCGTGGGCTTCTGGAACACCATGCCAACCTTGGCACGCAGCAGCGCTACATCCTTCTTGCTGGTCAGCAAGTTTTCGCCGTCCAGCACAATTTCGCCTTCGGCACGCTGCTCCGGATAGAGCTCGAACATGCGATTAAACACGCGCAGCAGCGTCGACTTGCCGCAGCCGGACGGACCAATGAAGGCGGTGACTTTGTTCTCCGGAATTTCCAGGTTGATGTTCTTCAGTGCATGGAACTTGCCGTAATAAAAATCAAGATTCTTGACGGAAATCTTGGGCACTTCCTGCGCCGCAATAGCAGTGTTCATGTTGACCCTATTTTGTAAATTTGGCTGGCTTCAGTTCTTGCTGCGGGTCATGACCCGAGCCAGAATGTTGAGACCCAGGACCGCCATCGTAATGATGAAGACACCGGCCCAGGCCAGCTTTTGCCAGTTTTCGTAAGGGCTCATGGCGAACTTGAAAATTGTCACCGGCAGACTCGCCATCGGCTCGCTCAGACTGGAGGTCCAGAACTGGTTGCTCAAGGCGGTGAACAGCAAGGGTGCGGTCTCACCGGCAATGCGCGCCACTGCCAGCAAGACTCCTGTGACCACGCCCGAACGGGCCGCCTTCAGGGTGATGCTGACAATCACTTTCCATTTAGGTGCGCCCAGTGCGTATGCCGCCTCGCGCAAGCCGGAGGGTACCAGCTGCAGCATGTTTTCTGTGGTGCGAATGACGACCGGAATCACGATCAAGGCCAATGCCATGACACCGGCGTAACCTGAGAAAGACTTGAAACGCGTCACGATCACGGCGTAGATAAACAAGCCAATCACGATCGAGGGTGCGGAGAGCAGGATGTCGTTGACAAAGCGCGTGATCGAGGCGAGCCAACCCCGGGGATCGAACTCGGCCAGGTAAATGCCGGCCATGACGCCGATCGGTGTGCCAACAAACGTGGCCAGCGCGACCATCAAGAACGAGCCGTAAATGGCATTGGCCAAACCGCCTGCATCGTTGGGTGGCGGTGTCATCTGGGTCAGGGTATCGAGTGTCAGTCCGCCAAGACCCAGCACACAGGTTTCGATCAATATCCAGAACAACCAGAACAGGCCAAAAGCCATCGCCAGCAGCGACAGGGCCAGCGCAAGCTGGTTGACCCGCTTGCGCTGCGCGTAGCGCGCCATGCGGGACTGCTCGAGCGCATGGGCCTGCAACAAGGTTTCGGCCGTGCTCATGTCTTGGTTCCTTCGTTCTTTCTAAGCTGTGAAAGCAGAAGCTTGGACAGACTCAAAACCACCAAGGTGATAAAGAACAAGACCAGGCCGAGGTACATCAAGGACGCCTGGTGCAAGCCTTCGGCGGCTTCTGCAAATTCATTGGCCAGCGCCGAGGTAATGCTGTTGGCAGCCTGAAACAGGCTCAGGGAATCGAGTTGGTTGAAGTTGCCAATGACGAAAGTAACGGCCATGGTTTCACCAATGGCCCGCCCCAACCCCAGCATGATGCCGCCGATGACGCCGGCTTTGGTGTACGGCAGAACCACGGTGGAGACCACCTCCCAGGTGGTGGCGCCCAGCCCGTAGGCCGATTCCTTGAGCAGCGTCGGCGTGACCTCAAACACATCGCGCATCACCGCTGCAATGAAGGGAATGATCATGATCGCAAGGATGATGCCAGCCGACAAAATGCCAATTCCCACCGGTGGACCCGAGACAAAGGCACCGAGGACCGGCACACCGGAAAACAGGGCTTGCAGTGGCTGCTGCACGTAGGTGGACAGGATGGGTCCAAACACCAGCAGTCCCCACATGCCATAGACAATCGACGGGATCGCCGCCAGCAACTCAATCGCCGTACCCAGCGGGCGTTTCAACCAGCCAGGTGAGAGCTCGGTTAAAAATACCGCAATGCCAAAGCTCACCGGCACGGCGATCAGCAGCGCGATGACGGAGGTCATCAAGGTGCCATAAATCATCACCAAGCCGCCAAACTCTTCTTTTACCGGGTCCCAGGTGGTGCTGGTAAGGAAGCCCAGGCCGTACTTGCTGATGGCCGGCCACGCGCCTGCCGTCAGCGAAACCAGAATGGCGATCAGCATACCCAGGGTAAACAGGGCCGCAGCCTTGGCCAGCCAGCCAAAGATGCGGTCCGCCATCGGCCCGGAGCGGGCCGTCTTGACCGTGGGTGGCTTGGACATCACACTTTCCGACGATGGTGCTTGATTGAGAGGCAAGGAATTCGCCAGCAGTGTAGTTGACATGCGCTTACCCCTGGCGACGAGCCTCTTGGCTTACTTCAAAGCCACCGGTTTGCCGGCTGCATCGGTTGCCTGAGACCAGGCCTTTTCAATCGAGCCAATCACGTTGGCAGGCATCGGCACGTAATCCAGATCGGATGCGTTCTTGGCGCCGTTCTTGTAGGCCCAGCTGAAGAACTTGAACGCTTCCGTGGCATTGGCTGGCTTGTCCTGCTTGATATGCATCAGGATAAACGTTGCCGTAGAAATCGGCCAGGCGTTCTTGCCGGGCTGATCCGTAATCAACTGATAAAACGATTTATTCCAGTCGGCACCGGCGGCAGCCGCTTTGAAGGCCTCGTCATCCGGCGCCACGAACACCCCGTCCCGGTTCTTCATCAGGGTGTAGGTCATCTTGTTTTGCTTGACATAGGAATACTCGACGTAGCCGATCGAGTTGGGCAAACGGTTGACAAAGACCGCCACGCCTTCATTGCCCTTGCCGCCCGCGCCCACCGGCCAGTTGACGGCCGTGCCCTCGCCGACTTTGGCCTTCCATTCGGCGTGCACGCGGCTCAGGTAGTTTGTGAAATTGAATGTGGTGCCCGAGCCATCTGCGCGGCGAACCGGCGCAATGGCAACATCAGGCAAGGCCAGCGTCG
>CAIMBE010000227.1 GCA_903839085.1 uncultured beta proteobacterium | reverse complement strand
GGAGCATGTCTACAAGCCGGTGCTGTGGGAGGAGAGCGTCAACACCATGCTCGACGACGGTGTTGATACCTTTGTTGAAATTGGCCCCAAACATTCGCTGACGACCTACAACCAGATTACCGCGTTGGAGCGGGGCATCAAGGTGCGCTGCTTCAGCGTCGAGAATGTCGAGACCCTGGCCGTCTTTCTGCGCGAGATGGAGCGGACCGCCACGTGATCGCCGCCATGACACCCTTTGAGCGCTTCCTGAACGCCTACCCGGCCTATGCAGCGACCAGCGCGCTGGATGCGCTGCGTGACGCCGAATATGGCAGGCTCGACGCCCGCAGGCAGGTCTACCTGGACTTCACCGGCGGCGGCCTGCACGCGGCGTCGCAGGTGCGCGAGCACGCGCAGATGCTCAGCGAAGAGGTGCTTGGCAATCCGCATTCGGTCAACCCCAGCTCGACCGAAATGACGCGCCGGGTCGAGCAGGCGCGTGCTGCCGTGCTGGACTACTTCAACGCCGCCGGCGAGTACACGGCGATCTTCACCCTGAACGCGTCTGGCGCCCTGAAACTGGTGGGCGAGTCCTATCCGTTTGCGCCGGGCGCACGACTGCTGCTGAGCGCGGACAACCACAACTCGGTCAACGGCATCCGCGAGTTCGCCGGCAGGGCAGGCGCCAGCGTGAGCTACGCGCCGCTGACGCGCCCTGAACTGCGTATTGACATGCCTGCCATGGACGCCTTGCTGGCCCAAGCTGATCGCGCGCACGCCAACCTGATGGCGTTTCCGGCGCAATCCAACTTTTCCGGCGTCAAGCATCCGCTGGCGCTGGTGGCGTCGGCGCGCGCCGCCGGGTGGCATGTGCTGCTGGACGCTGCCGCGTATGTTCCCGCCAACCGGCTGGACCTGCGCGCCGTGTCGCCCGATTTTGTGGTGATGTCGTTCTACAAGATGTTTGGCTACCCGACCGGGGTCGGCTGCCTGCTGGTGCGCAATGAAACTCTCGGCGCATTGCAGCGCCCCTGGTTTGGCGGTGGTACCGTCAACTTTGCCACGGTGCAGGGGCGCATGCATGTGCTGTCGGGCGGTGAAGCCGGCTTTGAAGACGGCACGCTGAACTACCTGAGCATTCCGGCCGTGGAGATCGGCCTCAAGCACCTGCGCAAGGTGGGCCTGCACACCATTCAAACGCGGGTCGACTGCCTGACCGGCTGGCTGGTCACCCAACTGCTTGAATTGCGGCATGGCAATGGCCGGCCGATGGTGCGCCTTTACGGCCCGGTCGACATGATCGAGCGCGGCGGCACCGTCACGCTGAATCTGTACGACCCGCAAGGGCATCTGGTCGACTATCGCCGCGTTGAGGAACTGGCCGCACAGGATAATATCTCGCTGCGCACCGGCTGCTTCTGCAATCCGGGCGCCGGCGAGACCGCCGAGGACCTGAGCGAAGGCGACATGCGCGCCGGCATGGCTCAAGCCGGTGCCGGCATCAACCTGCAGCGCTTCCTGCATGTCATGCAGGAGCGCGGTGGCAAGAGCGCGGGCGCCATTCGCGTCTCCATGGGACTGGCCAGCAACTTCGCCGATGTCGAGCGCTTCGTGAGCTTTGCCGCCGGGTTCAGGGACCAGGCTGCGCTAAGCATCGGCACGGTCTCGTTTGACATTGCATCGTGCCGCGTCGTTCGCGACGGCGGCTAGACCGTGCGCACTCTCATGCGCCGGCAAGCGTCAGGCGGGGGGAGGCATATCGAACACGAGACAGGTGGTGCTGGCATGGGCGTACAGTGTTCCGTCCGGACCCACGATGCGGCCCTCGGCGGTGGCAAGCTGGCGCCCGCAGTGGACGACCTGGCCCTCGGCGCGCACCCGTTTTACCTTGGGGCCAATGGCGCGCACCACGTTGACTCCCAGTTGGGCCGTGGTGTAGCCGCGCCCGGCCGGCATCATGGTGTGCACCGCGCAGCCCAGGGCCGAGTCGAGCAGGGTCGCGTACCAGCCGCCGTGGATGGTGCCCATCGGGTTCATATGTGCGGGGCCGGGCGTGCCCTGGAACACGGCCCGACCTTCACTGATCTCGACCAAGGTGAAGTCCAGCGTCCTGGCGATCGCGGCAAAGGGAATCTCGCCGCGCAGCATGGCTTGCATCATCTGCAGCCCGGTCAGGCCGGCAATCTGTTCGGGCCGGGCAACGCCGGGGCCGGCGCCGGTTTGTGCGCGCGCAAGGACTTCCTGTTCCTGCGCCAGCCAGGACTCGATCCGGGAAATGTTGGACATGGTGATCTGCCTTCGGTGAGTGACGGTCCTCGGTGCATTGTTGCATAGGCAAGCGAGGCGGCAGCACGGCCGAACCTGGACAGGACGATGGCTGATGCGCTATTCTGTGCGCAGCGGCAAGCGGACCCGGTGGCTCGCGCCACTTCATGGGACCCGAGCAATGACGCACACTCCTGTTCACCCGCACCAGTCAAAGCCCCTGCTCGTGCGTTTTGTGCTGGCACGGCCGCGGCTGTTGATATGCCTGGTCATCGGGCTGGCGACTGCCTGCTTGGTGCCGGAATCGGTGGCGCAGCGCGCGATCAGCCGGGCCATCATCGGCTGGAATGTTGGCGCCGGCCTGTATCTGATGCTTGCCGCACGGCTGATGTTCTGGTCGACGCACGAAAGGATGCGAACCCGCGCTCTACAGCAGGACGAAGGGCGGATTCTGGTTCTGGTCTTTGTCATTGGCGCCGCGCTGATGTGCGTGGGCGCCATCGTCGCCCAGTTGGCGGCGGTCAAGGACCTCCACGGGGCCCCGCGCTACGCGCACATCGCGCTGGCGGCGTGCACCATTGCAACGTCCTGGGCGTTCACCCAGGTCATGTTTGCGCTGCATTACGCCCATGACTACTATGTGACCGAGATTCATGGCGAACACGGGGGGCTTGATTTTCCCGGTGGCCAGCCGCCGGACTACGGCGATTTTCTCTATCTCGCCAGCGTCATCGGGACGTCGGGTCAGACAGCCGATGTCAGCTTCACCAGCCGAAAGATGCGCCGGACCGGCATGGTGCACTGTGTGCTGGCTTTCGCCTTCAATACCACGCTGATCGCGCTGACCATCAATATTGCGTCGGGTTTGTTTTGAGGGTCGTTTGCCGGGGCTATCCAAGGGCAGGTCGAGCGGGCGTGGCACTGAGCGTGGCGGGTGCGGTGCTGGTCAGGAGGCCGCGGTCAGGGCGAACGGGGCAGCGCCAGCGGCCTGCCCGTCGAGTTGGCCGGGGCCGGCACCTGCAGCAAGCGCGCCAGCGTCGGCGCCAGATCGTTGATGCTGACGCGCTCGCTCAGCGCGGCGGCACCCAGCCAGCGCGGACCCCACAGCATCAGCGGCACATGGGTGTCGTAGTCGTAGGGCGAGCCATGCGTGGCGCCGCTGCCCAGGCCGAACATCCAGTTCGGCTTCAGGGCAAATTGCACATCACCCGAGCGCTGCGCATGCCACGACTCGCGCAGCGGCCCGAACAGCGGCTCGGCGCTGCGCCTGGCTTCCAGCAATTCCTCGCGCGTGTAGGCGGCCGCCACTGCGGGCTCGGCCAGCAGCAGGGCGCGCGCCTGCTCGGTGACCGCATGACGATCCACTTTCTGGCGCGCGATCAGGGCGCGGTCCAGCAACAGGCCGCCGCCGGACAGGCCCAGCACCCAGCGGCCGGGCCCGAAGCGCTGCTCCAGCGCGCTGTTGATGCGCAGCAGCATCGGCGTCGAGGCCAGCCGCCCGCCCTCGCGGCCCAGCGCGCGGCTGTACTCGGGCGTCGGCATGAAGCCGTGGTCCGAGGTCAGCGCGGCGATGTAGTTGTCGCGCCCGACCGCCGCGTCCAGGTCCTTGAAGAAGTCCTGCAGCAAACGGTCGAGCTGCAGCGTGTGCTCCTGCGACAGGGTCGACTCGGCGCTGAAGGCGTGATTCACATAGTCGTGCCCCGACAGGCTCACGATCAGGATGTCGGGCGCGTCGTCCTGCCCGAGCTTCTCGCCGGCCAGCGCGGCGCGCGCAAAATCGAGCGTCAGCGCGTCGGCAAACGGTCCGCGCAACAGCGAGGCGTAAAAGCCCGCGGCCGGCGCCTGATCGGCCGGCGCACCGTACGTGATGGGCAGGCCCTCGCCGTCGGCGGCGCCGGCCGCCTTGGGCAGCAGCGCGGTCCAGGAGGCCTTGAAGTACCTGTCGGCCGGCCGCGCCGCGTTGAACTGATCGACCCAGGACGGGTGCGCCGTCATGTAGTAGCTGCTCGAGGCAAACTGGCCGCTGCTGCTCATGTACATATAAGCCGTGCCGGACTTGCCGGCGGGCAGGATGGCGCCGCGGTCCTTGCCCGAGATCGCGATGACCTTGGAGCGCGGGTCGGCGCGGCGCAGCACGTCGCCCAGCGTCTCCGAGAGCAGGTTCTTCGGGCTGGTGCCGTCGAGCGGCCGCGTGGCGTGCCCGATGTAGGTGGCCGAGCGGTCGGCCACGCAGTAGACCGGCTCGCCGCTGTCGGGGTCGCGCCACTCGTTGCCGATGATGCCGGTCCGGCTCGGGCCGGCGCCGCTGAGCAGCACCGCGTGACCGGCCGCCGTCACGGTGTAGGCGTGGTCGAAATAGGCATTGGCAAACCAGGCGCCGCGCGCCATGAATCGGGCAAAGCCGTCGGTGCCGAACTGACCGCGGTAGGCGTCGAG
>CAIMBE010000226.1 GCA_903839085.1 uncultured beta proteobacterium | reverse complement strand
GGAGCTCGATGTGACTCGACACAAAGCCCCGCTTCGACGGGGCTATTCCTGTTTGACAGATTCTGTCTAACGGAACACAATGGCGCATGATCCAGTCATTTCGCGACCCTGACTCGGAGCGGCTGTTCCAAAGCCAGGCGGTACCCAGGTTCAGGAACATTGAACGGGTGGCTCGTCGAAAGTTGCTGCAATTGCATGCCGCCACTGAACTGTCCACGCTGTGTGTGCCACCTGGCAACCTGCTGGAGGCATTGGTCGGGAACAGAAAAGGGCAGCACAGCATTCGGGTCAATGACCAGTGGCGCATTTGCTTCATCTGGAAGGACGGCCATGCGCACCAAGTTGAAATTGTGGATTACCACCAGGAGCCAGATCGATGACCAAACTACTTGATGAGATTCACCCCGGCGAAGTCCTGCTCGAGGACTTTTTGAAACCCCTGGGTATTACGGCGCGACAGCTTGCCGCGGATCTGGACGTTTCACCCAGTCGTGTCAGTGAAATCATCCATGCAAAGCGCGCGATCAGCGCTGAAACCGCGCTGCGGCTGGGCTTGTTCTTCAAGATGGAGCCGCGCTTCTGGTTGAACCTGCAGGCCGAATACGACATGCGCATGGCTCAGCGTGAGCTGCGCGACAAGTTGAAACAGCGCGTCCGCGTATTCACCCCGGCAACAGCCTGAGGCGGCCGCATGTTGAGTGCATCACCACCCGCCCACACCACCATGAAATCCAGCCCCCTCTATGCCACCTTGCGCGCACTGCTGCTTGTGTGCGCTGCCGCCATGCCGGTGCTGAGCATTGCCGCCGACGCCGTTGAATCGGACGCCAACAAGGCGCTGTCGGGCTCGGTCGTGAAGATCTTTGCCACGCGGGTCAACCCCGACCCCTTCAAACCATGGAACAAGCAGTCGCCGTCCAACGTGACCGGCTCGGGCGTGGTGATCGAGGGCAAGCGCATATTGACCAACGCGCACGTGGCCCTGTACGCGGGCGAGATCCAGATCCAGGGCAACGAGGCCGGCGACAAAATGGCCGCCCGGGTGGAGTTCATCGCGCCCGGCATCGACCTGGCCATCCTGAAGCTCGACGATGAAAGCTTCTTCAAGACCCACGCCCCCATGCCGCGCGCAACGACGCTGCCGGCCATCAAGGACGCCGTTCTGGCGTACGGCTTTCCCGCCGGCGGCGACTCGCAATCGATCACCAAGGGCATCGTCTCGAGGATCGAGTTTGTGGGCTACAAGCACCAGGTCTCGGGTCTGCGGATCCAGGTGGATGCGGCCATCAACCCGGGCAACAGCGGCGGCCCGGTGGTGGCGGGCGACAAGATGATCGGCCTGATCTTCTCCAATATTCCCAGTGCGCAAAACATCGGCTACATCATTCCCAACGAAGAGATCGAGTTGTTCCTCAAGGACATTGCCGACGGCCGCTACGACGGCAAGCCCGCGATCTTCGACGAGTTTCAAACGCTGGAGAACCCGGCGCTGCGCGCGTTCCTCAAGCTCGACAGGGAGACACGCGGCCCCGTCGTCTATCTACCCCTTCGCTCGGATGCCGATTACCCGCTAAAGAAGTGGGACGTGGTCACCCATATTGGCGACACCCCCGTGGACGCGCAGGGCATGGTGCCGGTTGGCGATGGCTTGCGCGTCAGGATGCAGTATCTGGCGCAAAAAGTGGCCAGAAACGGGCTCGTGCCCCTGACCGTGGTGCGTGCGGGCAAGGCAATATCGATTGCGCTGCCGGTAGTGAGCAGCGTCTCAAAACTGATACCCGAACTCACAGGCAGCTATCCGTCCTATTTCATTTACGGCCCCATGGTTCTGACCAAGGCCACGGCAGACATGCTGCCGGGATTTCAGAGCGCGGCCCCAGCCAACGCCAACGGCATCAATGCCCTGGTGACCTGGAGCCTGCTTGGCAACCCCCTGCTGACCCGGCGCGGCGATGACGCGAGCAAAGAGAGGGAAGAACTGGTGGTCATCCCCGCGCCATTCTTTCCGCACAAGGTGGCCACTGGTTACAGCAACCTGCTGTTTCGCGTCATCAAATCGGTCAACGGCACGCCCGTGCGCAGCCTGGCGCACCTGGTTGCGCTGCTGCGCGACATGAAGGACGAGTTTGTCGTGCTTGATATCGACGGCAAGGGCGGCGAAACCGTCGTCTTCCGGCATGCAGACATGCTGGCCGCCACCGAAGAAGTGCTTACCAGCAACAGCATCCGCTCGCAGGGGTCGGAACTGCTGATGACAGTGTGGCGCGGTCCGGCCAAGTAGCGGTTGCGGCACCTATTGGAGTCTGACCCCAATTGCCTGTGGATTGCCGCGCTCCGCTCGTCATCGCGCCACATTTTCCCTCGTCATCGCGAGGCCGCAGGCCGCGGCGATCCATGTCCCTCGTCATCGCGCCACATTTTCTCTCGTCATCGCGAGGCCGCAGGCCGTGGCGATCCATGTCCCTCGTCATCGCGCCACATTTACCCTCGTCATCGCGAGGCCGCAGGCCGTGGCGATCCATGCTGGCACACCAAAGACATGGATTGCTTCACTGCGTTCGC
>CAIMBE010000225.1 GCA_903839085.1 uncultured beta proteobacterium | reverse complement strand
GGGCTGACCGAGCGCGGCGCGGCCCCCAAACGCCTGCCGGACTATCTGTTCGAATCGAGGCGGCGCTATTTCTTGCAGACCCTGGGCTTGCGCAGGGCCTGCGTCACCGATCTGTTGGCTCTGGCAGCGGGTGCGCTCGGCGCGGCCAAATTGGTAATGCAGGGCAGGCGGCACGAGATGGTTCCCGGCTACCTGTCGAGCATCTGGCGCCACAGCGTGCTGCGGGCGAAGAACAGGGCGCTGGCAGCGCCGCTGACGCCCCAACTGCCGGCTGCCTGAACGATGGACGCGAGCGCAGCATTGCTTGGGCAGATTGCGCTGCCACCGTACCTGTCGATCAGCGCTGGCATCCTGTCCGACGACGTGCCGCCGCTCAGTCCGGGTGAACAGGCATCCGTGGCTCCCATGGCCCAGGCACGGCTGGTCGAATTCGCTCAGGGGCGCAGGCACGCGCGCATCGCACTGGGCCGACTGGGTTTGGCGAATGCCTCAATCCCTGTGGCGAGCGACCGCGCGCCGGTCTGGCCGCAGGGCTTTGTCGGCAGTATCTGCCATGTCCCGGCGGACCGGGCGCGCAGCCAGTGCGGACAGGTGATGGCGGTGGTCGCTCGCTCCTGCGACTGTGCAGGTCTGGGTGTTGATCTGGAGCGAACCGGCTTGCTGCAACCCGAACACTGGCGTTCGTTCCTGACGGCGTGTGAACTGGAGTCGCTTGCCTCGCGTTCGGTCGGGCACAGAAGCGCTATTGCGCACGCCATCTGGAGCGCCAAGGAGGCTGTCATGAAGGCCTTGCGTCAGGCGCTGGATCCGCAAGATATCGAGATCAGGGTCGATGGCGATGGATCCGCCTTTGTCGCCGAATGCCGGCGCCCTGAAGATCCCACCGCCAGGCGCAGGGTCAAGCTCAAGGGCCATCTGGCCGGGGCAGGGGGCTGGGTATTTGCTCTGGCCATGTTCTGAGTTTTTGGCGAGCTCGCTCCTAGCCCCGCAGGCGGTTGCGCCAGCGTCTGAGTCTGGAGATCACACAGGCTGACCAGGCGGTACGGTCGTACCAGCGCAGGGGGTGCACATCGGTCTTCGACGATCGCTGAAATCCCAGCGGGTTGCTGGCCAGGAATGTCAGCACATCGGGATGCGATTTTCGGAACCAGCAGTAGGCACCGTCGATGTGCATCGGTCCGCCCTGTGGGTCACCCGGCGCGCGTTTGAGCATGGCCTCGAGATAGCCGGCCAGCGCGTCGATATGATTTCCGTTGACAGCCAGGAAGGCGCTCGTCCCGATCAGGCGTTGCGGGTCGACCGGGGTGCAGGGCGCGCCCGATTGCTCAAGCGCTTTGTCCAGAAAATAGCTGCCGTAGAACATGCCCCAGTCGGATGCTTCGAGCCGTCTGGCGATCGCGCTGAATCGCGTGCCGAAGTTCTCACAGAAGTTCAGGTCATCCTCGAGGATCAGAACCGAACTGGCGCCCCGGCGCCCGGCATCGCGCAGGACTGCAACATGGCTCATGAAGCAACCGCGGGCGCCAACGGTGGGAAAGCCGGCCGGATCGTCTGGTTTGATGGCTTCAAAAAGCCTCAGATTGGGGGACTCGAAGCCCAAGCCGATGCGCTCAAGCTGCTCGGCCATTTCGGATCGTCGATCCGGCCTGGTGCGCAGGTTGATGATGTAGACGGTCCCAAAGAAGGAATTGATTGTCCTGTTGGCGCCTTGCATGTGCGCATTGGGCTGCATGGCTTATTCTGACTTGCGCTTGGTGCGCACCCAGCCTGACCTCTTCTTCAGGAAGTAGGCAAGATAAACAGGCACTTTCCACAGCGCGTACAGCGGGGTGCTCATCAATTCACGGGCGCTCAGCAGCTGGCGACCAAAGCCAAGCCATGCCAAACCGATGGCCAGGCAGAAACACAGCGCGGCGCCGCCCGCGACCAGCGCCGCCAAGCGCCACACCGGAAATAACGCAGCGGCCGCGAGGCTGCCGGTCAGCGTGATTGCCAGCAGCAAAAAATAGAGGGCAGTGGGCGGCACCAGCAGATCCATGGCCAGCACGATCAGTGCCGGATTGCCGGACTTGAAGGCCTTGGCTGCCAGACCGGGAAGTTCTTCGGTCAGGGTGGCAAGATGGCCGTGTTCCCAGCGCGATTTTTGCACTCTCGCGACACCCGTGTCGGCCGGGAAGGCGCTGCTGACCCGAACCTGGGGCAGAAATTGCGGCGCGTGGCCC
>CAIMBE010000224.1 GCA_903839085.1 uncultured beta proteobacterium | reverse complement strand
CGTCATCGCGAGGCCGCTTTTTCGCTCGTCATCGCGAGGCTGCTTTTTCGCTCGTCATCGCGAGGCTGCTTTTTCGCTCGTCATCGCGAGGCCGTAGGCCGTGGCGATCCACGACTTCGGCATGCATGGATTGCCGCGCTGCGCTCGCAATGACAGCCAAGAGGCTCGCAATGACAGCCAAGAAGCGCGCAATGACAGCCAAGAGGCGCGCAATGGCGAGATCGAGTTGACTGCAGCACTGCGCCTATTCGATCTTCGCCTTGGCGCGCAGTTCTTCCTGGTACTTCGACATCTTCTGCTGCTGCAGTTGCTGCGCCACCTGCGCCTTGACGTCATCAAACTTGGGCAACTGGGCATCGCGGACGTCGTCCAGGCGGATGATGTGGAAGCCAAACTGGGTCTTGACCGGTGTCTCGGTCATCTTGCCCTTTGCCAGTTTGGTCAGCGCTTCCGAAAACTCGGCCACGTAGTTGCCGGCGTTGGCCCAGTCCAAATCGCCGCCCTTGGCTGCAGAACCCGGATCCTTGGAGGATTTCTTGGCGATCTCCTCAAACTTTCCGCCCTTTTTCAACTGGGCGATGATGGCCTTGGCCTGATCTTCCTTTTCCACCAGGATATGGCGGGCGTGGTACTCCTTGCCATTGTTGGCTGCGACAAATTTGTCGTACTCGGCCTTGATATCGGTGTCGCTGATCGGGTTGTTCTTCTGGTAATTGCCGAAGAGCTCGCGGATCAGCAGCGTCTGACGCGCCAGTTCCATCTGGACCTTGAAGTCCTCGGTCGCGTCAAGACCCTGCTTCTGGGCTTCCTGAATAAAGATTTCGCGGGCGATGACTTCGTCCTTCAACTGGGTCTGCATTTCGGGGGTCACCGGGCGGCCGCTGCGCGCGATCTGCTGCGCCAGCGTGTCCACGCGCGAGGTCGGAACCGCTTTGCCGTTCACAATGGCCACGTTTTGCGCTGCGACCAGCGTCGCTGTGGTGCTGAGCACGGCGGCAGTGGCAAGGACCGAAATAAATTTCAACTTCATGCGTTTTTCCTGGATAAAAAAGTTTTGGGAGACAGCCTGGAGACGGATTCACACCGAAGGCGGTCGGGCTTCGATGGCCAGCGCGTGCAAGCCGCGGTCCATGAAATCTTGCAGCGCATCATACACAAGGCGGTGGCGCAGCACGGCCGGCTTGCCGGTAAATAAATGTGAAGTGATCCGAACCCGGAAATGCGTGCCAAAACCGGTGCCGTTGGCGCCGGCGTGTCCGTTGTGGCGAAAGCTTTCGTCGATCACCTCGAGCAGGGTGGGCTGGAGCTTTTCGCGCAGGCGCTGCTCGATCTGCTCGGCGGTGGGCGCGGAGGCGACGTTGTTGCTGGTCATGGCGGGTTGGAGTTCTCCAGTTGATCCGGTTTCAGATGACGCGCAATGTAGAAGCCCTGGCCGACGATAAAGGCCAGGGGGAAAACATAGCCCCAGAGCTTGAAGTCGACCCACGCCTCGGTGCTGTAGTAGGCGGCCACGTAGGCGTTGATGGCCGACATGAACGCGCTGTAGGCAACCCAGACCAGGTTCAGGCGCATCCAGACCGGGTCGGGCAGGTCGAGCTGGCTGCCCAGCATCATCTTGAGGAAGTTCTTCTTGTAGACCCAGACTGCAATCGCCAGCGCCATCGCCATGGCCGCGTACAGCACGGTCGGCTTCCACTTGATGAAGCGCTCGTCGTGCAGGATCAGGGTCAGGCTGCCGAAAGCCAGTACCAGGAGCAGCGTGATCTTGTGCATCATCTGCAATTTGTGGTCGAGCGCGTAGATGATGCCCATCTGACAGGCGGTGGCTGCCATCAACACGCCGGTGGCGAGGTAGATGTCGTAGAGCTTGTAGCTGCCAAAAAACAGCAGGATCGGAAAAAAATCGATCAATATCTTCATTTAGGGCTGAAGTTTAACGATGCCGAGTTCATGCAATAGCGCAGGCCGGTCGGTGCCGGGCCATCCTCGAAGACATGGCCCAGGTGCGCGCCGCAGTCGGCGCAGAGCACCTCGGTACGCTTCATCCAGTGCGAATTATCCACCTTGGTTGCCACAGCGGCCTGCTCGAGCGGCTCGGAGTAGCTCGGCCAGCCGCAGCCTGAGTCAAATTTGGCATCCGAGGCAAACAATGGCTTGTCGCAGCACACGCAGCGGTAGATGCCGGGCGCCCGGTTGGTTTCGAGCCTTCCGCTGAAGGCTCGCTCCGTGGCGGCCCGGCGCGTGACCTCGAAGGCCAGCGGTTCGGCGCCTTTGGCCTTCAGTTCGGCTTTCCACTGCTCATCGGTCTTCTCAATCTTGTAGGTCATGGTCTCTCTCAGGAACTGCAACTGATCTCGATACTATGCGCCCAGTCGGGTGGGAAGGCGGCAAATTCCTCAAACTCGGGATGTTCGTCGAAGGGCGTTTCAAGCACGGTCAGCAGATTTTCGACGCCGGCAAAGTCTCTTGTCCGGGCCTGCCGGATCGCCAGCTCAGCCAGGTGATTGCGCAGCACAAATTTCGGATTGGTCTGCAGCATCAATTTGGCATCGAGCTTGCCTGACATGGCGCAAGCGCGGGTCGTGTAGCGCTGCCACCAGGCGTCAAAACCGGCTGGGTCCACAAAGAGCTCGCGCACGCGCTCGGGGTTTCCGTCCGCCACGCCATGGCTCAGCCGGCGCCAGAAGATCGTGTAGTCGACCCGCGCCTGCGCCAGCAAATGCAGCAGGCTGTCGATCAGCGAACGGTCGTCCTCCTGCGCTGCCGTGCCGCCGGGCAGGCCGAGTTTTGCCCGCATGCGGTCGTCAAATTTCACGGGAAACGCGGTCTTGAAGGGCTCCAGCGCTTTGAGGGCCAGTTCCTGATCATCGATCAGGGGCAGCAGCGACTGGGCCAGGCGAAAGAGGTTCCACAAGGCAACCTGGGGCTGCCGGTCAAAGGCGTAGCGACCCTGGTTGTCAGAGTGGTTGCAGACATGGCCGGGCTGGTAGGCGTCGAGAAACTGGAACGGACCGTAGTCGATCGTCAGCCCCAAAATGCTCATGTTGTCGGTGTTCATGACGCCGTGGCAAAAACCGACCGCCTGCCAGTGGGCCAGCATGTCGGCGGTTCGATCGCCGACTGCCGCCAGCAGGGCCGCGTAGGCGTTGCCGGCGTAGTGGTCGCCGCCGCGACAGTCGGGGTAATGGCGGTCAATCACATAGTCGGCCAGCGTCTTGAGCTGCTGATGCTGACCGGCGTAGGAGAAGTGCTCAAAATGGCCGAAGCGCACAAAGCTCGGCGCCAGGCGCGTCAGCACGGCTGCCGTTTCCTCGGTCTCGCGGTAAACCGGGTCGTCCGAGCCCGTGACGCACAGGGCGCGCGTGCTGGCAATCCCCAGTCCGTGCATGGCTTCGCTGCAAAGGAATTCGCGGATGCTCGAGCGCAGCACGGCCCGCCCGTCGGCCATCCTCGAGTAGGGAGTCAGGCCCGCGCCCTTGAGCTGAAGTTCCATGCCGGCGCCGGTTTCACCCAGCAAAATGGCGCGGCCGTCGCCCAGCTGGCCGGCCCAGACGCCGAATTGATGACCGCTGTAGACGCTGGCCAGGGGTTCGGTGCCGGCGATGCGCCGGTTTCCGCTGAGCGCCTCGAGCAACTCCTGTGACGCCAGCCAGTGCGGCTCGAGGCCGAGCTCGCGCGCCAAGGATCGACTGCGGCCGACCCAATACGGCGCCCTCAACGGGCGCGGGGTGACGCGAGTGTAAAAATCCTCTCCGAGCTGGCTGAAGCTGTTGCGCCAGCGCAGTCCCAGATCAAGCTCGCCCTGGTGGTCGGTTGTCATGGTCATTGCCCGATTGTCCCGCGCCGGCGCCGCACAGGTCTCGGGCAGGGATATCCGATATCGCAGTAACATGAGCGCTGAATTCGACCATGCTGCCATCGCGGGCGACGCGTGGCAATCCTGATCCCGTGGATTGCCACGCTGCGCTCGCAATGACAAAGCGGTGGAAAGGGAACTGTTTTTGTCACTATCAGGAGTTTGTTCATGCTTGGGTTGATGCAAAGCCACCAGTTGCTGATTTCGTCACTGATCGAATTTGCCGAGCGCCACCACGGCGAAGGGGAAGTGGTCTCGCGGCGGGTGGAAGGGGATATTCACCGTTACACCTACAAGCAGGTGGCGTCGCGCTCGCGACAGGTGGCCAATGCGCTCGATCAAATGAAACTGAAGTTCAGCGACCGGGTCGCCACGCTGGCCTGGAACGGCTATCGGCACCTGGAGCTGTATTTCGGGGTTAGCGGAACCGGGCGCGTGCTGCACACGCTCAACCCGCGCCTGCACCCGGACCAGATTAGCTGGATTGCCAACCATGCCGAAGACAGCGTGCTGTGTTTTGACATGAGTTTCCTGCCCATCGTCAAGGCGATTCACGGCCGCTGCACCACCATCAAGCACTATGTTGCGCTGTGCGATGCCGACAAGCTGCCGGCGGACAGCGGCATTCCCGGCCTGCTCAGTTACGAAGCCTGGATTGGCGCGCACAGCAGCAAGTACAAGTGGCCGTCGTTTGACGAGAACTCGGCTTCCAGCATGTGCTACACCAGCGGCACGACCGGCAATCCGAAGGCGGCGCTGTACAGTCATCGATCGACCATGCTGCACGCCCTGGCCGGCGCCTTGCCTGACGCCCTGAGCATGAGCGCGCGCGACACCCTGCTGCCGGTGGTGCCGATGTTCCACGTCAATGCCTGGGGTCTGCCCTACTCGGCGGCCATGACCGGTGCCAAGCTCGTGTTTCCCGGCCCGGCCATGGACGGCAAGTCAATTTTCGAGTTGATCGAGAGCGAAAAAGTGTCGTTTGCGGCGGGTGTGCCGACGGTCTGGCAGATGATGCTGGCCCACATGCAGGCCGGCGGCCTGCGCTTCTCGACCCTCAAGCGCACGGTGATTGGCGGTTCCGCCTGTCCGCCGGCCATGATCACGGCCTTCAACGATCTCTATGGCGTCGAGGTGTTGCATGCCTGGGGCATGACCGAGATGTCGCCGCTGGGAACGGTTTGCACGCTGAAGAACAAACACCTGACGATGGCCGCCGAAGAAAAGATGCAGGTTCGGCTCAAACAGGGTCGCGGTGTTTTTGGCGTCGACATGAAGATCGTGGACGGCAATGGCAATGAACTGCCGTGGGACGGCAAGACTTACGGCGACCTGCTGGTCAAGGGCTCATGGATCATCAGCGACTACTTCAAGGGCGAGGGCGGCTCGCCCCTGGTCGATGGCTGGTTTCCGACCGGCGACGTGGCGACGATCGATGCCGACGGCTACATGCAGATCACCGACCGCAGCAAGGACGTCATCAAATCGGGCGGCGAATGGATCAGTTCGATCGATGTCGAGAACATCGCGATGGCGCACCCGGCGGTGGCAATGGCCGCCTGCATCGGCATGAAGCACCCGAAGTGGGACGAGCGGCCCATCATCGCGGTTGTCAAGAAGCCCGGCGCCGAGGTGTCGCGTGACCAACTGATCGCCTTTTACGACGGCAAGACGGCCAAGTGGCAAATTCCCGACGACGTGGTTTTTGTGGATGCGATCCCCCTGGGGGGAACCGGCAAGATGCAAAAGACCAAGCTGCGCGAGATGCTCAAGGATTACAAACTGCCCGATGCCTGATAAGCTCGGGCGGCATGGGTGTCACATGGGTGATTCGCGGTAGTGGAAAACCCTCGTGGTGCAGCGCACAATTGATAGTACCGTGGATCGTTGTCACATGATTGAAACTGAGGAGTTATTTCTATGAAGATCGCATCGAAAATTGTTGCCACTACAGTCGCTTTGTTGTGTGCGGGCAGCGCGTTTGCACAGAAGGGCGAGGTCGTGAAGATGGTGCGGATTGACGCTCTGAGCGGGCTGCTCGGCCCGGTTGGCATCACGCAGCAAAAGACTTACCAGTATCTGGCCGAGCAATTCAGCGGCGCTGGCAACCCTGCTGGCGTCAAGTTTGAGATGTCTTTCATTGACAACAAGCTCAGTCCCGCCGAGAGTTTGAACGCGCTGAAGTCGGCCATTGACCAGGGTATTCGCTACATTGTGCAGGGTAATGGCTCTTCCGTTTCAATTCCGTTGATCGACGCCATCAACAAGCACAACGAACGCAACCCGGGCAAGGAAGTCATCTTCCTGAACGACTCCGGCGTGGATCCGGATCTGACCAACAGCAAATGCAGCTACTGGCACTTCCGCTTCGACGCCGATACCTCCATGAAGATGGAAGCCCTGTCCAGCTTCATGGTTGATCAGAAAGACGTCAAGAACGTTTATTTCCTCAACCAGAACTACTCGCATGGTCATCAGGTAGTCAAGTTTGCCAAGGAAGCATTGGCGCGCAAACGACCCGACATCAAGTTTATCGGGGAGGACTTCCATCCGCTGGCGCAGACGCGCGACTTTGCGCCCTATATTGCCAAGATCAAGGCCTCCGGGGCTGATACGGTGATTACAGGCAATTGGGGTTCCGACTTGGGGCTGTTCATGAAGGCCGCCAATGAAGGCGGTTACAACGGCAAAATATTCACCTACTACCTTGCGGCATCGGGCACTCCGACGGCTTTAGGTACAAATGGCGCTGGTCGTGTCTATCAAATTGGCGTGGGGCACCACAATATGGGTGGACAGATGGAAAAATGGATGAAGGAGTTCAATGCCAAGTACAAGGATGACCTGACCAGTATTCAGTTTGCACATATCTTTAAGACCTTAGGAACCGCCATGGCCAAGGCAAAATCGACCGATCCGGTCAAGGTGGCGGCGGCGATGGAAGGACTCAAGGTCCAGAGCTTCAACGGTGAAGTGGAAATGCGCAAGGCCGACCATCAGTTGCAGCAGCCCCTCTACATGGCAGTCTGGCAAAAACTCGACAAAAAGTTCCCCTATAACGTGGAGAACACAGGCATGACAACGGCCTTGCTCAAGGAGTACCCGAACTATGTCTCGAGTACGCCGACGAGTTGCCAGATGATGCGCCCATCCTGATTCGGGTCGGTGTCAGAGTAGCCCGAACGGGTGCACCGTCTCGGGCTCTTTTTTTGCTGCAAAGAAAGAACTGATTGCATGGAGTTTTTCATCATTTCGACGCTTAACGGGATGAGCTACGGCCTGTTGCTGTTCATGCTGAGCTCCGGACTGACGCTGATTTTCAGCATGATGGGGGTTCTCAATTTTGCCCATGCCAGCTTTTATATGTTGGGGGCCTATGTGGGCTATTCGGTCTCGCGCGCGGTGGGCTTCTGGCCGGCCCTGGTGATCGCGCCGATTGTGGTTGGCATTCTGGGTGCGCTGTTTGAACGCGTTTTCCTGCGAAAGGTCTATAAGTTCGGACATGTGCCAGAGTTGCTGATTACCTTTGGGCTCTCGTATGTGATTGTTGAGCTGGTCCAATTGATCTGGGGCCGCATCGCACTTGATTTTCCTCCCCCGAGTCTGCTGCAGGGGCCGGCGTTTACCTTGATAAGTCACTCGGTCAATGGCTTGAGCCTGATGTGGGGTGCTGCGCCTGCGCAAATGTGCAGCGCGGCAGAGGCGAGCGTGCGAGTGGTCTGCTCGCCCTTTCCAGCCACACGCGGTTTCATGATGCTGGTGGCTTTGATCATGTTGGTCGCGGTCTGGCTGCTGCTCACGCGCACGCGCATCGGTCTGGTGATCCAGGCTGCGCTGACCCATCCGCAGGCGGTGGAGGCACTCGGGCATAACGTGCCGGTCGTGTTCATGCTGGTGTTCGGGGCCGGTGCCGGTCTGGCCGGCCTGGCCGGGGTCATTGGGGGCAGCACCTTTCTGACGGAACCCGCAATGGCGGCCACGTTGGGATCAGTCATCTTTGTGGTGGTGGTGGTGGGCGGCATGGGTTCGCTTTCGGGTGCCTTGCTCGCCTCCATCCTGATCGGTGTCATCCAGACTTTTGCCGTCGCATTTGACTACTCGCTGGGCACGCTGGCGGCACAAATGGGACTGCGATTGGGATCGGGGGTGCTCGGCAATTCTTTTGTCAAACTGACCTTGTCGCAGGTGGCCCCCATCCTCCCTTACCTGTTTCTGGTTTTGATTCTCATCTTGCGGCCCAGGGGTTTGTTGGGTACGAGGGAGGACTAGGCGATGAACAGTGCTTATGAATTCAAGCCCATCAATGTCGGCCGCTGGTTGGTATGGGGCCTGTTTGCGCTGGTGCTGGGGGTGGTTCCCTGGTTGTTCAATAGCAGCCTGTCGATCACCATCCTGTCCCAAATGGGCATTGCGACGATCGCCTGCCTGTCGTTCAACATGCTGCTGGGGCAGGGCGGCATGCTGAGTTTTGGCCATGCGGTGTATACCGGTTTGGGTGCCTACCTCGCGATGCACGCGCTCAACGGTATCAACGGTGGTTCTCTTCCGATCCCGGTTTCTGCGGTACCCCTCATGGGTGGCCTGGCAGGCATGGGTTTTGCCATCCTGTTTGGCTTTGTGACGACTCGCAAATCGGGTACCACCTTTGCCATGATCACGCTGGGACTTGGGGAACTTGTTTTCGCCATGTCGCTCATGATCCCCGAGTTTTTCGGTGGCGAAGGTGGGGTTTCGGGCAACAGGGTGACGGGCGCGCCTTTCCTGGGCATTACCTACGGGCCGCCGATTCAGGTGTACTACCTGACGGCGGTCTATACCTTCTTCGCGGTGGCAGCCATGTTTGCCTTCACACGAACGCCCTTGGGGCGCATGCTCAACGCCGTGCGTGACAACCCGGAACGCGTCGAATTTGTGGGCTACGACACGCAGCGCATCCGTTACACGGCCTTCGTCATCGCCGGGTTTTTTGCCGGTGTTTCGGGCGGCCTGGGTGCGCTCAATTTTGAAATTGTGACGGCGGAGGTGGTCGGGGCTGCCCGTTCGGGTTCCTATCTCTTGTTCACCTTTCTGGGTGGCGCCACATTCTTCTTTGGGCCCATTATCGGCGCCGTGTTGATGGTGCTGGCGTTTGTCCTGTTCAGCGAGTTGACCAAGGCCTGGTTGCTCTATTTGGGATTGATCTTCCTGTTCATGGTGATGTATGCACCGGGTGGCGTGGCTTCGCTGATCATGATGAACTTGCGCATTGCTTCATTTGGCTACCTGCGAAAGTTATGGGTCAGTTATTTGGCACTGGGCTTGACGGCGCTCGTGGTGTTGGTTGGCGCCGGGGCCATGATCGAGATGGTGTACCACCTGCAGCTCGATTCGGCGCTGGGCTCGGAGCTCAGGTTCATGGGGTCAACGCTGGACTCCAAGGGGTTGAACAGCTGGTTTGGCTCGGTGTTTGTGATGCTCACCGGGCTTGGCTTGTTCGAGCTTTGCCGGCGGCAGTTCGCGCGCGAGTGGGGGCAGATTCAGGAAGACATCGAAAAAGAGATCAAGCGGAGGGCGGCCCTGTGAGCTACGCCCTGCAGTTGAAGGACTTGCGCAAGAGTTTTGGCAAGACCGAGATCATCCGCGGCATCGATCTGGCGATACCATCGGGCGAGCGGGTCGGCATCATCGGTCCGAATGGCGCCGGCAAGTCGACCCTGTTCAACCTGATCAGCGGTCGTTTCGAGCCCAGCAGCGGCGAGGTGCTGCTCAATGGCCAGAGGATCAACGGCAAGAGGCCGTTCGAGATCAATCGCCTTGGGCTGTCCCGCAGTTTTCAGATCACGAATATTTTTCCAAAGCTCAGCGTCTTCGAGAATCTGCGCTGCGGCGTGCTGTGGAGCCTTGGCTACAAGTACAGCTTCTGGAAGTTTCTGGCCGACCTGAAGGACGCCAATGACCGGACCGATGAACTGATGGAGATGGTCAAGCTCGAAAAAAAACACGACGTGCTGGCCATGAATCTTACCTACGCCGAACAGCGCGCGCTGGAGATTGGCATCACGATTGCAGGTGGCGCCAGCGTGATCCTGCTCGATGAACCGACCGCTGGCATGAGCAAGTCGGAGACCGGTCGTTTCGTCAAGCTGATCAAGGACGTCACGGTCGGCAAGACGCTGCTGACGGTCGAGCACGACATGGGCGTGGTGTTCGGACTGGCCGACAAGATTGCCGTCGTCGTGTACGGGGAACTGCTGGCCTACGACACGCCCGAGGCGGTGCGGTCCGACGCCCGGGTGCAGGAGGCCTACCTTGGTTCCTCGATTGCCGAATCGCAAGGCGGGGGCCACGCATGAGCGCCGCGACGGGCCGCCCCCAGCAAGCTCGCACCCCCTCGGGGGGCAGCGAGGACATGCAATGCCGAGCGTGGGGGTGCCTATGAGCATGCTGAAGATAGAGAACCTGCATGCCTTTTACGGCAAGAGCCACGTGCTGCATGGCGTTCACTTCGAGGTCAGGGAGGGCGAGATCACCGCGCTTCTGGGACGCAATGGTTCGGGCCGCTCGACCACCGCCAAGGCGATCATGGGCCTGGTCGACGCGAACGGCTCTCTGCAGTGGAAAGGTCAGGAACTGCTCGGGAAGAAGACGTATGAAATTGCCCATCTCGGAATCGGCTACGTGCCGGAGAGCCGCGATATTTTTCCAACCCTGACGGTGGAACAGAATCTGTATCTGGGGCAGAAGAGCGCCAGCAAGGCCGGCCGCTGGTCGCTCGACGACATGTACCAGATGTTTCCACGCCTGAAGGAGCGCCAGCACATGCTGGCGGGCGTGATGTCGGGCGGCGAGCAGCAGATGCTGACGCTGTGCCGCACGCTGATGGGTGACCCGGACCTGATCATCATCGACGAGCCGACCGAAGGCCTGGCGCCCAAGATTGTGGAACTGGTGGCGCAGTACCTCAAGGAGCTCAAGAAGCGCGGCATTGCGGTGCTTCTGATCGAGCAGAAACTGACCATCGCCATGGATATTTCCGACCACTGCATGGTCATGGGGCATGGCAGCATTGTGTTCAACGGAACGCCCGACGGTTTGCGCCAGGACAGCTACATTCGCAAGGAATGGCTGGAGGTCTGAAGTCCTTGTCCCACCCGTGACAAAACGGAGCCGCATGGGCGGCTATAGTTCTTACAATCAAAAAATCGAACGACCGTACTATTCTTAATACTGAGGGAAGCAAGCATGACCGCTGAATACAAAGTGCATGGCGACATCGCCGTGATTACCCTGAACAACCCACCCGTCAACGGCCTTGGTTTGGCGACGCGCCAGGGCATTGCGGACGGCTTGGCCAAGGCCAACGCCGACGCGGCGGTCAAGGCGATCGTCCTGACCGGTGCCGGCAAAGCGTTCTCGGGCGGCGCGGACATCAAGGAGTTTGGCAGCCCGAAGGCGATGCAGGAGCCCAATCTGGGCAGCGTCATCCTGGCGATCGAATACTCGGCCAAGCCGGTGGTCGCGGCGATCCACAGCGTCTGCATGGGCGGCGGTCTGGAACTTGCGCTGGGCTGTCATTACCGCATCGCCGCACCCGGCACCAGCGTGGCGCTGCCCGAGGTCAAACTCGGCCTGCTGCCGGGCGCCGGCGGTACGCAGCGCCTGCCGCGCGCGTTGGGCGTGGAACCGGCGCTCAACATGATCGTGTCGGGCGAGGCGATCAAGAGCGAGATGCTGGCCATGCTGCCCGGACAGAAACTGTTCGACAAGATGGCCGCATCGGCCGAGTCGCTGGCCGAGGAGGCGCTCGGCTACGCGCGCTCGGTCGCCGATGCCAGGCCGATGCCGCTGGTTCGCAACCTGCCTTGCACCCATCCGCAGGGCGACGCCTACTTCCAGTTTGCGCGCAACATGGTCAAGGGCATGTCCAAGAACTTCCCCGCCCCCGCCAAGTGCGTGGACGCCGTGCAGGCGGCCACCAAGGGAAAATTCGAAGCCGGCATGGCCACCGAGCGTGAACTCTTCATCAACCTGATGTGGACGCCCGAGAGCAAGGCATTGCGCCACATCTTCATGGCCGAGCGTGCGGCTTCCAAGATACCCGATGTGCCGGCCGATACAGCGCAGCGTGCCATCAAGTCGGTGGCCGTGATTGGCGCCGGCACCATGGGCGGCGGCATTTCGATGAATTTCCTGAACGCGGGCATCCCCGTGACGATGCTGGAGATGAAGCAGGAGGCGCTCGATCGCGGCGTCGCCACGATTCGCAAGAACTACGAGTCCCAGGTCAAGAAGGGCAAGCTCAAGCAGGACAAGTACGAACAGCGCATGAGCCTGCTCAGCACCACGCTCAGCTATGACGATCTGAAAGATGCGGACATGGTGATCGAGGCCGTGTTCGAGGAAATCGGCGTCAAGGAGGCGGTCTTCAAGGAACTCGACCGCGTCATGAAGCCGGGCGCCATCCTCGCCTCCAACACCTCGACCCTGAACGTGGACAGCATCGCGGCTTTCACCAAGCGCCCCCAGGATGTCGTCGGCCTGCATTTCTTCAGCCCGGCCAACGTCATGAAACTGCTCGAAGTGGTGCGCGGCGCCAAGACCGCCAAGGACGTCATGGCCACGGTCATGGCGATGGCCAAGAAGATCAAGAAAACCGCCGTGGTGTCGGGCGTCTGCGACGGTTTCATCGGCAATCGCATGATCGAGCAGTACGGCCGTCAGGGCGGATTTCTGCTCGATGAAGGTTGCACACCGGCGCAGGTCGACAAGGCGATCGAGAAGTTCGGCTTTGCCATGGGCCCCTTCCGCATGGGGGACCTGGCCGGCAACGACATTGGCTGGGCCATCCGCAAACGCCGCTCAGTGGAGCGTGCCGACATGAAGTACAGCAAGACCGCCGACCTGCTGTGCGAAAAGGGGCGCTTTGGCCAGAAGACCGGCGCCGGCTGGTATGACTATGTGGCCGGCAAGCGCGACGCGATCCCCAACGCCGAGGTCATCAAGATGATCGAAGACTACCGCAAGGCCCAGGGCATCACGCCACGCAAGATTTCGGACGAGGAGATCGTGCAGCGTCTGGTCTATTCGCTGGTGAACGAGGCAGCACACATTCTCGAGGACGGCATTGCATCCAAGGCCAGCGACATCGACATGGTTTACCTGATGGGTTATGGCTTTCCGATCTACCGCGGCGGTCCGATGAATTACGCGGACCAGGTTGGCTTGTTCAATGTGGTGCAGGCCATGAAGCGCTTTGCGCAGAATCCGCTCGACGATGCGACGTTCTGGCAGCCGGCACCCTTGCTGGCCAGGCTGGCGGCCGAAGGCAAGACCTTCAACTAGTCTACCTCTGTCATTGCGAGCGCAGCGCGGCAATCCATGCCTTCAAGCTCTGCTCGCAACTCCATATGGTTGTATATCTCACCATTGAAGGTGATCACGTAACGGCCGCTTGCCGAGTGCATGGGCTGGTGGCCTGCGGCGGAGAGTTCGACGATCGACAAGCGTCGAAAGCCCAGCGCGATACCGGCCTGCGCGTCTGCCCAGGCCCCCGCATCGTCCGGGCCGCGGTGCACGATGGCCTGCGCCATGCG
>CAIMBE010000223.1 GCA_903839085.1 uncultured beta proteobacterium | reverse complement strand
GTCCAGCAGGTTGCCCGAGTTGTCCTGCGCCGCGGCCGTCAGCGCCGCCAGCGCGGCCTCGACCCGCGCGCCGTCGCGCGTCTGCTTGATCGCCTGCAGGCGCGCGATCTGGCCGTCGCGCACCGCCACGTTGTCGATGGCCCGCGCATCGATCGCGTCCTCGGTCTTGAGCTTGTACTTGTTGACGCCGACGATGACGTCCTGCCCGCTGTCGATGCGGGCCTGCTTCTCGGCCGCTGCGGCCTCGATCTTGAGCTTGGCCCAGCCGCTGTCCACGGCCCGGGTCATGCCGCCCATGGCCTCGACTTCCTCGATGATGGTCCAGGCCGCGTCGGCCATGTCCTGCGTCAGCTTTTCCATCATGTAGGAGCCGGCCCAGGGGTCGATCACGCTGGTGATGTGCGTCTCTTCCTGGATGATGAGCTGCGTGTTGCGCGCGATGCGCGAGCTGAACTCGGTGGGCAGCGCAATCGCCTCGTCGAAGCTGTTGGTGTGCAGCGACTGCGTGCCGCCAAACACCGCGGCCAT
Source organism: uncultured beta proteobacterium (assembly GCA_903839085.1). Classification (GTDB taxonomy): domain Bacteria; phylum Pseudomonadota; class Gammaproteobacteria; order Burkholderiales; family Burkholderiaceae_C; genus Rhodoferax. Next base: position 6,846 of record CAIMBE010000223.1, on the reverse strand, counting down.
GGCCTCGATCGTCGTGCGCACCACGTTGTTGTAGGGGTCCTGCTCGGTCAGGCTCCAGCCGCTGGTCTGGCAGTGCGTGCGCAGCATCTGCGACTTCGGCTTCTTCGCGTTGAAGCCCTTCATGATGCGGCACCACAAGAGCCGCGCCGCGCGCATCTTGGCCACTTCGAGATAGAAGTTCATGCCGATGGCCCAGAAGAACGACAGACGCCCGGCGAACTCGTCGACGTCCATGCCCTTGGCAATCGCCGTCTTCACGTACTCCTTGCCGTCGGCCAGCGTGAAGGCGAGTTCGAGCGCCTGGTTGGCGCCGGCCTCCTGCATGTGGTAGCCGCTGATCGAGATCGAGTTGAACTTGGGCATGTTTTGCGCCGTGTACTCGATGATGTCGCCGATGATGCGCATGCTCGGCGCCGGCGGGTAGATGTAGGTGTTGCGCACCATGAACTCTTTGAGGATGTCGTTCTGAATCGTCCCCGAGAGCTGCTCCTGGCGCACGCCCTGCTCCTCGGCCGCCACCACGTAGCCCGCCAGCACCGGCAGCACGGCGCCGTTCATGGTCATCGAGACTGATACAGAGTCCAGCGGAATGCGGTCGAACAGGATCTTCATGTCCTCGACCGAGTCGATCGCCACGCCGGCCTTGCCCACGTCCCCGGTCACGCGCGGATGGTCGCTGTCATAGCCGCGGTGCGTCGCCAGATCGAAGGCCACGCTGACGCCCTGCCCGCCGGCCTCGAGCGCCTTGCGGTAGAAGGCGTTCGATTCCTCGGCGGTAGAAAAACCCGCGTACTGGCGGATGGTCCAGGGCCGCACCGCGAACATCGTGGCCTGCGGGCCGCGCAGGTAGGGCTCGAAGCCCGGCAAGGTGTTGGCGTGCGGCAGGTCCTGCGTGTCGGCCGCGGTGTAGAGCGGCTTGACCGTGATGCCGTCGGGCGTCTGCCAGTTGAGCGCCTCCACATTGCCCCCCGGCGCCGACTTGGCCGCCGCCCTGGCCCACGCGTCGAGACTGGCAGTTTGAAATTCAGAATTGTTTTGTGTCATACAAGCTGCCATTCGAGATAGGTTGAGGGCTCTTCAAGAAAATCGTTGCTGCCAGAAAAATCGTTGCTGCCAGAAAAATCGTTGCTGCCAGAAAAAACGTCATTGCAAACGAAAAAGTATCGTCACTGCGTCTTTTTTCCCGTCATTGCGAGCGAAGCGCGGCAATCCATCCATTCGAAAGTCATGGTTTGCTTCACTTCGTTCGCAATGACGCCCCAGCAATGAAAACTCTGCATCCAAGTTTACGTTATTTATAATTATTGATTCAAAAAATTATTTCAAGCTTACAATTTCGACTATGGCAGCACATTCGCTTTCTCCACGCGCACTGTATGAAGAAGTGGCCGAGCTTCTGCGGCAGCGGATTTTCAGTCGCGAGCTTGCGCCCGGCAGCTGGATCGACGAGTTGAAAATTGCCGAGGCCTATGGTATCAGCCGCACCCCGTTGCGGGAAGCGCTCAAGGTGCTGGCCGCCGAGGGGCTGGTCACCATGAAAGTGCGCCGCGGCGCCTACGTGACCGAGGTCTCGGAGAAGGATCTGGCCGATGTCTACCACCTGCTCGGCCTGCTCGAGGCCGACGCCGCAGGCGTGGTCGCGGGCAGCGCCACGCCGGCCCAGATCGGGGCGCTGCAGGCCTTGCACCAGGAACTCGAAGCCGCGGGTCAGCCGCCGGCGCCGGACCGGCAGCGCTTCTTCGAGATCAACGAGAGTTTTCACATGCTGCTGCTGGCCACGGCCAACAACCGCTGGCGCGATCAGATGGTGGGCGACCTGCGCAAGGTCATGAAACTCAACCGCCACAACTCGCTGCTCAAGTCAGGGCGCATCGAGGAATCCCTGAACGAACACCGCGCCCTGATGGCCGCCATCGCGGCGCGCGACGCGCCGCTTGCCATGCAGCGCATGCAGCAGCACTTCAAAAACGGCCTCGAAGCCGCCAACTGAGCACTTTCTCAGAACGCGTAATAGGGCCCGCTGCCCAACGACGAGGGCTGGCCCTCGATGCCGATGAAGACGCGCCGGCCATAGAAGAACGGCAGGCCCCAGTCAAAGCTGGTCGGGTCGCCAAACGGGCCTGAGAGGTTTGGCAGCACAACCCGGCTGGCATTGCCAAACATCGCTGAGGCGTTGTCGATCGTGAACGTGATCGCAGCGCGCGCCTGGTTGGCGCCGACCAGCGTGGCCGACAAACTGGTGAGCGCCGCGGGGCAGTAGAAACCGGTGCTGTCGGGGCAGACCGGGATCGAGCTCGAATCAAAAAAGAGCCCGTTCGAGCCGGTGTCCAGAAAGCTGTCGCTCATGCTCTGCCCGTCCAGCAGCGTGGTGAGGTAACCGCTGGCATTGGTGCTCAGCACGCGCGTGCCGGTGGGCTGGTTGTTGGACTGCGTGCCGATGCCAAAAATAAGCGACCCCTTGAGACCGGTCACCGTGCCCGCGCCGGCCTCGGGCAGGTCGAGCAGCATGCCGTTGTTGTCCGTTGCAAACAGCGGCACCGGGTTCTTCAACTGCTGCGCCACACCGACCTTGACGCCGGTGGTGCTGCTGCAACTGGCGCTGCTGCAGGTGTAATAAAAGCCGTTGTGAAAGGTGTACTGGCAGCCCGAGCCGCAGTCGTCCCTGAACAGGCCCATGCCCAGAATGCCGTTGGCGCCAAGGTCGGCCGCACTCGTCATCTCGGTGCCGCCAACCGAACAGGCACTGGGCGCCCTGCCAGCGGCCGGATCGGCAATCAGCTGAATCGGCACGGCGCTGGCGGTCTTGCCGCCCAGCACGATGTCGGCTGCCACCACCGTGCCCCAGGCAAAGGTGCTGTCGACAAACTGCGCGCAATTGAAGAGCGGGAAACCGGTCGCGCCGGTCAGCTTGTCCAGGCTCAGCGCCGGCTTGACCAGCGAAGACAAGAGCCGCAGACCGGTCGAGCCGGTGTCGAGCAGCACATGGTCGATGGTCAGGCACTGGCTGCTGCCGGGCTGGCAGATCTTGACATCGACAAAAAGCCGGTTCACGTTGTAGCCGGAATTGGCCGGGCCGCCGTCGACGCTGGCCACCATGACGTTGCTGGCAGCGGGTGGTACCGGCGGGGGAGCCGGCGTTGCCATAGAACTGCCACCGCCGCCGCAGCCGCCCAGCAGGCCGGCAAGCAGCGCCACGATGGCGGTGCGCGTCAGAAATTTATTGCAGCAGGCCATGGATGTCGAGTCCGGCCGGAACCAGGTCCGGCGCGTAGGCATAACCAAAAAAGCCGCGCATGCGCCCGGCTGACCGCACAACGAGCTTGTCGCTTGCCAACTGCACCGCAGCGCCACGCTGGCCCATCGCCCGGACCCGCTCGGCCTCGGCCTTGAAGCCAGAAAAATAGCCACCCAGCAGGGCGCTCAGATCGGGCAGCACCGGCCCGCGCCAGACCACGGCAAAAACCTGGCCCGCGGGCGTTGCGTATTCGTGCACCGTGCTGCCGTTTTCAAGTTGCACGGTGTGATGCGTGTAGAGGCTGGCCTGCGCGCCTGGCTTGGTGGCCAGCGCCCGCGCAGCCGGCGCCAGCGCCGCCGCTGCTGCGCCCGGCACCGCGGGTGCCTGGCCCAGCGTTGCGCCTGCCTCACCAGAGCCAAGTAGCAAGGCAGCGCCGACCAGCAGCGCGGAGTAACCAACCATCCGGAACAGCAACTGGCAGATCGGCTATTGAACGCTAAAAACGTTCTCGGTCACGATACCCAGCGGCGAGGTCACCTTGACCTGCAACCGATCGCCCACGGTACAGTTGCTCAATGGTACGAAGAGGGACATGGCACCCAGTGAATTCGGCACTGTGTAGCTGGTACTACCAGCCAGGGCACAGAGCGTCGTGGTGGCCAAGCCCGGAACCGGGGCACCGTCATCAATCGCCACGAAGCCAACTTTTGTCCCCGTGGGCATGCTGTTGCCATTGGTATCGGCAATCGTCACGGTCACTCCAGCCAGTCCGTTGGTGGCTGGCAGCGATCCGGTGATCGGTGTCGCAGCCACCAATGAGCCCGACGTAATGACCGCGCTGCTTGATGCAAACACCACCGTCGCCTGCCGCCGCACGTCGGCCGCGCCCCAGAGCCCATCACCGGCGCAGCCCACACCCGCAACGCAGGCATTGGTTCCAATGCGGGGAACCTGAAATTCTCCGGCATCGTACGTGCCATTGGCACCGGCAGGCGAACTGCCGTTGTCGTCGCGGAAAGCCCGGCCCAGGTCAGTGAAAGATTCACCGCTGTCATAGACATTGTTGGCATTGAGATCAACAAAATCTTCCTCACCAGCCACATAAGCCAAAACCGACACCCGGCCATTGGTGGTGCGGGTTCCCTGGGAACTCAGCGTGACCGAGCAATACGAGACTGCCGGCGTGACCGCTGGCACAGCACAGGAAGACTGAACGACACCGGCCTCCGTGACGAAATTGACCTGGGTACCCGGTGGCACCGGGTTGCCCTGGCGATCCGCCATCGAGAATGTCAGATTCGCCGTCTGGCCATCAACATTCATACCCTCGATGCTGAACTTGTCCAGAGCCAGGCTGGTGTACTTGGGCGTCGGACGACCCGAGGCCACCGTCAGGAGATTGGAGTCCGAGAACACGCTGGTCGCCAGGCCGGCGGCGTCAAGCAGCGTTGCCCTGACGTTGAGCGAAGTCGGCACCGTGCCCGCAAACACCGCCACCGTGACCAAGCCGGCGCTGTCGGAGGTCAAATCAACCGGCAGGGTATTTCCGACCGAGTTCAAACTGACGCCGGTGGCCGAGTTGCCAAGTGACAGGCGCAGTTTCTTGTTCTGCAAGGGGTTGCCGCTGGAGTCGACCACCTTGAACACCACTTGGCCCTGCGTGGCGCCGACAGAATCCTTCAGATAAATCACTTGCGGCGTCACGCTGACAAACTGCACGTTGCTCGCCGTCGAGGCCGTCACCGCCACCATGCCGGACACCGTTGCCGTCCCGACGGCCGCAGCCGTCACAGTGACATTGCTGCCGGCGCAGGTGGCCAGACTCGCGCTGTAGGTGCTGTTGGCAACACCGGTGGCATCCGTCGCCACCACGGCCGGCGTGACGCTGCCACAACTTGCGCTGAAGGTAACCTGCACCGGCGTGTTGGTTGCGGCGACGCCATTGACCGTGGCCATGACCGAGATCGCGCGGTTGCCGTAGGCGGCCAAAGCGCCCGAGCCAAGATTGAGACTCTGCAGGCCCAGGTTGGCGGCGGCCATTTGAAAATCGAAGGCACTCGACACCTTGGTCCCGGCCACGGTCGCCTGCGCCGACAGGGTGCCGGCCCCGGCTGCCAATAGGGACGAGGGTGAAACCTGAACCGAAGCGACGCCGTTGACCGTCAGGACCTGACCCGATGCGGGGCTGAACTTGACCAGCGCCGCGTCCCCAGCAAACGTGACCAGTTTGCCGTCCACCAGCGCGCCGCTGGCGTCCTTGAGCGTGGCCTGCGCCACGGTGGAGCCAGAAGCCGCAACCGAGTTGCCGCCACCGCTGAGCGCCAGACTCAGCGTCGGCGCAGACGCAGCGGATGTGCTGGAGGCCACGACCTGAACATCGAAGGTGCTCGACACGGTGGTCGACGCTACGCTGGCCTGAGCCGCGAGCGTGCCGGCGCCTGCCGCTGAAGCGGACGCCGGTGAGACCTGAATCGAGGCAACACCGTTGACCGTCAGCACCTGACCCGATGCCGGGTTGAACTTGACCAGTGCCGGATCACCCGAAAACGTGACCAGTTTGCCATCGAGCAAAGCCCCATTGCCGTCTTTCACTGTAGCCTGCGCCAGCGTGGACCCTGATGCTGCAATGGAATTGCCGCCAGCGCCAAGCGCCAGACTGAGGGTCGGACTGGTCACAACGACAACAGGAGCAGCCACCAGTTGAAAATCGAATTTGCCCGACACCGCGGCCGTCCCCACCGTGGCTTGCGCGCTCAGCGTGCCGGCGCCTGCGGCCGTCGCCGACGCGCGCAAAACCTGAATCGATGCCACACCGTTAACCGTCAGGACCTGCCCCGAGTCAGGGGTGAACTTGACCAGCGCCGCATCACCCGAAAAAGTCACCAGTTTGCCATCCACCAACGCGCCGCTGGCGTCTTTGACAGTGGCCTGGGCCACGGTGGTTCCTGCTGCGGAAATCGCGTTGCCGCCATCGCTCAGCGCCACACTCAGGGTCGCAACAGCGGCCGGCGTGCTCGACGTGTCGGCTCTTCCCGGATTGCCATCGCCGCCACCGCCGCAGGCGGCCAGGGTCAGGGCGGAAATGAACACCACGCCCAACCTGCTCAACTTATCTCTCAAACCGATCGCCTTGATGAACTTCATTTTTTGCCCCTGGAAGATAAGTCTCGAAAACATTTCATAAATACGACCGCGCTCGTCATCACTTCAACTGGTTCAGCTTCTGCTCGACAAACTGGGCCAGTTGCGGGCTCAGTTGCCCGCTGTCGCGCGCGCGCTGAAAGGCCTCGGTGGCGTCGGCGTTCTTGCCCTGCGCCTGCAAGGAGATGCCGATGCCGACCAGCCAGGTGGGCATGGCCGGGTCGCTGCGCAGCGCAACCAGATAGTGCAGCACCGCCTCGTCGTGGCGCTTGGCCCGCTGCAGCAGCACGGCATAGAAAGCCTGGTACTGCGGCTCGTCGCCGGCTGACTTCAGGCCCTGCTCCAGGGTGGCCATGCCGCCGTCGGTGTCACCGGTCTCCAACTGGAGCCGGGCCAGCGTCATCGAAAAACTGCTTTGCTCGGGCGAGAGGCGCAAGCCCTCGCGCAGTTGGGCAATGGCCTCGTCAGCC
>CAIMBE010000222.1 GCA_903839085.1 uncultured beta proteobacterium | reverse complement strand
GCCCAGGGCCAGGCCAGCAGCATCGAGGAGAAGCCGCTCGAGCCAAAGAGCAATTACGCGGTGACCGGTCTGTACTTCTACGACAAGCAGGTGGTCGATATCGCCAAGGCCGTCAAGCCCAGTCCCCGCGGCGAACTCGAAATCACCGCGGTCAACCAGGCCTATCTGGAGCAGGGCCAGCTGAGCGTGCAGATCATGCAGCGCGGCTACGCCTGGCTTGATACCGGCACGCACGACAGCCTGCTCGAGGCCAGCCAGTTCATTGCCACGCTGGAGCGGCGCCAGGGCCTGAAAGTGGCCTGCGTCGAGGAGATCGCGTGGCGCAACGGCTTTATCGATGACGCTCAATTGCAGAAACTGGCGATGCCACTGTCAAAGAACGGCTACGGTCAATATCTGCTGCGGCTGCTGAGCGAGCGTGGCCGTCACGAACCCTGACCCAGGCAAACTCCATGAAAGTCACTCCCACCGCGCTGGCCGACGTCCTGATCATCGAGCCCAAGGTCTTTGGCGATGCCCGAGGATTCTTCTTTGAGAGCTTCAACCGAAAAGCCTTCCAACAGGCCACCGGCATCGATGCCGACTTCGTGCAGGACAACCACTCGCGGTCGGCCAAAGGCGTGCTGCGCGGGCTGCATTACCAGATCGAGCAGGCGCAGGGAAAACTGGTGCGCGTTGTCCGCGGCGCCGTGTTCGACGTGGCGGTCGACCTGCGAAAGTCGTCACCGACGTTCGGGCAATGGGTGGGTGCCGAGTTGTCCGAGGAGAACAACCGGCAGATGTGGGTGCCGCCCGGCTTTGCGCATGGTTTCCTGACCCTGAGCGACTCGGCCGACTTTCTGTACAAGACCACCGACTATTACGCGCCGCAGTTCGAGCGCTGCATCGCCTGGGATGACCCGACGCTGGGTGTCGGCTGGCCCTTGAACGATGGCCGCCCCCAGATCTCGGTCAAGGACCAGGCCGGCCTGGCACTGGGCAGCGCGCCGGTGTTTGAAGGCCTCTGAACGGTCCATGGCGCCCCAACCCAGAATCTACGTCGCAGGCCACCAGGGCATGGTCGGTTCGGCGATCGTGCGCGCCTTGACGCGACTGGGGCATACGAATTTTGTAACGCGCACCCGCAGTGAACTCGACCTCTGTGACCAGGCCGCCGTGCGAGCCTTTTTTGAGTTGGAAAAACCCGATCAGGTCTACATGGCCGCTGCCAAGGTCGGCGGCATTCACGCCAACAACACCTACCCGGCCGAATTCATCTACCAGAACCTGATGGTGCAGTCCAATGTGATCCACCAGGCCTGGTGCGCCGGCGTCAAGAAGCTCCTGTTTCTGGGTTCGAGCTGCATCTACCCCAAGCTGGCTTCGCAACCCATGCGTGAGGAGGCGCTGCTGACGGGCCCGCTGGAGCCGACCAACGAACCCTATGCCATCGCAAAGATCGCGGGCATCAAGATGTGCGAAAGCTACAACCGCCAGTACGGCAGCAGCCACGGCACAGACTACCGCAGCGTCATGCCCACCAACCTCTACGGCCCAGGTGACAACTACCACCCGGAAAACAGCCATGTGATTCCG
>CAIMBE010000221.1 GCA_903839085.1 uncultured beta proteobacterium | reverse complement strand
GCGAGCTTGCGGTCGAGTTCGATCACCTCCTCAAAGCTGCTCGGCGGCGTGGCCACCAGCGCCTTGTTGTAGATCAGGCCAATGGCTTCGATCGCCAGTGGATAACCCCAGACCTGACCGCGGTAGGTAAAAGCGCGCCAGGCGCTCTCGTCGATTTGTTCGCGAATGCTCCTGGCCGGGCGAATGGGCACCACCAATCCGGACTTCGCCCATTCGCCGACGCGGTCATGCGCCCAGCACATGATGTCCGGGCCTTTGCCGGCAGCGGCCGCAGCGCTGAACTTGTCAGGGGCGCCCTCGGGGTGCTGCACAAGCACCTGCACGCCGCTGCGTTGCGTGAAAGCGTCCCCCACTTTTTGCAGGCCGTTGTAGCCCTTGTCGCCGTTGATCCAGACCAGCAGGCGCAAAGGCGTGCTGGCATGACCGCTGGCGCAGAGCAGCATAGCCGCGCTCAGGATGGCAGCCGTCAGGCAAGGGCGCGCGCCTGCACCTTCAGGCGGCACGGCGCTGCTCCAGCCCGACGTGACGGCGAAAGGCGTGCCCCTGGGAGTCGAACAGATGGGCTGAGCCGGGCGGGACGCCCAGCGCCAGCGCCTCGCCGTTGCGCACGGGCCGCTGGCGGTCCACGGCAGCGGTGAGCACCTCCTGACTGGCCGGGTTGCTGCAATAGGCGTAGGTGATGCTGCCCAGCGACTCCACAAAAGTGACTTCGGTGCGCAGTGCGTTGACTCGATCGCCGACCCGAAAATCTTCCGGCCGCAGACCCAGGGTGACGGCGTCGCCAGCGCGCGCTCGCGATGCGTCGACCCGGCATTCGATCAACTCGCCACCGGGCAACTGCACGCTGGCGCCCTCGGCGCTGGCGGTCACCAGTTTCCCTTCGACCAGATTCATCCCCGGAGAACCGATGAAACGCGCCACAAACAGGTTGTCCGGGTGCTCGTACAGATTCAATGGCGAACCGACCTGTTCAATGCGGCCAGCCGAGAGCACCACGATGCGGTCGGCCAGCGTCATGGCCTCGACCTGGTCGTGCGTCACGTAAACCATGGTGGTCTTGAACTCTTCGTGAAGTTTGGCGAGTTCGTAGCGCATGCGCACGCGCAGCGCCGTATCCAGATTGGACAGCGGCTCATCAAACAGGAACACCTCGGGCTTGCGCACAATGGCGCGTCCGATCGCCACGCGCTGGCGCTGGCCGCCCGAGAGGTCTTTGGGCTTGCGCATCAGCAGATGCTCGATGTTGAGAATCCTGGCGGCCTGGCGTACAGCGCGGTCGATCTCCTCCTTGGGCAGTTTGGCAAGCTTGAGCCCGAACGCCATGTTCTCGTACAGGTTCATGTGCGGATACAGCGCGTAGGACTGAAATACCATGGCAATGCCGCGCTCGGCCGGCGCCACCTCATTGACGCGCTTGCCGCCAATGCTCAGTTCGCCCTGCGTGACGTCTTCGAGTCCGGCGATGATGCGCAACAGCGTCGACTTGCCGCAGCCCGAGGGGCCGACGAAGACCATGAATTCGCCGTCGAGAATTTCAAGGTCAATTTGCTGCAGGATGAGGTTGTCGCCAAAGGACTTGCTGACTCTCGATAGCTTTACATCCGCCATGTCACACCTCGGCGCTCGCGCGCAGGAACTGCCGAACGCGCCAATCCCGGCGAAGGGCGCTGCATTGTTTTTGAGTATACCTTGAATAAATGTAGTTATACAACGAACAATATGGGTCAACGCATGCCGCGATAGAGTCAAGATTTGTTGGTAATATAGGAATCAGGACTTATAAAATGTAATTTAACTACACTTTTCAGGATTCCTCTTTCTGATGGGCCGAGCGTTCGGCGCCATCATGGCAGGCCGCTTTTCGCTTGCCCGTACCATAGGCGAGTACATTGAGCGCGTTGGGTCGGCGCCATTGCGCATTGGAGGACATGAATCGACATGATGGTTTGGTCAGAAGGTCGGCATGAACCGATGGGCGCCCACGTGCGCGACGGCGGTGTCAATTTTGCTGTCTTTTCGCTGCATGCACAGCGCATCGAGCTGTGCCTGTTTGATGCGGATGGCAAACACGAAGTGCAGCGCTGCGACCTGTTCGGACCGGACGACGGTGTTTTTCACGTCTTTCTTGCCGGCGCCGGTCCCGGACTGACTTACGGCTTGCGCGCGCACGGCCTTGATGACCCGCAGCACGGCCACCGCTTCAACGCAAGGCGCTTGCTGCTGGACCCGAACGCCCGCGAGATCGTCGGGCGCTATGGCGGCGACTCGCAGGAGAACGCCGCCACAGCGCTCAAGGCGCGGGTTGCCGCGCCCATCAGCGTGGCGCCTGGCTACCTTAACGCACCGCGTCACGCGGTGGCCGATCTGGTCCTTTATGAAGTCCACGTCAAGGGCTTCAGCAAGACGCATCCGGGCATTCCTGCAACCCTGCAGGGAACCTATGCGGCTCTGGCGCATCCGGTCGCCGTGGCCCACTTCAAGTCTCTGGGGGTGACGACGCTGTCGCTGTTGCCGGTGCAGTATTGCCTGGATGAGCCGGCCCTGACGCAGCGCGGGCTAACCAATTACTGGGGCTACAACACGCTGGGCTTTTGTTGCGTCGATCCGCGCCTGGCGGTCCGGCCCGATGACCCCGCAGCGGTCACGGCCGAATTCCGGCAGATGGTCGAGTCCCTGCATGCACAGGGTCTCGAGGTCGTGCTGGACGTGGTCTACAACCACACGCCCGAAGGCAACGAACTGGGTCCGACGCTGAGCTTTCGCGGCCTCGACAACGCCAGCTGGTACCGGCTCGACCCGGCTGATCGCAGCCGCTACGAAAACTACAGCGCCTGTGGCAACACCCTCAACGTCGCGCATCCCAAAGTGAGCCAGTTTGTGCTGGACTCCTTGCGATACTGGGTTGTGCAGATGGGTGTCGACGGTTTTCGTTTTGATCTGGCACCGGTGCTCGGGCGCACCGAACAGGGCTTTGATCCCTGCGCCCCCTTTTTCGCAGCGCTGCAGCAAGACCCGGTGCTGGCACGGGTTCATCTGATCGCGGAGCCCTGGGACGGCGGCCCCCAGGGCTACCAGGCGGGACGTTTTCCTGGCCGTTTTCTGGAATGGAACGACAAGTTCCGCGATGCGGTGCGCGGCTATTGGTTGCAGCGCGGCGTGGATCGCGCCGAGTTTGCCGGGCGCATGATCGCTTCGAGCGACCTGTTTCATCATGGGCAGCGTCGACCCAGCGCCAGTGTCAATTTTCTTTCGGTGCATGACGGTTTCACGCTGCATGATGTGGTGAGCTACAGCCGCAAACACAATCTGGCCAACGGCGAAGGCAACCGGGACGGGCGAGCCGGCGAGTTGAGCGCCAATCTGGGTGTCGAGGGCGAGACCGGGGACGTCGGCATCAACCTGAAGCGCAGGCGCGTGCGGCGCGCCATGCTGGCTTCGCTGTTGCTGGCGCAAGGTACACCGATGCTGTGCGCCGGCGATGAAATCGGCAAGACCCAGCAGGGCAACAACAACGCCTATTGCCAGGACAACGCACTGGGCTGGCTGAATTGGCCGGCGGCCGACTGCGCTTTGAAGGAATTTGTCTCGGAGCTGTTGGCATTGCGCCGCTCCGAACCGGTCTTTCGCAGCAACCACTGGTCGACGCCGAGCGCCGGCGGAGCGGGTGCTGTACAGCGCATCTGGCGCACGCCGGCCGGGCAGGAAATGAAAGACCATGACTGGCATGACGCAAGCCACACCGCTTTTTCCTGTGAGAGTTTCTGCTCTGAGGCAACGCCGGGCGGCGCCGCCAGGGAGCCGGTCCTGCTGCTGTTCAACCCGGCATCGAACCCGACTGACTTCACCCTCAGCGGCCATTGGCTGCTGCTGCTCGACAGCAGCGGTGAGTTGTCTCCAAGCCGCTCGAGCCACGCCTGCCTGCGGGCGCCAGCGCATGCGCTGCTGCTTTTGCGCCGCCGTTCTCCTTGATACATTCATCACGAGCCAACCATGATCGATCTTCAACAGCGCCGCGCAGGAGTCCTGCTGCACATCACTTCCTTGCCCGGACCGCACGGCGTCGGCGACTTCGGACCCGATGCTTTTCGTTTTGTCGACTGGCTGGTGGCGGCCGGTCAAAGCATCTGGCAGTGGCTGCCCACGACGCCCATCGGTCCGGGCGACTCGCCCTATCAAAGCGTTTCGGCGTTTGCAGGCAGCCCCTTGATGGTGGCGCTCGAGCCCCTGGTGCTGGCCGGCTGGCTGGCGCAGCCTGAGCTGCCGCAGGGGGGGTTTGACAGCGGGCGGGTTGACTTTGCCCGCGTCGTTCCATGGCGTCTGGCCCAGCTGCGCTCGGCGGCAGCCGGCTTTGAACGCAAGGCGGACCTGGGCGAGCGCACGGCCATGGCCGCCTGGTGTTCCGAGCAAGCCCACTGGCTCGACGATTACGCGCTCTTCATGGCGCTTGAGACGGCGCACGCAGGCCAGCCCTGGTGGCACTGGGAGGCGGATTTGCGCCAGCGCGAGCCCGCTGCGCTGCGCAAGACGCTTCGAGAACGGGCCGCAGAGATTGATTTCTGGAAGTTTGTGCAATGGTGTTTTGACAGCCAGCTCAAGGCCCTCAAGGCCTACGCGAACGCGCGCCACGTCGCCATCATGGGCGACTTGCCGATCTTCATTGCCCATCACAGCGCCGATTGCTGGGCGCGTCCCGAGCTCTATCAACTCGACGCTGACTATCAGCCCACCGTGGTGGCAGGCGTGCCGCCCGATGACCTGGGTCCGCTCGGTCAACGCTGGGGCAACCCCTTGTACGATTGGCAGCGCATGGCCGAAGAAGATTTCGTCTGGTGGACGGCGCGCGTGCGCCGTGCTTTGCAGCAGGTCGATGCATTTCGCGTTGATCATTTCCGCGGCTTTGCCGGCTACTGGGAAATTCCGGCGAGTTCTCCGACGGCGATCGAGGGGCGCTGGGTGGCAGCACCGGGCAAGGCGCTGTTTGAAGCGATCGAACGCTCTCTGGGAAAGGTGCCCATCATCGCCGAAGACCTGGGACTGATCACGCCCGACGTGATCGAGCTGCGCGACCATTTTGGCTTTCCCGGCATGAAGATTCTGCAGTTCGGCTTTGGCGGCGACGCGACGCATGAGTTCCTGCCGCACAACTATGGCACGGCCTGCGTTGTCTATCCCGGCACGCATGACAACGACACGGCGCGTGGCTGGTGGGACCATGCGCCGCAGCCAGAGCGTCTGTTTGCCGGCGCCTACCTGGCTGCCGGTGCGCATGACGTCCATTGGGGCATGATCCGGGCCGCCTGCAACTCGGTCGCCGCCATGGCGATCTTTCCCATGCAGGACGTGCTCGGCCTGGACAGTGGGCATCGCATGAATCTGCCCGGCACGCTGGGCGGCAGCAACTGGATCTGGCGCTTTGACTGGCGCATGGTCGGCGCCGAGCCGGGTCGGGTGCTGGGCCTGATCAGCGCGGCCAGCGGTCGCGGCCCGTTTGCGCTATTGGGTTCGTCCAGCAGCGCATGAATGCGCTACAGACGCGGCCGCGCTTGCTGGCGCTGGCCTGGCCGATGCTGGCGGAGATGGTGCTGGGTTTTTCGGTCGGCATGCTGGGCCTGTGGCTGGCCTCACGCGAGTCAGACACCAGCTCGGCTGCCTTTGCGCTGGCCAATCAGCTGCAGGCCGTCTTTTTCCTTCTGTTTCGCGTCATTGGCATGGGGGTGAGCGTCGTCATCACCCAGAATCTGGGCGCAGGCAAGCACGCGGCAGCGCAGGCCACCGCCAAGGCGGCACTGGGCGCCAGCAGCTGGCTCGGACTGGTCACTGCGCTGCTGGTGTTTACCGGCGCTGGCGCTTTGCTGGGGTTGCTCAACGCACCGCCGGCTGTTCTGCTGCTGGGGCGACCCTATCTGCAGGTTCTGGCTTTGGTGCTGTTGCTCGACGCCTTCAATGCCAGCATGGCGGCGGTGATGCGCGCCCATTTGCGAACGCGCGACACGATGTTCAATATCCTGGCCATGCATGGCGTTCATCTGCTGTTGTGTCTGCCCCTGATGCGCGGCGCCGGGGCCCTGCCGGCACTGGGCCTGGTCGGTTTTGCCCTGGCCATGGCGCTGAGCCGGCTGTTCGGCCTGCTGGTCCATTTGGCACTGTGGCGCTGGCGTTTGCGCATCGTCCCGTGCGCCGGAGACTGGTGGCGGCTCAAGGGCTCGCTGTTGCGCCCGGTCTTGCAGATTGGATTGCCGGGGGCAGCCGAGAACGTGGCCTACCGGCTTGCCATGCTGGCGTCGGTGACCGTGGTGGCGGGCCTGGGCTCCCGGTCATTGGCAACCCAGACCTACGCCTTTCAGTTCATGAATGTGGTGGTGCTGTTCAGCGTATCGCTTGGTTTTGCGAGCGAAATTCTGATCGGTCATCTGATTGGCGCAGGTCGTCTGCAGGAGGCGCATCGCCTCTTGCGCAGAAGTCTTTCCTGGGGTTTGCTGGTTTCCATCAGCATGGCGCTGCTGGTGGCGCTGACCGCACCCTGGACCCTGACCCTGTTCACGCAGGATCCCCAGATCATTGCCAGCGCCACCACGCTGCTATGGCTTACCGTGCTGCTGGAGCCCGGTCGCACCTGCAACATTGTGATCATCAACGCCCTGCGTGCCACCGGTGATGCACGCTTTCCGGTGGCGGCGGGCGCGGCCTCGATGCTGTTCGTGATGGCGGGCGGGTCATGGTTGCTGGGCGTACATTTCAAACTGGGCCTGATTGGCGTCTGGATTGCCTACGGCGCCGACGAATGGTTGCGCGGGCTTGCCATGGCGGCGCGCTGGTTTGGTCGTGGCTGGGTGCCCTCGGCAAGGGCGACCCGACGCCGCGTGCTGAGCCTGGGACGAAGCTAGCGCGTTGCGATGGGGTCTGAAGAACAGGGAGCATGGACATGAAGCACTTGCAGTTGGGTTGGCGCTGTTTGGACGGCGAATGAAAATGGGCTGGATCAAGCGCGCCTGCTGGCTGGCGCTCATGAGTCTCGGCCTCGGCGCGGCCTGGGCGGGCGTCGGTCAGACGCTGCGGGACTGCAACCAGACCGAGTTTCAGACGGTGCTGCAGGCTGCACCCGGCCAACCGAGCGTGCCGGCGCGTGCCTACTGGTTGAGCGCTCATGTCATCCAGTGGCCGGCGATTCACGCGGGCGGGCGTTTCAAGCTCTATTACGCTGCCCGGGCGCAGGCCGTTGCCAGCGTCGGCAGCGCTGTCAGGGGCGCTGACGGCTCGCTGGCTTTGGACCTGTTTCAGGGTGATTTGCCGGCGCAGGTCGCGATGCGCTTCAAGTTTGTCGGCCCGGGTGTGCTGCTGGCGGTGAGAGCGCACGATCGAACCAGGCTGAAGGGATTGCTCAGGCAACAACTCTTGCTGGTGCAGGAAGACAGCATGGGGCGGGTGCTTCGCGCCAGCGCGCTGCAAGCTGCCGGGGCGCTGGACGCTCTGTATGCCGCTGCGCAGGACGTCAACGATCTGGGTGCCAGCGTCGGTCGCGAGCAGACCGTCTTCAAGCTCTGGGCGCCAACCGCGCAGAGCGTCTGGCTGTGCCGCTACGCCACGGGCGCCGGGCCGGCCTTGGCGCTGGAGGCTATGCAGGTGGAGCGCCGCAGCGGCGTCTGGTCGGCACGCCACGGTGGCGATTTGACCGGTCAGTACTATCGCTATCTGGTCGATGTGTTTGTGCCTGGCGTGGGCATCGTGCGCAACCGGGTGACCGACCCGTATTCCATCAGCCTGACCAGCGACTCCAGGCGCAGCTACATCGCCGATCTGGACAGCCCGGGCCTCAAGCCCGAGGGCTGGGACGGCGTGGGCGCGCCGCTCAAGGTGCAGGCGCAGACCGACATGGTGGTGTACGAGTTGCATGTGCGCGATTTTTCCATCAACGACCCCTCGGTCAGCCGGGCGCGGCGCGGCAAGTACCTGGCCTTCACCGAAAGCAATTCCAATGGCATGCAGCATCTGAAGGCCTTGTCGGCGGCGGGCCTCACCGATGTGCACCTGTTGCCGGTGTTTGACTTTGCCACCATTGCCGAGCAGGACTGCGTCACACCGGCCGTGGTCGAGGCTGGCCCCGACAGCGAATCCCAGCAGGCCAGCGTGATGGCCGGGGCCGGCAGCGACTGCTTCAACTGGGGCTATGACCCCTACCACTTCAGCGCGCCGGAAGGCAGTTACGCCAGCGACGCAGCCGACGGCGCCGTGCGCATCCTGGAGTTTCGCCAGATGGTTCTGGCCCTTCGCCGCGCCGGTCTGCGGGTCGGCATGGATGTCGTCTACAACCACATGGCCGCCTCGGGTCAGCAGGAGAAGTCGGTGCTCGACCGCATCGTGCCGGGCTACTACCACCGGCTCGACGCCAACGGCGTGGTGGAGCGCAGCACCTGCTGTGACAACACGGCGACCGAGCACCTGATGATGGGCAAGCTGATGATCGACTCGACGGTGCTTTGGGCGAAGCGCTACAAAATCGACTCCTTCCGTTTTGACTTGATGGGGCACCAACCGCGTGATGTCATGCAGGCCCTGCAGCGACGCGTCAATCAGGCAGCGGGGCGCGCAGTGAACCTGATCGGCGAAGGCTGGAACTTTGGCGAGATCGCCGACAACGCGCGCTTTGTGCAGGCCTCGCAGCTTTCCCTCAATGGCACAGGTATTGGAACCTTCAGCGACCGCGCGCGCGATGCGCTGCGCGGGGGTCGTGCCGCTGACGGCGGGGCGGCGCTGGTCAGCAAGCAGGGCTACATCAATGGTCTGGTGTACGACCCCAATGCGCTGGCCGCCGCGCCCAGGTCGGAGTTGTTGCAAACGGCCGACCTGGTGCGCGTCGGTCTGGCCGGTTCGATCCGCGACTACGCCATGACGACCTATCAGGACCGCAGTCAGACCCTGCAGGAGATCGACTACAGCGGACAGCGTGCT
>CAIMBE010000220.1 GCA_903839085.1 uncultured beta proteobacterium | reverse complement strand
TGCCGGTGTTACGGCCTTTTTGCTCTTTGCGATATTTGCGACGAGCGGGTTGCAACATAATTATTCTCCTTTGCCGTCAGCTGCTGCAGCTGGCGCGGCTACCTTGCGGACGCGCTTAACGGCGGGTTTGTTTGCATCGGCGCCAATGGCCTCTGCGGGTTTGTCACTGCCGTCCGCAGGCGCGACATTGCCGCCCAGTGCAGGACGACGCGCGCCACGGGGTGCGGGACGGTCAGAGCCTGGACGCGCACCGCGGTCATCACGGCGGGGGCCACGCGGGCGACGCTCCTCATCAGAACGGGTGTCCGCGGCAGCCGGCAAGTCGTTACGACCCAGCGTGTCGCCCTTGTAAACCCAGACCTTGACTCCGATCACGCCGTAAGTCGTCTTGGCTTCCGAGGTGCCGTAGTCAATATCGGCACGCAGGGTATGAAGCGGCACGCGACCTTCGCGGTACCACTCGCAACGCGCAATTTCAATACCATTCAAACGGCCCGATGACATGATCTTGATGCCCAGGGCACCCAGCCGCATGGCGTTTTGCATGGCGCGCTTCATGGCCCGACGGAACATGATTCGCTTTTCCAACTGCTGGGTGATGCTGTCCGCGATCAGCTTGGCATCGATCTCTGGCTTGCGCACTTCCTCGATGTTGACGGCAACCGGGACACCCAGTTGCTTGGACAGTTCACGCTTGAGATTTTCGATGTCCTCGCCCTTCTTGCCGATCACGACGCCCGGGCGTGCCGAAAAGATCGTGATGCGCGCGTTCTTGGCCGGACGCTCGATCAGAACGCGCGACACGGAGGCGTTCTTCAGCTTGGTCTTCAGGTACTCGCGCACCTTGATGTCTTCCGCCAGCATGCCCGCAAAGTCACGGTCACTGGCATACCAACGTGATGCCCAGTTGCGACTGATCGACAGGCGAAAGCCGGTTGGGTGGATTTTTTGTCCCATATCTTCCTGGCCTCTTTCAGTTACCAACCGTCACATACACATGGCACGTGGGTTTTCTGATCTGGTTGCCACGGCCTTTTGCGCGGGCCGTGAAGCGCTTGAGCGAAGCGCCCTGCTCGACGTAGATGGTTTTCACCTTCAGCTCGTCGATGTCGGCGCCGTCATTGTGTTCAGCATTGGCGATGGCGGATTCAAGAACCTTCTTGATGATCACGGCAGCTTTTTTCTGCGTAAACAACAGGATGTTCAGGGCTTGATCCACTTTCTTGCCGCGAATCAGATCCGCGACCAGGCGGCCCTTGTCGACCGACAAACGAACGCCACGAAGGGTTGCACGAGTTTCCATGTTCACCTCCTTATTTCTTCTGGACTTTTTTGTCCGCCGGATGGCCCTTGAAAGTACGGGTGAGCGCGAACTCCCCCAACTTGTGGCCAACCATTTGATCAGTGATGTAGACCGGCACGTGCTGCTTGCCGTTATGTACCGCGATGGTCAAGCCGATGAAATCGGGCAGCACCATGGAGCGACGCGACCAGGTCTTTATCGGCTTCTTGTCTTTGGTGGCGACGGCCTTGTCGGCCTTGGCCACCAGATGATGGTCAACGAACGGACCTTTTTTGAGAGAACGAGTCATTTACCTGCCCCTTACTTCTTGCGACGCGACACGATCATGACCTGCGTGCGCTTGTTGTTACGGGTACGGTAACCCTTGGTCAGATTACCCCAAGGATCGACTGGATGACGGC
>CAIMBE010000219.1 GCA_903839085.1 uncultured beta proteobacterium | reverse complement strand
GGCCTCGCGATGACGATGGCTGTTGGGGCCTCGGGATGACGATGGCTGTTGGGGCGTTGCGATGACGAAACGGCGCTGGCCTGGCGTCAACTTTCCGCGAACGCCCGCTCGATCACGAAGTCGCCCGGGGTGCTGGTCGTGCCTTCATGAAAGCCGCGCTTGCCCAGCATGGTCTTGACATCGCGCAGCATCCCCGGGCTGCCGCAGATCATCACGCGGTCCTCGGCCGGGTTCAGCTCGGGCAGGCTCAGGTCCTGGTGCAAGCGCCCGTTGTCGAGCAGCGTCGTGATGCGCCCGGTATTGATGAAATCCTCGCGCGTCACGGTCGGGTAGTAGCTCAGCTGGCGGGCGACCATGTCGCCGAGCACCTCGTGCGCCGGCAGATGCTCGGTCAGGTACTGGTGGTAGGCCAGTTCCTCCACTTCGCGCACGCCATGCACCAGGATGACGCGATCGAAGCGCTCATAGGTGGCCGGGTCGCGCACCACGCTCAGGAAGGGCGCCAGCCCGGTGCCGGTGGACAGCAGGTAGAGCCGTTTTCCGGGCAGCAGGTAATCGATCAGCAGGGTGCCCGTCGGCTTGCGCCCCATGAGAATCGTGTCGCCCACCTGGATGTTCTGCAGCAGCGAGGTCAGCGGACCGTCGGGCACCTTGATGCTGAGGAACTCAAGGTACTCCTCGTAGTTGGGGCTGACGATGCTGTAGGCGCGCAGCAGCGGCTTGCCGCTCGCGGTCTTGAGGCCGATCATGGTGAAGTGGCCGTTGGAAAAGCGCATGCCACGGTCGCGCGTGGTGGTAAAGCTGAACAGGCGGTTGGTCCAGTGGTGAACGCTCAGGACACGTTCTTCTTGAAATGCGCTCATGGTGTGGGGCAGGCTCACAATTGCCTGGAGCCGCAGTTTAACGTGACGCATGGAATCGGCATTGCCCTGTGCAACTTGTCCTTCGGCCGGGCTTTGCCGATTCTTTGATGTGAATCAAGCTTCTTCCGCAACCAGGCACGGGCGGCGCGGCAGCTATCGAATACAGTCACCTGTTGCCGACCGAACCCATTAGAAAGATGAATCTCATGACTACCGAACCATCCAAGATCATTTACACGCTGACCGATGAAGCGCCGTTCCTGGCGACCTGCGCGTTTCTGCCCGTCATTCGCACCTTTGCCGCGCCGGCGGGCGTCAACGTGGCCGAGTGCGACATCTCGGTGGCTGCCAGGGTGCTGGGTGAGTTTCCCGAATGCCTCAGCGAAGCGCAGAGGGTGCCGGACAACCTGGCCGAACTCGGCCGGCTCACGCTGCTGCCCGATACCAACATCATCAAACTGCCCAACATCAGCGCCTCGGTGGGGCAGTTGATGGCCTGCATCAAGGAACTGCAGTCCAAGGGCTATGGCGTCCCGGACTATCCGGAAGATCCCAGGACCGACGCCGACAAGGCCATTCGCGCCCGCTACTCCCGCTGCATCGGCAGCGCGGTGAACCCGGTGCTGCGCGAAGGCAACTCGGACCGCCGCGCGCCCAAGGCGGTCAAGGAATTCGCCCGCAAGCACCCGCATTCGATGGCCGAGTGGAGCCAGGCATCGCGCTCGCACGTCTCGCACATGCACCACGGCGACTTCTACCACGGCGAGAAGTCGATAACGCTGGACAAGGCGCGCGATGTGAAGATGGAACTGATCACAAAAAGCGGCAAGACGCTGGTGCTCAAGCCCAAGCTCTCGCTCAAGGACGGCGAAATCATCGACAGCATGTTCATGAGCAAGAAGGCACTGCTGGCCTTCTACGAAAAAGAGATCGAGGACGCCCACAAGACCGGCGTCATGTTCTCGCTGCACGTCAAGGCGACCATGATGAAGGTCTCCCACCCCATCGTGTTCGGTCACTGCGTGCGCATTTTTTACAAGGATGCGTTCGAGAAGCACGCCAAGCTGTTTGACGAACTGGGCGTCAACGTCAACAACGGCATGGTCAACCTCTATGACAAGCTCGCCACGCTGCCACAGTCGCAGCGCGAGGAAGTTCTGGCTGACCTGCACGCCTGCCACGAGCATCGCCCCGAACTGGCGATGGTGGACTCGGCCAAGGGCATCACCAACTTTCACTCGCCCAATGACATCATCGTCGACGCGTCGATGCCGGCCATGATCCGCAATGGCGGCAAGATGTGGGGGGCGGACGGCCGCCTCAAGGACGTCAAGGCCGTGATGCCCGAGAGCACTTTTGCCCGGATCTACCAGGAGATGATCAACTTCTGCAAGTCGAACGGCAACTTCGACCCCCGCACCATGGGCACCGTGCCCAACGTGGGCCTGATGGCGCAGCAGGCCGAGGAGTACGGCTCGCACGACAAGACCTTCGAGATCCCCGAAGACGGCGTCGCCAACATCACTGACCTGGCCAGCGGCGAAGTGCTGCTGGCGCAAAACGTGGAAGAGGGCGATATCTGGCGCATGTGCCAGGCCAAGGACGCCGCCATCCGCGACTGGGTCAAGCTGGCTGTGACGCGCGCGCGCAACTCCGGCATGCCGGCCGTGTTCTGGCTGGACCCGTACCGCCCCCATGAAAACGAGCTGATCAAGAAGGTCCACACCTACCTCCAGGACCACGACACGACCGGTCTGGACATCCAGGTCATGTCGCAGGTGCGCGCCATGCGCTTCACGCTGGAGCGTGTGATCCGCGGCCTGGACACGATCTCGGTCACCGGCAACATCCTGCGCGACTACCTGACCGACCTGTTTCCGATCATGGAACTGGGCACCAGCGCCAAGATGCTCTCCATCGTGCCGCTGATGGCCGGCGGCGGCATGTACGAGACCGGCGCCGGCGGTTCTGCGCCCAAGCACGTGCAGCAACTTGTGGAAGAGAACCACCTGCGCTGGGATTCGCTGGGCGAGTTCCTGGCGCTGGCCGTCAGTCTGGAAGACCTGGGCCTGAAAACCGGCAACGACAAAGCCAAGATCCTGGCCCGAACGCTCGACGCGGCGACCGGCAAGCTGCTCGACAACAACAAGGGCCCGTCACCCAAGACCGGCCAGCTCGACAACCGCGGCAGCCAGTTCTACCTCGCGATGTACTGGGCCCAGGAACTGGCGGCGCAGACGCAGGACAAGGAACTGCAGGCCCGTTTCGCGCCCTTGGCCAAGGCGCTGGCCGAGAACGAGCAGAAGATCACGCAAGAGTTCAAGGCGGTGCAGGGCAAGCCCGCCGATATCGGGGGCTACTTCCTGGTGGACAAGCGCAAAGTGAACGCTGTGATGCGCCCGAGCGCAACGTTCAACGCGATCTTCGCCTGAGCGCGCCGATCCGGCTCAGATCGGCCGGCTGAGGGGATCAACGGCCGGCGGCCGCGCTCCAGCCGCCGCCCAGCGCGCGGTACAGCGTGACCAGATTCTGGCCGTACTGGATCTGCGTCTGCAACTCGGACAGCTGCGCCGCGAACAGTGAACGCTGCGAGTCAAGCACGTCGAGATAACTGCTCGCGCCGTTGCGGTAGCGCAGATCAGCGAGCCGGTAGCGGTCCTGCTCGACGCGCACCAGGGCCTGCGCGGCGCGCAACTGCTCGCCCAGAGTGGCGCGACCGGCCAGGGCATCGGCCACTTCCCTGAAGGCAGACTGGATGGTGCGCTCGTATTGGGCCACGGCGATGTCGCGGTTGACCTCGGAGAGCCGCAGGTTGGCGTCGTTGCGGCCGGCATCGAAAATTGGTTGCAGCAACTGCGGTGCAAAGCTCCAGGCCATGCCGTTGCCAAACAGGCCGCTCAGTTCGCTGCTGACGCTGCCAACGCTGCCGGTCAGGCTGATGCGGGGGAAGAAGGCGGCGCGCGCAGCGCCGATGCTGGCGTTGGCGGCAATCAGTTGCTGCTCGGCCTGGCGCACATCGGGGCGGCGCATCAGCACCTCGGAGGGCAGGCCCACGGGCACGTCGGGCAGGCTCGCAGCTGCGCTGGTCGCCAGGGCTTGCGGCAGATTCTGCGGCAAGCCTTGGCCGATCAGCAGGACCAGCGCATTCTCGTCGAGCGAGCGCTGGCGCGTCGCCACGGCCAGCGCCACGCGGGCCGACTCGAGCAGGGACTCGGCCTGGCGCAGGTCGATCTGCGAGCTCGCGCCCTTGTCAAAGCGCAGCCTGATCAGGCGGTAAGACGCTTCGCGCGTGTCCAGCGCCTGGCGCGTCACGCGCAGCAGTTCCTCGTCACCCTGCAGCGCCAGGTAGCCGTTGGCGACTGCCGCCACCAGGCTGATCTGCACCGTCTTGCGCGCCTCTTCGCTGGCCAGGTATTGCGCCAGCGCGGCGTCGCTCAGGCTGCGCACGCGCCCGAACAGGTCGAGTTCATAAGCCGTCACCAGAACGCCCGCGGTATAGGTGCTGCTGATGCCTCCGGCGCTGGTGGGCACGCGTGTGCCGCTCAGTCCCGCGTTGACGGCAGGCCATTGGTCGGCGCGGCGGATGTCGTACTGCGCGCGCGCCTGCTCGATGTTGAGCACCGCAAGCCGCAGGTCGCGATTGTTCGCCAGCGCCAGGGTGATCAATTGCTGCAGACGGGCGTCCGTGAAGAACTGGCGCCATTCGATCGCTGCCGCCGACGTGGCGGTGGCGGCGCTGCTTGCCGCGCCGGGGAATGTGCTCGCGACCGGCGCCGCTGGGCGCTGGTAGTCCGGCGCCATCGAGCCGCAGGCGGTCAGCGTCAGCGCCAGTACGGCCGCGCTCACGCTACCGATTTGTTTGAAGTGCTCGCTCATGGCTTGCCCTGCGTCAGTGCTGGCGCCGCCGCGCTATCGACATCGAGTTCGTGGGCGTACTTGAGGCGCTGTCGCTCGCTGCCCTTGAAGATGCGCCGCACCACGACAAAGAACAGCGGCACGAAGAAGACCGACAGCGAGGTGGCGGTGATCATGCCACCCATCACGCCGGTGCCGATCGCATGCTGGCTGGCCGAGCCGGCGCCGTTCGCCACCACCAGCGGCAGCACGCCCAGGATGAAAGCCATCGAGGTCATCAGGATCGGGCGAAAACGCAGGTGCGCGGCTTCGAGCACGGACTCGACCAGACCCTTGCCCTGTGCGTGCAGGTCTTTTGCAAACTCGATGATCAGCACCGCGTTCTTGGCGGACAGGCCAATGATGGTGATCAGGCCGACCTTGAAGTAGATGTCATTCTCCAGTCCGCGCAGTCCTGTGGCCAGCGTCACGCCCAGCACGCCCAGCGGCACGACCAGGATCACCGCGAACGGAATCGACCAGCTCTCGTAGAGCGCGGCCAGGCACAGAAAGACCGCCAGCAGCGAGAAGGCGAACAGGTAGATCGCGGTCGAGCCGGATAGTTTCTCCTCGCGCGACTGCCCGGTCCATTCATAGGCAAAGCCCGGCGGCAGCTGGCCCACCAGGCGCTCCATCTCGGCCATTGCGGCGCCGGTGCTCTGCCCGGGTGCGGGCTCGCCGGCGATGCGAATGGTCGGGTAACCGTTGTAGCGGATGGTCTGCATCGGGCCGGTGATCCACGCGGTGCTGGCAAAGGCCGACAGCGGCACCGGCTGGCCGGCGCTGTTGAGTGCGTTGATCTTCAGCAGGTCTTCGCTCTGCATGCGCGCCCTGGCTTCGGCCTGCACCACCACGCGCTGCACGCGATTGGCGTTCGGGAAGTCGTTGACATAGGAAGAGCCGAGCGCGGTCGAGAGCGAGCTGTTGATGGCGCCAAAACTCACGCCCAAAGCGCTCGCCTTGTCGCGGTCGATGTTGAGCTGCAATTGCGCGGCGTCCTCCAGACCGTCCGGACGCACGGCGGTCAGCAACTTGCTTTGAGCCGCCATGCCGAGCAACTGGTTGCGCGCCGCGACCAGCGCATCGTGCCCATTGCCGCCGCGGTCCTGCAAGCGCATCGCAAAACCATTGGCGCGTCCGAGTTCGGGAATCGGTGGCGGACTGACCGGGAAAATGAAGGCATCGCGGATGCCGGCCAGCGCACCGAAGGAGCGACCGACCAGACCCTGCGCTGAATGGGCGGCGCCGCTGCGCTCTTTCCAGTCCTTCAGCGTGATGAAGGCCAGACCCGTGTTCTGACCACTGCCGGCAAAGCTGAAGCCCAGGATGCTGACCATGCTTTCTACTTCTGCCTGTTTGAGCATGAATTCTTCGACCCGGCTCATGACCGTGCCGGTGCGGTTCACCGTGGCGCCCGGTGGCAACTGCACGTTGACCAGGATGTTGCCCTGGTCTTCGTTGGGCAGGAACGAGGTCGGCAAGCGGTTCAGCAGCAGCACGACCACGGCGATGATGGCGGCATACAGCACCAGGAAGCGACCGGTCTTCTTGAGCAGCCGCGCGACCCAGCCCTCATACCCTTTGGCCGTGGCCGAAAAGCCGCGGTTGAACCAGCCGAAGAAGCCGGTCTTGGCGTGGTGGTGACCGGCCTCGACCGGTTTGAGCAAGGTGGCGCACAGCGCCGGTGTGAAGGACAGCGCCATGAAGGCCGAGAACAGGATGGAGCTGAGCATCACCACCGAGAACTGGCGGTAGATGTTGCCAATCGACCCCTTGAAGAAGGCCAGCGGCACAAAGACCGAGACCAGCACCACGGTGACGCCGATGATGGCGTTGGAGATCTGACGCATCGCCTTGCGCGTGGCCTCCAGCGGTGACAGGCCTTCGGTGCTCATGATGCGCTCGACGTTTTCGACCACGACGATGGCGTCATCGACCACGATGCCGATCACCAGCACCATGCCGAACATGGTCAGCACGTTGATCGAGAATCCGAGCGTCTGCAGAACGGCGAACGTGCCCATCAGCGCAATCGGCACCACCAGCGTCGGGATCAGCGTGTAGCGGAAGTCCTGCAGGAACAGGTACATCACGAGGAACACCAGAATCACAGCTTCGATCAGGGTTTCGATCACCTGGCGGATCGAGATTTCGACGAAGCGCGAACTGTCAAATGGAATCACCGCCGTCACGCCCGGCGGAAAGTAGGGCGAGAGTTCCTGCAGGCGCTGTTTGATGGCTTTGGCCGTGGCCACTGCGTTGCCGGTGGGCGAGAGCTGGACACCGATGCCGGTCGAGGCCTTGCCGTCCAGGCGCGACTGCGTGCTGTAGGACTGCGCGCCGAGCTCGATGCGCGCCACGTCCTTCAGGCGCACCGTGGAGCCGTCGGCGTTGGCACGCACGACCACACCACCAAACTCATCGGCCGAGACCAACTGGCCCTTGACGACCACGGTGGCGAAGATCGACTGGCCCGGCAGATTCGGCAGGTCGCCGATGGTGCCCGATGCGACCTGTGCGTTTTGCGCGCCGATGGCGGCGATCACGTCATTCGACGACAGCCGGTAGCCGACCAGCTTGGCCGGGTCGATCCAGATGCGCATTGCGCGCTCGGTGCCGAACAATTGGGCCTGACCGACGCCCGGGATGCGCTGGATTTCAGGCAGCACGTTGCGCGAGGCGTAATCGCCCAGCGCTACGGGGTCGATTCGCGGGTCGCTGGAAGACAGGATGGTGAACAGCAGAAAATTGGTGCGTGCCTTATCGACGCGCACGCCCTGCTGCGTGACGGCCTGTGGCAGACGCGGCGCGGCGCGGCTCAGGCGGTTTTGCACATCGACCTGCGCCAGATCGGGGCTGGTGCCGGGCTCAAAGCTCAGGGTGATGGAGCCGGTGCCATCGGCCTGCGCCACCGATTCGACGTAGATCAGGCCCGGCGAGCCGTTCATCTCTCGCTCGATCACGCTGAGCACGCTGTCTTCGAGTGTCTGCGCCGAGGCGCCGGGGTAGGCCGCCGAGACGATGATCGAGGGCGGCGCCACCGACGGGTACTGCGCCACCGGCAACTGCGTGACGGCCACCGCGCCGAACACAACGATGAACAGGGCGATGACCCAGGCGAAGATGGGCCGATCGATAAAGAATTGCGCCATGCCGCGCTCCCTATGACCGGGTGGCCGCAGAAGCGGCCGAGGCCGGCGAGGCCGCTGGCGCTACCGCTGGCGCTACCGCTGGCGCTACCGCTGGCGCTCCGGCTGGGCTCCAGGGCACGGGCTTGGCCCGGGGAGCCTTGCCCTGCAGCTTCTGGAAGCCGTCGGCGACGACCTGCTCGCCCGCTTGCAGGCCTTCGAGCACCACCCACTGCTCATCCTTGGCGGATCCGATCTTGACCGTGCGCGTGCTGACGGTTCCGTCGGGCGCCACCACTTTCACGCTGTCACCCTGCGAATTGCGCTGCACCGCCTGCTGCGGCAGCAGCACGGCCGAGTTGAGGGCGGCCTGCTCCAGGCGGGCACGGACGTACATGCCGGGCAACAGGGTGCCTTTCGGATTGGGCACCTCTGCGCGCAGCGTGATCTGGCTCGAGCTCGGATCGACTGTCAGGTCCGAGAACAGCAGCCTGGCCGGCAGTGCATACAGACTGCCGTCGTCGAGCACGATGCGCACGGCGGCCGTCGCCTTGTCACCGGCGCTCTTGAGTTTGCCGCTGGCAATCGCGGCGCGCAGGCGCAGCACGTCGGCCACCGGCTGCGTGATGTTGACAAACATCGGGTCGATTTGCTGTACGAGTGCCAGCGGCGTGGCTTCGCCTTGCCCAACCAGGGCGCCTTCGGTGACCAGGGCCCGACCGATGCGCCCGGCAATCGGCGAACTGACCGAGGCGTAACCAAGATTGATCTGCGCTGTCTGCACTGCGGCCTTGGCCGCTGCGATGTCGGCCTCGGCCTGCTTCTGGGTGGCGACCGCGCTGACAAATTCCTGCTGGCTGATGGCGTTGGCCTCGATCAACGGCTTGTAGCGCTCGGCCTGTGCTTGCGCCTGCATCAGGTTGGCCTCGGCGCGCGCCAGGGCGGCCTTGGCGCTGGCCAGCGTGGCCTGGTAGGGCGCGGCGTCGATTTCGAACAGCGGCTGCCCGGCCTTGACTTCGCTGCCCTCGCGAAACAGCTGGCGCTGCAGGATGCCGGCCACGCGCGCGCGCACCTGGGCCACGCGCGAGGCCTCGGTTCTGCCCGGGAGTTCGGTCAGCAGGCCGACCGTGGTCGCAGTGACCGTGACAACGCCGACTTCAACCGGCGGCGGCGCTGCCGGCGCCGGCGGAGCGCCGCCCGGTCCGCAGGCCGCCAGCAGCGCGGTCAGCGCGGCGCCGCACCACAGCGCCGCAGAGCGCGGAGAAAAGATGACAGCCCTCGTTACACCTTGCCACGCAAACATGCAGAACCTTTCGAAGAAGCGGGGGCTAGTGTAAACGTCCGCCGTCAGAGCTGGCCCGGCTGCTGCGCGGTCTGCGTCCAGCGCCGCCATGGCGTTGCGGCGCTATCGCGACGCGTGACTCACCGGACTCTGATCTCATCGGGCACCATCTTGATCGCGCCGCAGGGGCACTCGGCGACGCAGATGCCGCAGCCCTTGCAGTCGTCGCAGTTGCCGCTCTAGCGGCCAGCACTTTGAACCAGCGAGTCGTCACAGTCGAGCACTACCCGACAGCCAAGATTGTTTTCGATAGAAGTCGTAGATTTGACCCAAAACTCAGCAGCGCTCACTCGAGCCGTGGCTATTTTCCTCTTTCCAAGCGATCTGCGCCCGGGTTTCTGTGGTCCAAGGTGATCAGGCCAAGACGCTGGTATTCAGCGGAAACGGGATCGTTCCATATGCTGGATGCAGACTTGATATCCAGGTAATCCAAGACAAAGCGGGAATGATCTTTGGTTTCAATTTCGCACTCCCCGCGATACTTCCAACCGCCTTGCCCGGCATTGTTTTCAACATTCATTTTCCGGAAAGCCCCCTCAATCACGCTGCCGTCATTGAGCACAATCCGAACAATGCCCCCGACAGGAATATGTTGCGAAATCGTGACCATGTGATTTTGATCAGCGGAGTTTTCAGTCCAGCGTGCCATCTTTGTTTCTCCAAAAAAGTGAAGGTCGAGGTGAGCAGGGGCTGCTTGTACCTGGCATGACAGAGAAAATGAAGTCCAAGTGATCCCCGAGCAGCACGGCTGACGCCAGAGCGCGCCATCTAGCGTCGATTCTGGTCCGACTTCACGTGATTGAAAAGCCTATTCTTCCAACGAGAAACCAATCTTTGATCTGCATCAAATCGAATTCTCTCCTTCTTTCTACTATGAACGCCAGCGAATCACGATGTTCCATCGGGCTTTGACCAGCGACTGGTTACTGTGGTTTGTACAACGCAAATCTGCTTATCTCTGGAGAATGACTGTGTCGCCTGACAAAAGCCCAACTGCCGATTCCAACCCGGCGACGCCGCCCGCCTGTTCGGCGC
>CAIMBE010000218.1 GCA_903839085.1 uncultured beta proteobacterium | reverse complement strand
CCCCACCAACCCGAGCCCCAGCCCCAACTCTGGCACCGGCACAGGCACTGGCACCGGCACCGGCACCGGCACCGGCACCGGCACCGGCACCTGCGCCGGCACCTGCACCTGCGCCGGCACCTGCACCGGCACCTGCGCCTGCGCCTGCGCCTGCGCCTGCACCTGCACCTGCACCTGCGCCTGCGCCTGCGACCGCGAGGCCGGCGGCGATCACGCAGGTCGAGCTGCCATCGGGCACAGGGACGCAGCCGGCGCCGGCCCGGGCGGCGCCCGCCGCTGCGCCGGGCACGGGCGCGGCAGCGGCGCCGCTCAACCTTTATCCTTACGTCATGAGAAATCCACCGCGCCAGCGCAGTCTGGCGGAAATGGCCAATGAGCAGATCAACGGCGGCGCGCAGCGCGACCGCACCGGCGAGGCCGTTGGCGCCGCCGCCAAGCCTGACTGCATCGGCCCGAACGCCGCTGGCAGTCTGCTGGGCATCATCACGATCCCGATCGCCGCTCTGAGCGACAAGTGCAAATAGCCGAGCCGACGCGCAAGCCGAACGAATCCAGTCCTCACCCCAGTTTTCAGGAAACCACCATGCCCAGAATTGCCACTTCCCTTGCCGCTTGCCTGCGGCTGCTCGCCCTGCTGCTGGTGCCCGCTCTGCTGCTCGCGGATCTGGTGCAGGCGCAGTCCGGCGCGGCCGCCGTCGTGGCCCCGCTCACCGATGTCGCGAGCAACCCCTATGGCCTGCGCTCGGTCTGGGCGCAGGGCGACTGGGTGGCCCGCACGACCCTGCTGGTGCTGGCCTTCATGTCGCTGCTGAGCTGGTACTTCATCATTGCCAAGTGGTTGACGCAGCGCCAGTTGAAGGCGCGCCTGCTGGCCGCCCACAGCGCCTTTGGCAGCACCCAGGCCTGGTCGCAGCGCCTGCAGGCGCTCGAGCAGGACAGCGAGTTTCGGGCCATGGTGCTGTCGGCGCTGGCGGCGGCAGAGCGCCACCCCGGACTGGCCAAACGGGTCGACCTCAGCAGTTGGCTGAGCCAGAACATCGTGCATTCGGTCTCGACTCTGCAGATGCGAAGCCAGGAGGGGCTGTCGGTGCTGGCGACGGTGGGCGCCACGGCGCCCTTTGTCGGCCTGTTCGGCACCGTCTGGGGCATCTACAACGCGCTGGTGACGATCGGCGTGTCGGGCCAGGCGTCGATCGAGAAGGTGGCGGGACCGGTGGGCGAGGCGCTGATCATGACGGCGCTCGGGCTGGCGGTGGCGGTGCCGGCGGTGCTGGCTTACAACTGGCTGGTGCGGCGCAACCGCGTGACCCTGCACGCCGTCAAGGGCTTTGGCTCGGAACTGCACACGCAGTTGCTGCTCGAAGTTGACCGGCGCGCCTGAACCATGGCCATCAGCTACCAGGACGCGTTCGACGAGGACGCCGATCTGTCGGAGATCAACACCACGCCGCTGGTCGACGTGATGCTGGTGCTGCTGATCATCTTCCTGATCACGATCCCGGTCATCAACACCTCGGTCGCGGTGCGCCTGCCGCGCGAGGTCAACCAGCTGCGCCAGACCCAGCCCGAGACCGTGCTGATCTCGGTCGATGCGGCCGGCGCGAGCTACTGGTTCGACGCGCGCCTGGCCGACCCGCAGAGCCTGCGCGACAGGCTGCAGCAGATTGCCGGACGAACGCCGCAGCCCGAGGTGCATATCCGCGGCGATGCCCGGGCCGACTACCAGGCCGTGGCGCGCGTGCTGTATGCCTGCCAGCAGGCCGGCATCACGCGCATTGGCTTTGTCACCGAACCGCCGGCGCAGCATGGCCATTGACTTTGACGAAACGCCCGATCCGCTGGAGCCCGAGCTCAGCGCGGGCGTCAACATCACGCCGCTGATCGACGTGCTGCTGGTGCTGCTGGTGATGTTCATCATCACGATTCCGATCCAGCTCCATTCGGTCAACATGGAGATGCCCAGCGGGCTGCCGCCGCCGCTGGCGCGCGAACCGGCGGTCGTGCGGATCGAGGTGACGGCGCAGGACCAGCTGTTGTGGAACGGCGAAGCCCTGGCGGACCGCGCCATGCTCTACCAGCGGCTGCAGGCGGCCGCGCAGCTCGGCGAGCAGCCCGAGATCCATCTGCGCTCGCACCGCGACGCCCGCTACGACACGCTGGCGGGCGTGCTCAGCGCCGCGCAGCGCCTGGGGCTGCAGAAGGTGGGGGTGGTGGGACTGGGGGAATATGCGCCCTGACCGGCGCCGCCGGGCAGGGCGCTGAGCGCTCAGCGTTCGACGCAGCCGGTACTGCTCAGGTGCAGGGTCCGGTCGGCGCGGCTGGCGGCCGCCACCGAATGGGTGACCAGGACCAGCGAGGCGCCGTGCTCGCGCGTCTGCCCGATCAGCACATCCATCACCTTGGCGGCGGTGCCGGGGTCGAGGTTGCCGGTGGGCTCGTCGGCCAGCAGCAGGGAAGGGCGGTGCACCAGCGCGCGCGCAATCGCGACCCGCTGCAACTGGCCGCCGCTGAGCTGCTGCGGCAGGCGCGGGCCCAGGCCCGCCAGCCCGACCGCTTCGAGCATCGCCTGTACGCGCTCGTCATCGGCCTGGCCCAGCAGCAGCAGCGGCAGTGCCACGTTCTGCGCCACGTCCAGGTGCGGCAGCACATGAAAGGCCTGGAACACGAAGCCGGTTTTCTCGCGGCGCAGGCGCGATTTCTGGTCGTCATCCAGGCGCCCCAGGTCAAGCCCGTCGAGCAGCACCGAACCGCTGTCCCACTGGTCCAGGGCGGCCATGCAGTTGAGCAGGGTCGACTTGCCGACGCCCGACTCGCCGACGATGGCGACAAACTCGCCGCGCGCCACCGTCAGCGACACCCCGCTGAACACCGCCACGTCGCCATAGCGCTTGCTCAGGTCGGTGATCACCAAGCTCATATGTCGCGAGGCGGCACCACCACCCCGTCATCCCGAGCCCGCCCCGCCACCCCGTCATCGCGAGGCGGCACCACCACCCCGTCATCGCGAGGCCGCAGGCCGTGGCGATCCATGGCCCCTGGATTGCCGCGCTGCGCTCGCAATGACGGAGCCAGGAGCTCGTCCTCCCGAGGCGGATCCAGGACCTCGTCATCGCGAGGCGTCCCCAAGGCCCAGTCATCAAGAGGTGCCACCACCTCGTCATCGCGAGGCGTCCCCAAGGCCCAGTCATCAAGAGGTGCCACCACCTCGTCAT
>CAIMBE010000217.1 GCA_903839085.1 uncultured beta proteobacterium | reverse complement strand
GGCTTGCTGGAGAAGATCATTGTCCATCGTGCGTTGCCGGCTCTTCATCGCATGCTCGAACATCGCGCGACCGGCCGCCTTCGCGTCACCCGATGCGATCGCCTTCACAATCTGCTTGTGCTCATTGAGGAATACTCGCATGAGCGCGCTGTCGGCCAGATTCTGACGTCGAAACAGCGACAGTTCCTTGATCAGCTTGCGATAGGTGTCGGTCAACTTGCCGTTGCCTGACATCTCCACCATGCGGTCGTGAAACTTCAGGTTCAGCACATGGTACTGGCGGGCGTCCTGCTCTTTGACCGCCTTGTCCATTTCCGCCACCAGGGTCTTGATTTCTTTGAGCTGGTCATCCGTGATGCAGGCCGCGAGCCGCTTGCCAACCCACTCATCCATGGCGGCACGCAAATCAAAAATTTCAAGGGCTTCGGCAATCGGTATATTGCGCACAAAGACCCCGCGATTTTTTTCGGTTCGAACCAGCCCGGCTTCATCGAGCATGCGAAACGCCTCGCGCACCGGACCCCGCGAAACACCCAGTTTTTCAGCCAGGACCGCCTCGTTCAGCTTGGAGCCGGGCGCATGCTCACCGGCCAGAATGGCGCGCTCGATCTCCTGCTGCACCACACTGGTGAGTGAACTGCTTTGCAGCAGCGCGATGGTGGGGTGAAGCGCAGCAGTCATGCGTGATTAAATCATAAATGCAAGTTGTTGACAATTTGCAAAACACAATTGACAAATTTTGGGAGTCGGGGTCAAATGAACGAGTGCGTGGGCATCTTGTCATTACGCCGACATAATCCGGTCGCAGCATTGCAACTTTTCACTTGAAGGAGCTTCACGTGCGTTTGTCAAAATTGTCCAAATCCCTCGTTCTGACCGGCCTGCTGGCGATTGCCGCTGCAGCGTCGGCGCAGAAAACCCAGTTGCTGGTCTACACCGCGCTGGAGACCGACCAGCTCAAGGCCTACCAGGAGGGCTTCAACAAGTCCTACCCGGACATCGAGCTCAAATGGGTGCGCGATTCAACCGGCGTCATCACCGCCAAGTTGCTGGCCGAGAAAGCCAATCCGCAGGCCGATGCGGTGATGGGTGTGGCGGCCTCCAGCCTGGCGCTGATGGACAAGCAGGGCATGCTGATTGCGTATGCTCCGTTGAATCTGGACGCCATCATGAGCCAGTACCGCGACAAGAAACAGCCGCCAGCCTGGTTCGGCATGGATGTCTGGGGCGCCACGGTCTGCTTCAACACGGTCGAGGCGCAAAAGAAGAATATTCCCAAACCGCAGAGCTGGCAGGACCTGACCAAGCCGGTCTACAAGGGCCAGATCGTGATGCCCAATCCAGCCTCCAGCGGCACCGGCTATTTCGATGTGGTTGCCTGGCTCACATTGTTTGGCGACAAGGAGGGCAAGGGCGGCGGCTGGAAGTTCATGGATGGACTGCATGACAACATCGCCCAGTACACGCATTCCGGCTCGAAACCCTGCGTGCTTGCGGGCAATGGGGAGTTCGTGGTTGGCATTTCCTTCGAGTACCGCGCCAACACGATCAAGGCGAAGGGTGGCCCGATCGATCTGGTGTTCCCGAAGGAGGGCCTGGGCTGGGACCTGGAGGCGTTTGCCATTCACAAGGGCACGAAAAAGCTTGACGCCGCCAAGAAACTGGCGGACTGGGCTTCGAGCAAGGACGCCATGCTGTTGTACGGCAAGAACTTCGCCATCACCGCGCAACCCGGTGTTGCAGCGCCGTTGGCCAACGTGCCGAAAGACTACGAAGCGCGCCTGGTCAAGCTGGACTTCAACTACGCAGCCGAGCAGCGCGAGCGCATTCTCAAGGAATGGACCGCACGCTACGACGGCAAGACTGAAAAGCGCTGACTCCCCGTGCAACTCATGAGCCGCATGGCACGACTGTGCGGCTCTTTTTAATTCCCGGCATGAGTCACCCCCCTTTTCTCGACCTGCGCCATATCCGCAAGGATTTCGGCAGCTTCACGGCACTGCAGGACATCAATCTCCAGATCCACCAAGGCGAGTTTGTCTGTTTTCTCGGTCCGTCGGGCTGCGGCAAGACAACGCTGCTGCGCATCATCGCCGGGCTTGAGGTCCAGACCTCCGGGCAGTTGACGCAGGCCGGGCGCGACATCTCGCTGCTGCCACCGGCGCTGCGTGACTATGGCATCGTCTTCCAGAGCTACGCCCTGTTTCCCAACCTCAACGTCACCGACAACGTGGCCTATGGCCTGGTCAATCGCAAGACGCCGCGCGCCCAGATCAGACAGCGTGTCGCGGACCTGCTGAAACTGGTCGGCTTGCCGGGCAGCGAAGGCAAATTTCCCGGTCAACTCTCGGGCGGGCAGCAGCAACGGATCGCGCTCGCGCGTGCGCTGGCCACGGCCCCAAGCCTGCTGCTGCTCGACGAACCGCTGTCGGCACTCGACGCGCTGGAACGCATCCGCTTGCGCGGCGAGATTCGTTCGCTGCAGCAAAAGCTGGGCGTGACGACCATCATGGTGACGCACGATCAGGAAGAAGCGCTGAGCGTGGCGGACCGGATCGTGGTCATGAACCACGGCGTGATCGAACAGGTCGGCACGCCGCTGGACATCTATCGCGAGCCGGCCTCGCCTTTTGTGGCGGATTTTGTCGGCAAGATCAACATCGTGCCGGCCCGCGTCACTGCGGGCGAGTTGAGTTTTGGCAGCATGCGCCTGGCGTGCGAAGGCGCCGATCGCGATGTGCGCGTTTACCTGCGGCCCGAAGACGTGCTGGCGCGTCCGATCGCAGTCGGTGACCCCCACGTGTTCGACGCCTGCATTGACAAGATCGAGTTCCTGGGTTCGTACTGCCATGTGCATGTCACATCCCCGGCGCTGGACGGCCAGCGGCTGATGGTCTATCTGTCGCTCAACTTCCTGTCCGAGCAATCCTTGAAGGTCGGCTCGACCATCACGCTCAAGCTGATGCCCGAACGCCTCAAAGTCTTCTGATGAGACTTCCCGGCGTCATTGCGAGCGAAGCGCGGCAATCCAGGCATTCGATAGATTGCCGCGTCGCTTCCCTCATCGCAATGACGAGCCCTGGATTCTGCAAGGATCAATAGTGGGCGTCATCAAGCTCAAACAGCACTGGACTGATCGTTTGGCGCAGGCAATCCTGGCACTGGCGGCGCTGGCGCTGCTGGCCTTTCTGGCGGCGCCGTTGCTTGCCATCCTGATGCAGGCGCTGCAGGGCCGCGAGGAACAATTCGTCTGGTTCGACAACTTCATCTCCTACGCCCAGACGCCGGCACTGCTCGGCAGTGTCTGGAACAGCCTGTGGGTCTCGTCGCTGGTGACGCTGATCGTGCTGCCGCTGGCTTTTGGTTTCGCCTACGCGCTGACGCGCTCCTGCATGCCGTTCAAGCCGCTGTTTCGCGGCATCACGCTGATCCCCCTGCTGGCGCCGTCGCTGCTGTCGGCTATTTCACTGATCTACTGGTTCGGCAACCAGGGCGTGCTCAAGAGCTGGATGCAGGGCCTGGGCTTGGACCAGATCTACGGCGCATCGGGCATCGTGCTGGCCGAGTGCCTCGCAGTCTTTCCGCACACGCTGATGATTCTGGTGACGGCGCTGAGCCTGTCCGACGCGCGCCTGTATGAAGCGGCCGACGCCATGGGCACAACGGCGCTGCGCAAGTTCTTCACCATCACCCTGCCCGGCGCCAAGTACGGCCTGATCTCGGCCGCGCTGGTGACTTTCACGCTGGTCATGACCGACTTCGGCATTCCGAAAGTGATCGGCGGCAACTTCAATGTGCTGGCCACCGATGTCTTCAAGCTGGTGATCGGTCAGCAGGATTTCTCAAGAGGCGCGGTAGTGGCAATCCTGCTGCTCGCGCCCGCCGTGCTGAGTTTTGCTGTTGACAACTACGTGAGCCGGCGCCAGACCGCCATGCTGACGGCGCGCGCCGTGCCCTATTCGCCGCGTCCGTCGCCCGGCTACGACCGGCTCATGACGCTGTACTGCATGGCGATTGCGGCGCTGATGCTGGCTATGCTGGGCATGGCGGTGTTCGCCTCCTTTGCCTCGTTCTGGCCCTACAACCTCAGCCCAAGCCTGCGCCACTACGCCATGGGCCTGCTTGACGCCGAAGTCGGTGAAGCCTTTTTCAACAGCTTGAAAATGGCAGCCGGCACGGCCGTGTTCGGCACGCTGCTGGTGTTCTGCGGCGCCTACCTGCTGGAGAAAACCAAGGGCATGGACGGCCTGCGTTCGCTGGTGCGCCTGCTGGCGGTGCTGCCGATGGCCGTACCAGGCCTGGTGCTGGGGCTGGGCTACATCTTCTTTTTCAACGACCCGGTCAACCCGCTCGGCGGCCTGTACCACACGCTGACGCTGCTGACGCTGTGCACCATCGTGCACTTCTACACGACGGGTCACCTGACGGCGGTCACCGCGCTCAAGAGCCTGGACAGCGAATTCGAAGCCGTCAGCGCCTCATTGAAAATCCCGTTCTACAAGACCTTTTGGCGCGTCACGCTACCGCTGTGCGCACCGGCGCTGATCGACATGTCGCGCTACTTCTTCATCAACGCCATGACGACGATCTCTGCCGTGGTCTTTCTCTACTCGCCCGAGACCAAGGTGGCCTCGATTGCGATCCTGAACCTTGATGAAGCCGGCGAGATCGGCGCCGCTGCTGCCATGGCGGTGCTGATTGCCCTGTCGTCCACCGTCGCCACCCTGCTCTTCATGGTGCTGGCGCGCTGGAGCAACAGGCGCACGCAGGCGTGGAGAACCGGCGGGCGGTAAGACGATGCTTGTCATGCACACACTTCTGAGGTCATCGCGAGCCCATCACTTCTCGTCATCGCGAGCACAGCGTGGCGATCCATGCCTGCGAACTTCCTGGATTGCCGCGTCGCTGCGCTCCTCGCAATGACGAC
The DNA here is from genome assembly GCA_903839085.1 of uncultured beta proteobacterium. Taxonomy (GTDB): domain Bacteria; phylum Pseudomonadota; class Gammaproteobacteria; order Burkholderiales; family Burkholderiaceae_C; genus Rhodoferax. The sequence continues at coordinate 21,831 of CAIMBE010000217.1, read as the reverse complement.
AAGGCAAGAAACATTTGTAAATCAAAACGCAACAAGGAGAGCTTCATGGACCGCGACAAAATCCTGCTGACCCCCGGGCCGCTGACCACCACCTTGCGCACCAAACTGGCGATGCTGCGGGACTGGGGTTCCTGGGACGCTGATTTCAATGCGGTCACTGCCAGCGTGCGCGCCAGCCTGCTCGCCATCATCCATGGTCAGGACAGCCACGTCGTGGTGCCCTTGCAGGGCAGCGGCACCTTCAGCGTCGAGGCCGCGGTGGCGACCCTGGTGCCGCGCGACGGCCATGTGCTGGTGCTCGACAACGGCGCCTACTGCAAGCGCGCCGCGCGCCTGACCACGCTGATGGGACGGCGCTGCACGGTGCTCGATTTTGACGAGGCGGCGCCGGTGGATCCGGCGGCCCTGGCGCTTAAGCTGAAAAGCGACGCTTCGATCACCCATGTGGTCATGATCCATTGCGAGACCGGCGCCGGCGTGCTCAATCCGCTGCAGACCGTAGCCGACGTCTGCGCAGCGCATGACAGGGGTCTGATCGTCGACGCCATGAGCTCCTTTGGCGCGCTTGAGGTCGATGCCCGCACGACCCGCTTCGACGCGCTGGTGGCGGCCAGTGGCAAGTGCCTGGAGGGCGTGCCCGGCATGGGCTTTGTCTTCATCCGCAAAGCTGTTCTGGACGGCTGTGCCGGGCGCAGCCAGTCGCTGGCGATGGACCTGCACGATCAGTATGTCTACATGGAAAAGACCACACAGTGGCGCTTCACACCACCCACCCACGTGGTCGTTGCCCTGCACGAGGCGATCGCGCAGTTCGAGGCGGAGGGCGGCCAGCCGGCGAGGCTGGCGCGCTACACCCGCAATTACCAGACGCTGGTCTCGGGCATGGCCAGACTCGGCTTCAAGCCTTTTCTCGATCCGGCGATCCAGGCGCCCATCATCGTCACCTTTCATGCGCCGGCCGACGCCCGCTACAGCTTCAAGACTTTCTACGCGGCAGCGCGCGCGCGCGGCTTCATCCTGTACCCCGGTAAACTGACGCAGATCGAGACTTTTCGCGTCGGCTGCATCGGCGCGATTGGTCCCGACGAGATGGAGCAGGCGGTGCATGCGATGGCGCTGGCCCTGCAGGATATGGGAATCAGCTCCGCAGCACCGGCCTGAGCGAGTCCCCTGTGTTGTCATTGCGAGCGAAGCGCGGCAATCCATGGCCCCGAACTGCATGGACTGACACGTCGCTTCGCTCCTCGCAGTGACGACTGGATAGGCATTCAAGATAGAGCAAACAAGGAGACGGACGTGGCAAGCAAAGCGAAAGCAGCAGGCAAAGTGCACCCGGCGGTGCTGGCCATTGAGAAATCGGGCGCGGCCAAGGTCAAGGTGGCGGTCAGTGACATCGACGGCGTCCTGCGCGGCAAGTACCTGCACCGAGACAAGTTTCTCGGTGCCGCGCAACCCTACCCGGGCGGCGGTTTCGGCTTTTGCGATGTGGTGCTGGGCTGGGACATGATGGACAGCACCTATGACAACACGACGGCCACCGGCTGGCAGCACGGCTTTCCCGATGCACTGGCACGCATCGACTTCAACACCGCACGCCATGTGCCCTGGGACAGGGAGGTGCCGTTCTTTCTGGGCGAATTCGTCAACGCCGACGGTACGCCGCACGCGCAGTGCCCGCGCCAGGCCTTGAAGCGAGTGCTCAAGCGCGCCGAAAAAATGGGTTTCCGGGTCATGACCGGCATGGAGTTCGAGTGGTTCAACTTCGTGGAAACACCGCAGAGCTGGGCCGCCAAACAGGGGGTGAATCCAGAACAGCTGACCCCCGGCATGTTTGGCTATTCGCTCTTGCGCATGAACCAGAACCGCGAGTTCTTCAACGCCATCATGGACGAGATGCTGGCTTTTGGCGTGCCGATCGAAGGCCTGCACACCGAAACCGGCCCCGGTGTTTATGAGGCGGCGATTGGTTTCAGCGAAGCACTGGAACAGGCCGACCGCGCCCTGCTCTTCAAGACTGGCACCAAGGAAATCGGCGCCCGTTTCGGCATCATGCCCAGCTTCATGGCCAAGCCGAACCAGAAGCTGCCGGGCTGCAGCGGGCATATCCACCAGAGCCTGTCGGACGGCAAGAACAACCTGTTTTTCGACGCCAGGAACCCGCGCAGGATGAGCAAGCTGTTCGAGAGCTACCTGGCCGGGCAGGTCGCGTGCATGATGGACTTCGCGCCCATGATCTGGCCCACCATCAACAGCTACAAACGGCTGGTCGACGGCTTCTGGGCACCGGTCAAGCCGACCTGGGGCATCGATAACCGCACTGCCAGTTTTCGCGTCATCGCCGGCAGCCCGAAAGCGACGCGGCTCGAGACCCGTTGCCCGGGGGCCGACGTCAACCCGTATCTGGCGATGGCGGCCGTGATTGCCGCGGGACTGGACGGTGTCGAGAAAGGCCTGAAACTGACCACGCCGCCGATCACCGGCACCAATGTCGGCGCCGAGAATATTGCCCGGGCGCCGCGCACGCTGATAGAAACCACGCGCATCTTTGAAAAATCCGCGATTGCGCGCGACTGGCTCGGCGACGGCTTCGTCGACCACTTCGCCGCCACCCGCGACTGGGAGTGGCGCCAGTGGCTGGACGGCGTGACCGACTGGGAAATGAAACGCTACTTTGAAATCATATGAAATCTTCGTCATGCCGAGCGCAGCGTGGCGATCCATGTATTCTTCAGCCATGGATTGCCACGTCGCTACGCTCCTCGCAATGACGAACAAACCCCCTTTCCAACCCTCAAATTGAATCTGGCAACCATGTCTATCACCAATTTTTCCTTCCCGACACCGATCCGGTTTGGCGCCGGCGCGCGAAAGCTGGTCGCTGCCCACCTGCTCGAACTCGGCTTCAGGCGGCCGCTGATCGTGACTGACAAGGCGCTCGCCGCGCTGCCCGTGCTGAGCGAGTTCATGAGCCATCTTGCCGGCCTGGACGTGGCGGTTTTTGCGGGCGTCTTCGGCAACCCGACCTGCAGCCAGGTGATGGACGGCGGCGCTGCCTACAAGTCGCACCGGGGCGATTGCATCATCGGCTTTGGCGGCGGCGCGGCACTCGACGTCGCCAAGGTCGTGGGCATCGCCGCGACGCACGGCGGTGATATTCTTGAATACGTCTGGGACCACCCCAAGGTGCGGCCGATCGAAAATGCCCTGCCCTATTTCGTCGCCTTGCCCACCACCTCGGGCACCGGTTCGGAGGTCGGCCGCTCCAGCGTCGTGAGCGAGAACGACACGCACCTCAAACGGGTCGTGTTCAGTCCGAAGATCCTGGCCAAAGTGGTGTTTGCCGACCCGGAACTGACGCTCGGCCTGCCGGCTACCGTGACGGCCGCCACCGGCATGGACGCGCTGACGCACAACATCGAGAGCTACCTGTCACCGGCCTATCACCCGCTGTGCGACGGCATTGCGCTCGAAGGCGCGCGCATCGCCGCCGCCGCGCTGCTCACGGCTGTCAGGGACGGCGGCAACCTGCAGGCGCGCTCCGACATGATGATGTCTTCCATGATGGGTGCCATCGCCTTCCAGAAAGATCTGGGCGCCGTGCACTCCTGCGCCCACGCGCTGGGCGCTGTCTGCGACCTGCACCACGGACTGGCCAATGCATTGATGATTGACACCGTGCTGGCCTGGAATCAGGAAGCCGTACCCGCCAAGTTTGACGAGTTGGCCCACGTCTGCAAGGTCGCGGGTGGTGGCAAGGCCTTCGTACCCTGGCTCAAACAACTCAAAGCGAGCGTTGGCATCAGCGGCGGTCTGGCAGCGCACGGCGTCAAGCCCGAGCATCTGGCGCGACTGGTGCAGGTTGCCACGGCAGACATCTGTCACCAGACCAATCCGCGTCCCTGCACCTCGGCAGACTTCGAGGCGCTGTTCAAGGCGGCAATGTAGATTGGTGGCCACATTTTCCGTCATTGCGAGCGCAGCGAAGCAATCCATAATGCGCGTGATCACGAAGCCGCAGGCTGTGGCGATCGATGCTGGAACACCAAAGACATGGATTGCCGCATCGCTTCGCTCTTCGCAATGACGAGAGCGGGCGACAATCGCGATAGCACATCAATCGAGATTCCCTGATGAAAGAGCGACTCAAAATCGGCATCAGCGCCTGCTTCCTGCATCCGGACCCGGCGCGAACGGTCTTCGCCAAGAAGACCCTGCAGTACATCGAGCAGTCGATGGCGCACTGGGTCATGTCCACCGGCGCGCTGCCAGTGATGATTCCGTCGCCCGCAGGCGACAGCGCACAGGGCGAGGTTCATTTCGACGACTATGCACAGTGGCTCGACGGTCTGGTGCTGCACGGCGGCGCCGATGTCTGGCCTGGCAGCTACGGAGAAACCCCGCTACAGGAGCGCTGGAGTGGTGACCGGCTGCGCGACGAATACGAGATTGCCCTGGTCAGGGCCTTTGTCGCCGCGGGCAAGCCGGTGTTTGGTGTCTGTCGCGGACTGCAACTGATCAACGTCGCCTTTGGCGGCACGCTCTATCAGGACATTGGAACGCAGCGCCCCGAGTCGCTGGTGCATCGCGACGCTGACGTCTACGACCACAACTTTCACCAGCTTGAAATCGTGCCCGACAGCCGGCTGCAGGCCCTGCTGGCCGGTGCCCGAAGCTGCAAGATCAACAGCATTCATCACCAGGGCATCAAGGACCTGGCGGACGGCTTTGTGGTCGAGGCGCGCTGCCCCGATGACGGCATGATCGAGGCGATCCGCCACGCCGGCCCCACTTATGTCGCCGCCGTCCAGTGGCATCCCGAGTTTCATCGGCCCGAGCTGGGCACCCTGGACGACACCCCTTTGCTGAACGATTTTCTGGCGGCCGCGCAGACCTTCAGAGCCGAAACCGAAAGAACCCGATGAACCAACTCGCCATCCACAACCCCGCCAGCGCCGCCCTGATCACTCAAGTCCCGGCTGACGACACCCATTCGGTGGCGCAGAAAGCCGCCCGCGCGCGCGCCGCGCAGCCGCTCTGGCTGGCCGTGCCGCTTGACGAGCGCAAGGCATGCATCACGCGCTTTCGCGCCGGCGTCGTGGCGCAACTCGAAACCCTGGCCGCCCTCATGACCAGCGAGACCGGCAAGCCGATCAGGATGTCGCGCAATGAGCTCAACGGCCTGCTCGGACGCATCGACTTCTTTCTGCTGGAGGTGGACCTGCAACTGCAGACCGAGACCGTCTTTGCCGAGGGCGGCATGACCGAGAGAATCGAGCACACCGCGCTGGGCGTGGTGGCCAATATCTCGGCCTGGAACTATCCCTGGTTCGTCGGCTGCAATGTGATCATTCCAGCCCTGTTGACCGGCAATACCGTGCTCTACAAGCCCTCCGAATACGCAACCCTGACCGGCATGGCGATCGCAGGCCTGCTGCATGAGGCCGGCGTGCCCAAAGATGTCTTTGTCGCCGTCATCGGTGGCGGTGATGTCGGCGCCGCCCTGCTGGCGCAGAAGATCGACGGCCTGTTTTTCACAGGCTCCTACGCCACCGGCGCAAAGATCGCCCAGGCCCTGGGTCCGCGCATGGTCAAGCTGCAGCTCGAACTCGGCGGCAAGGACCCGACCTACGTCTGCGAGGACGCCGACCCCAAAGCGGCGGCCGAATCGCTCGCCGACGGCGCCATGTACAACACCGGACAGAGCTGCTGCTCGGTCGAGCGCATCTATGTGCACGAGAAGATTCACGACGCTTTTGTTGCCGCCTTCGTGGACGCCGTGCGCGGCTTCAAGGTGGGCGATCCAACGCTCGAGGACAGCTACATTGGCCCGCTGACGCGCGCGCAGCAGATCGAGGTGCTCGATGCGCAGGTGGCGGATGCGAAGGCCAGGGGTGCCACGCTGCTGTGCGGCGGCGGCCGGCTGCACGGCCCGGGCAACTGGTACGCGCCGACCGTGTTTTCCGGGGTCGACCACAGCATGGAACTGATGCGCGAAGAGAGCTTTGGCCCGATCATCGGCATCCAGAAGGTCTCGGGCGACGAGGAGGCGCTGCGGCTCATGAACGACACGCGCTACGGCCTGACAGCCGGCGTCTTCACGTCCGATGAAGCGCGCGCCAGCGCCTTGCTGTCGCAGGTCCGCGCCGGCAGCGTCTACTGGAACTGCTGCGACCGGGTCAGCCCGCGCCTGCCGTGGAGCGGCTATGGCGACTCCGGTGTCGGCCTGACGCTGTCGACCTACGGCATCCAGACCTTCACCCGGCCCAAGGCCTGGCACCTGCGCCAAGCGTGAGCATGCCGGGCTCCGTCATAGCCCACCGTCGTCATCGCGATGGCCGAAGGCTGTGGCGATCCATGCAGTCGGGCTTCCTGGATTGCCACGTCGCTACGTTCCTCGCAATGACGAAGGCTGGTTAACTGATGAAGCTCACCCTGTTCGACCTCGACCACACGCTGCTTGACGGCGACAGCGATGTGCTGTGGTGCGATTTCCTGATCGATCAGGGCGTGCTCGAAAGAGAGGGTTTCGCGGCCCGCAACGCCGACATGGATCAGCGCTATCGCGCCGGCACGGTGGGACTCGAGGAGTTCGCCAACTTCTACGTCGGCACCCTGGCCGGGCGCACGCGCCAGGAGTGGGAACCGCTGCGCCAGACATTTCTGGCCAGCGTCATTGTGCCGCGCATTGGGCGGGCCGCGCTCGACCTGGTGAAGCGCCACCTTGAGGCCGGCGAACTGGTGGTCATGACCACCGCCACCAACCGCTTCATCACGGAGCTCACGGCGCACCATTTGAATATCGAGCACCTGATCGCGACCGAGCCGCAGATGCAGGACGGCCGCTTTACAGGCCGCACCACCGGCCGGCTGAACATGCGCGAGGGCAAAGTGGCGCGACTGTGCGAGTGGCTGGAGGACATTGGCCACCAGCTTGATGACTTCGACAGCACCGCCTACAGCGACTCGATCAACGACCTGCCTTTGCTGCAGGCGGTGCAGCGCGCGGTGGCAGTGAACCCGGATGTGCAACTGCAGGCCCAGGCGCAGGCGCAGCGCTGGCAAATCCTGCAACTGCCGCGCTGAGGCGCTCACCCGCAATATCGACGCAGAGGAACCTCGGGCGAACCATGAGAAACAAGAAGAACGCTGTGCCAGCGGTCGCGACGGCGAACCGCGAGGCGGGAGCGCGAGCTACGCTGGGCATGGTGGCTGCGGCCTGCGGCGTCTCGCCGAGCACGGTCTCGCGGATTCTGAACGGCACCGCAGTCGTCAGCCAGGACAAGCGCGAGGCGGTCGACCGCGCGATCGCGGACTTGGGCTTTATTCCGAACCCGATCGCGCGCGGCCTGGCGGGCGGGCGGACCTTGAGCGTCGGTGTGGTCACGCAGGCCCTCGACAGCCCGTTTTACGGCCTCGCGCTCAGTGGCATCGAGCAAGAGCTCAGCCCGGCCGGCTACAGCGCGCTGTTCGTCAGCGGCAACTGGAACGCCGACGAGGAGGGGCGCTGCATCGAGATGCTGCGCTCGCGCCGCGTCGACGGCATCATTGTGCTGACCGGACGGCTCAGTGACGACGAACTTCGAAATTTGTCGGGGAGCATGCCGGTGGTCGTCACCGGGCGCAACTTGTCTGCGCCGGGCCTGTATTCACTGGACTTCAACAACTTTGAGGCGGCACGACTCGCCACCGATCACCTTCTGACGCTTGGCCACCGCCGCATCGCCTTCATCGCCGGCGACCCGATTCATCCGGACTCGACCGAGCGCTTGCGCGGTTACCGCGCCGCGCTCAAGGCGTCGGGTGTTCGCTACAACCCGGCATTGGTCCTGCCCGGCAAGTACCACGAGGAGAGCGGCCTGCTGGCGGTCGCGCAGTTGATCGAGAGTCGCGAGCCATTCAGCGCGATCTTTGCCGCCAACGACCAGATGGCCTTTGGCGCGGCGCTGGCACTGTACCGGCGCGGCCTGCGCGTGCCCGACGACATCTCGCTGGTCGGCCTGGATGACTTGTCGGGCGCCTCCCATTCGATCCCACCCCTGACGACGATTCATCAGTCCGTCGATGAGCTTGGACGGATCGCCGCCAGATCGATGCTGCTGATGCTGGCGGGCAAGACGCCCGACGCGAACCTGCCGGAACCGCGCCTGATCGTGCGCAGCTCGACACGGGCCTGGCAGCCAGGTGCGCCGGTCTGAGCGGCGGTTCGACCCGGTAAATACCCTGAATTGACAGAGGGGTATCGCGCATGCTACATTTTGAAAGCGCTTTCATATTGCGCTAGTCAACTTTTTCGCAATAAGGAAAGACAAATGCGGGCTCTAGGGATCAGACATGCGGGACGGCATCAGGGACAGCGTCAACTGACCCGATACGCTGCGCCATGAAGCTGCCTGCCGCCCTGCGCCTGTCGCCCGCACTGGCGCCGTACCTGTTGCTCAGCCCCTTCGTGCTGTTGTTCCTGGTCTTCGGCCTGTTCCCGCTGGTTTTCTCGCTCTACCTGGCCTTTCAGTCCTGGGAGCCCACCAGCGGACTTGACGCGATGTCCTTCGTGGGCTGGGACAACTTCGCCTTTGCCCTGAACGATGAATGGTTCTGGAAGTCTCTGAAGAACACCGCCTGGCTGGCGCTGGCGTCGGGCCTGCCGCAGCATCTGGTGGCCATCCCGCTGGCCTACTTCATTCATTCCTCATTCAAGCAACTGCGCAATGGCGTCGTTGGCGCCTATTTCATGCCCTATATCACCTCGTCGGTAGCGATCGCCATCCTGTTCAGCTCCCTGTTTTCAACCGACTACGGTCTTGTCAATGTCGGCCTGCGGCTGCTGCGCGAGCTGCCAGGCATTGGCTGGCTGATGCCGGCCAATGCGGTCGACTGGCTGAACGACCCCGACAACATCAAGCCGGCGGTCGCGATGATTGTTTTCTGGCGCTATGTCGGCTTCAACCTGGTGCTCTATCTGGCGGCGCTGCAGACCATTGCGCCCGAGATCTACGAGGCGGCAACGATGGACGGGGCCGGACGGCTGCAAAAGTTCTGGTATATCACCCTGCCCAGCCTCAAACCGATGATCTTCTTCGGCGTGACGCTGAGCGTCATCGGCGGGCTGCAGCTGTTCGAGGAGCCCTTCATACTGACCGGCGGCCGCGGTGGCTCGGACCAGGCTGGCATGACGACAGCGATCTATCTCTACCGGATGGCGTTCGATTTCAACGACTTCGGCGCCGCCAGCGCCATGTCATGGCTGTTGTTCGTCCTGGTGGCGCTGCTCACCTGGCTGACCCATCGCGCCTTTCGCCAGCGCGGCGCCTGAAGCCCTCGAGCCATCATGAAAACTGAACGCCTCGCTCCTCTGGCCGCCTACGCAGTCGTCGCCGTCGGCATGCTGATCATGCTCGCGCCGTTCTATTTCATGTTCGTCTTTGCCACGCAGTCGCGAACCGAAATCTTCAGCCTGCCGCCGCCCCTGTTCTTCGGCACTGACTTCCTCAACAACTTTGAGATCCTGACCAGGCGCCTGCCCTTTTGGCGCAACCTTGGCTGGAGCCTGTACGTCGCGCTGGCATCCACCTTCCTCACGCTGCTGTTCTGCTCGATGGGCGGCTATGCCTTTGCGATGTACGAGTTCCGCTTCAAGAACGCCCTCTTTGGCCTGGTGATGGGCACCATGCTGCTGCCGTCCTTCATGAACATGATTCCGACCTTCATGATCATGGATATGCTGGGCTGGATCGACCAGCCGCGCGCGCTCTACATCCCCGGTGCGGCCAGTGCCTTCGGAATCTTCCTGATGCGCCAATTCGTGGCCTCGGCCATTCCGCGCGAACTGATCGAGGCGGCGCGCATGGATGGCTGCAGCGAGCTCGGCATCTATTGGCGCATCGTGCTGCCGCTGCTCAAACCGGCGCTCGGCACGCTGGGCCTGATCGCCTTTATCGCCTCCTGGAACAACTTCATCGGCCCGCTGATCGTGATGCGCTCACCCGACATGTACACGCTGCCGCTGGCACTGCGCAGCCTGCAAAGCCCGGTCGACACCGAGTGGGGGGCACTGATGGCCGGCTCGGCCATCGCCACCCTGCCGCTGATCATTCTCTTTGCGCTGTCCTCGCGACAGTTGATCTCGGGTTTGACGGTCGGCGCCGTCAAGTAACCCGGGCCCTTGCCTGCACATCACCCCAACCATCCTCACGCATTGAATTCATGAACAGCATTGAACCGGTCGACCCGCAGGCAGATTTTCCGCATGACTTTGTCTGGGGCGTGGCCACCAGCGCCTTCCAGATCGAGGGCGCGGCAGCCGAGGACGGCAAGGGTCCGTCGATCTGGGACAGTTTTTGCCGCCGACCCGGCGTGATCGTGGATGCCAGCAATGGTGACATCGCCTGCGATCATTACCACCGCTGGTCGGCCGACCTTGACATGATCGCCGACCTTGGGGTGAACGCCTATCGCTTTTCAGTGTCCTGGCCGCGCGTGCGACCGGGCGGCAGCGGCGCCTGGAATGAAAAAGGCCTGGCCTTCTACGAGCGCCTGGTGGACGGCCTGCTGGCACGCGGCATCAAGCCCTTTCTGACCCTCAACCACTGGGATCTGCCCGATGAATTGCAGATGGCGGGAGGCTGGGCGCACCGCGACACGGTGCACCGCTTCGTCGAATACGCCGAAGGCATCAACGCCCGCCTGGGCGACCGACTGGTGTCGATCGCGACCCACAACGAGCCCTGGGTGATGGCGGTTCTGGGCCACGAGTCGGGGGTCTTTGCTCCGGGCGTGCAGGTTCGGCGTCTGGCGGTACAGGCGTCGCACCATTTGCTGCTCAGCCACGGCATGGCGTTGCAGGCGCTGCGCGCCCAGGGCTGCAGCGCCCAATTGGGGCTGGTGCTCAATCTGTCGCCGATGCACCCGGCCACCGACTCTGCGGACGACCAGGCCAAGGCCAGGCTTGAGGACGGGCGCCTGGTGCGCTGGTACATGGACCCCCTGTTCAGGGCCAGCTACCCGCAGGATGTGCTCGATGACCTTGGCAGCGACGTGCCCAGAATCAAGCCTGGCGACATGCAGCTGATCGCCACGCCGATGGATTTTCTGGGCGTCAACTACTACTCGCGCTCGGTGGTCAGCGCGGCCGAGCCCTGGGATGCGCAGGCCCGGGGCCATGAAGTCAGCGACATGGGATGGGAGGTCTACCCGCAAGGCCTCACTGAACTGCTGGTGCGCCTGCACCAGGACTACCCGGTTCCCGTGCTCTACATCACCGAAAATGGCGGCGCCTTCAAGGACGCGCTCGAAGCCGGTCAGGTGCATGACCCGCAGCGCGTCAGCTACCTGCGCCGGCACATCGCCGCCGTTGCGCAAGCGATGCGCCAGGGCGTGCGCATGGGCGGCTACATGGTTTGGAGCCTGATGGACAACTTCGAGTGGGCCTCGGGTTACGGCAAGCGCTTTGGCATTGTGCACGTGGACTATGAAACCCAGCGGCGCACGCTCAAGGACAGCGCCCATTGGTACCGTGACTTCCTGCAACGGCAAAAAGCCAGGGCGGGACGCTGACATGGGACAGGTATCTCTGCGGGCAATTCACAAGCACTACGGCAAGACCGAAGTTATCAAGGGCGTCGACCTGGAGGTGCGCGAGGGCGAGTTCATGGTCTTCGTCGGGCCCTCGGGCTGCGGCAAGTCGACCACGCTGCGCATGATCGCGGGGCTTGAAAGCATCACGGCGGGCGAGGTTCTGATCGACGGTGTGCGCGCCAACGAGCTGCGTCCGGCGGACCGCGGAACGGCCATGGTGTTCCAGAGCTACGCGCTCTATCCGCACATGACCGTGGCGCAGAACATGGGCTTTGCGCTCAAGATGGCCGGCCAGTCGCGTGAGCAGTGCGAGACGCAGGTCAGGCGCACGGCGGAGATTCTTCGCATCACCGAACTGCTTGGGCGCTACCCCAAGGAATTGTCGGGCGGCCAGCGCCAACGGGTCGCGATCGGCCGGGCGATCGTGCGCAAGCCCAAGGTATTCCTGTTCGACGAGCCGCTGTCAAATCTGGACGCCGCGCTGCGCGTCAATATGCGCATCGAGCTGTCACGCCTGCACAAGGAACTGGGCACGACGATGATTTATGTCACCCACGACCAGGTCGAGGCCATGACCATGGGTGACCGGATCGCGGTCTTCAACCAGGGAAAGATCGAGCAGCTCGGCGGGCCGATGGATCTGTACCAACGCCCGGCCAACGAGTTTGTGGCCGGTTTCATCGGTTCCCCGCGCATCAACTTCATCGACCGCCCGCAGAGCGGGCGGGCGTCGGCGCCACACCGTGAGATCTGGCAGCAACTCACGGCGACGGTCCAGGGCACGGCGCAGCGCGCTGCGATCCGGCCCGAGCACGTCGGCCTGACGGCAGCCGGTCAGGGCATTGCCGCCACGGTCGAACTGGCCGAGCAACTCGGTGACTCGTCGATCATCCATCTGCGCGTGGACGGCCTTGCGGACTTGATCATCGCCAAGGTGGGCGGCGGCCAGGGCGCGCTGACAGCGGGTCAGGGCGTCGGTTTGAGGCTCGACGCCGCGCGCCAGGTGCTGGCCTTTGACGGGGACGCCCGGCTGCTGGTCTGAGGGTTGATTGCGCAGTTCAGCGGACTGCGCATTCAGCGCGCCTTCTGATAGACGCGCACGTGATCGATCTCCATGCGGATCGGAAATATGCTGTCGTCCACCGGGCCGCCGAGGTCGCCGCCGATGGCGATATTGAGGATCAGGAACTGCGGTGCAGCGAACGGCCACTGGTCGGTGCCGCTGCCCCGGTTGGCATAGCTGAAGTGCGCCTTGCCATCGACGCCGAAGCTTATCTGTTGCTCGGTCCAATGCATCTGGTAGGTGTGAAACGCGCTGCAGGCATCGGTCAGCACGATCGCCGCGCCGGCGCCGCTGCCGCCACTGCCGGAGGCCGTGTGCACCGTGCTGAAGACCCGGTCCGGTTCTTTGCCAACCTGCTCCATGATGTCGAGCTCGCCAGCGCCGGGCCAGTCGCCCTGGCTGCCAAGCATCCAGATCGCCGGCCAGCTACCCCGACCGCAGGGCAGGCGGGCCCGGATCTCGAAAAAGCCGTAAGTCCACTCGGCCTTGCCCTGGGTCATCAGGCGCACCGACGTGTATTGCTGGCCGCCCCAATCCGCGGCAGTGCGCATCTGCTCCCGCAGCGCGGTGATCACCAGCTTGCCGTCGCGCACCTGCGCATTCTCCAGGCGGGCGCGGCTGTAGTACTGCATCTCATGGTTGTACCAGCCCTGCTTGTTGAGGCCGGTGTCGTAGGCCCACTTGGCGCCGTCGGGCAGCCCGTCGACCGAAAACTCATCGGACCAGACGAGCCCGTAGCCCTCGGGCAGGGTCAGCGCCGCGGGCGCTTCCGCCTCAGGTGCGGGGGCCGCGCCTTGGGCGTCCCCGGCGCCGCAGCCGCCCAGCAGCAGCGCAGCCAGCAAGGGTGCGGACCGCCAGCGCGTTGGCGCCAGGGCCGTCGACTTCGGCGGGCGAGCGCCGGTGGTTTCACGATGGTCGGATGTCAAGTTCTTCTCCTGGGCGCGCGGGACCTCATCGGAAGGCGCGGCGCTCAAGCAGGCGCTGCGCGTCGGCCAGCGCCGAGCGAATGCTCTTGCCGCGATCGAGCACGTTGTCGAGTTCGGTGCCGACCACCTCGTCGGCAAAGGTGTTCTGCTTGTGCACCGGGGCCGCCGTGATTCGCCGCGCCGCGGTGCGCCAGAGCGCGCGCGCCTTCTGAGCGCCCAGAAATGCAACCGGCTCCTCGAAGAACGAATCGTCGTGGGTTTCGAGCAAGGCCGGAAAGGCATCAAAGTTCTTGAAGGCCGACAACTGACGCTCGCGATCGAGCGTCATCAGCTTGATGAATTCCCAGGCCATCGCCTTGCGCTCGGTCGCCGCGCGCCGGGGCATGGCATAGAAAGCCCCGCCGTAGGCCGCGTTGGCGCCTTCGGGCAGCTGCGCGGCGCGCCACAAGCCGCGCGTTTGCGGCGCCACCCAATTGCTCAGCTGACCGACCAGCCAGGCCCCGGACAACTCGGTCGTCAGCGTGCCGCGCTTGAAGCCTTCGGCCCATTCGTTCGACCAGGCCGTGACGCGCGCGTCGAGCTTGAGGCGGCGCGCCTGGCGCGCCACCTCGAAGGCGCGCGCGAAGCGCTCCGAGTTCACCAGCACGCGCGATTCGCGGTCAAAGTACAGGCCCTCGCCGGGCTTGAGACCGGTTCGGATGAGGATGTCCTTGATCCCTTGCACGTGGGCGATCAGATAGGCCCCGGTATTGCTCTTGATCCGGCTGCCGGCCGCCACATAGCTCTCCCATGAGTCGGTCAGCTCGTGCTCGGAGACGCCGGCCCGTTCCAGGATATCGCTGCGGTACAGCATGGCGCCTGGCCCGATATCGGTCGGCATGGCCACCACGGCGTCGGCGCGTCCGATCGCCTGATCGTAGGCATAAGGCACCAGGCGCGAGCGGTACTGTCCGATCGAATAGGGCGCGCGAGAAAGGTCCTCCAGCCCGCCGCCCTGGGCAAAGCGACCGACAAAACTCGCCTCCAACGCCATGATGTCGGGTAACAGCACGGAGGTTGACAGGGCTGTGGTCATCGCCGTGTGGTGATCGGCGTACTGCCGGCTGACGATCTTGATATCGATCTCCGGGTGCAGGCGCTGCCAGGCGGGAAGGGCGGCCCGGGCGATCTCGTCGACCAGGGGGAAGGCGGCGAGCGTGATCACGGTTCGCGGTGCGCCGCGCGCTGCCGCCGCTGTCGGGACCGCGCAGGCCAGCAGGGCGCGCCGCGTGATGCCCAGGGTGCGCGCCTTCAATTTGATCCCGCCGCGCGATTCCCGGCAATGAAATCGCACGTCGCGGGCATCGCCTTCACGCATTTGGGCAGCAGGGCCAAGTCGGCCTGCCTGCCTGCGCCGTAGCCGCCAACAATCCCCACCGTGCGTACTGCTTGATTCGTCATGGGTCAATATTCTGCGCTTGATTAAAAAGGCCCTGTCGACAAGGTGTACGTGAGCAATGCATCACCGATCTCCGGCGAAATCTTGAATGGCAATAGGCCGGCAAGTCTGCAGACCTCATTGAAAGCGCTTTCATAATCGTGAAATCGCCTTCTCATGTCAACCTGGGAATAACCCTTAGCGCGGAGAAAGGTGACCGGCCGCCGCTTGTGCAAGCGACAAATGAAACGCAGCGAGGCTGGTTCTAGTAGCATTGGCGCACAAATGGCCAAACCTCAGAAATCGCCAAACCAGCTTGCAAGCGCCAGGCGGGCTTGTGCCGGCTCGCGCCGCTAGGCCTGGACTCGCCATGCCAAAGCGTTTGAGGATCCGTTTCCAGTCCTGGGCCATGCTGATCACGGTGCTGCTGGTGCTGGGCCTGACCAGCGTCTTTCTGTTGACCGTATTCCGGACCTTTTCGCAGCGTGCCGAAGAGTCCGCCCACGGCCGCTTCAGATTGCTGACGCAGCTGGCTGGCAGCCAGATCGAGGACTTGCTTGAACAAAGCGCCAGGTTTGTATCCATTCAGGCCCGTGTCGGCGCCACTCGGCCCCCCCGCAATGCAAGGCTCGGTCCGCAAGGCGATGTGCGGCTGTTCTTGGCGTCGATCGAAACCGATCCCAAGGTGTCGGCGTACTTTCTCGCCTGGTCAGCTGAGGAGCAACTGCAGGTCACCGCGGTCAGGGGCGATGCGCGCATTCAGTCAGCACTGCAGGCGCCGGGGGCAACCCATTTCGCGCTGCGCCGCACCATGCGGCGCCCGGATGGCACGCGAACCGAGCAACTCGAATTCCTGGACCGGCAAGGCACCGTCATCGGTGCGCGGCAGGAGGAAAGCAGGGCCCCCGCGCTCACCAGCCAATGGTACCGCGATGCGCTGAAAAACAATGCCTTGAGCGTCAGCGAGCCCTACCTCTTGTCCGAAAGCGGCGAGCCCGGAATTGCCGTGTCTGCCCCCCTGCCCGACCGGGCCGGGGTGCTGGCCAGCGAGATCAGCCTGCGCTCGGTGGGCAGCATGCTGTCGCATATGGAACTGCCGCCAAACGGCGCCATCGGCGTTGTCGATGGCCGCGGCCAGGTGCTGGCGTTCGCCGGCAGGGGGGTCAACTACGCGGGCGTCGGGATTGCGCCCCTGACGCCGGCCGATACGCTGGACCGCCCCTTGCTCTCGGTACTGAGAGCAGGCGCTGAAGGGACGTCCTCACGCATCCGCACGCTGGGCATCGACCAGGCCCGGTATGTGGTGGCGACAAGGGAACTCAAGACGCCTTCGGGAGCCGCCTTCAAGGTGGTGCTGTGGGCGCCGCTGTCGGACTTCACCGGCGCTTTCGCTCAGGCGCAGCGCGACGTGCTGCTGATGTCGCTGTTTGTGCTGCTGCTGGTGCTGCCGCTGGCCATCATCGGTTCGCGCCGCCTGGCCCGACGCCTGAGCGCCATGACCCGGGATTCGGAGCGCCTCACGCTGCTTGATTTTTCTGCCAGGCCCCATCGGCCGGACTCCGTTGTCGCCGAAGTCAATGCGCTGGGCGAGGCCCAGGTCGTGCTGCACGACGCGATTCAGATGCGCACCGAGGACTTGCGCCAGTCGCAGGAAAAACTGGCGCGCCTGGTGGACAACGGAATCGGCCTGTCGCGCGAGCAAAACCGCCAGTTGCTGATGCGACAGGTGTTGTTTGGCGCGCGCGACATTGCCCAGTGCTTGGCGGCGACCCTGTTCCTGAAGACCGAGCAGAACACGCTGGCGTTTGTCCAGCGCACCAGCGACGACCCGCTGCCCGCGTTCGAGATCCCGATGTTTGACGCCGCGGGCGCGCCCAATGACAAGTTTGTCGTGGTGCGCGTGGCCACGACCAACCGTTCCGTCATCATCGATGACGTCTACAACGAGACCCGCTTCGACCTCTCCGGGACCAAGAGCTTCAGCGAGGAATCGGGCTTGCGCACCGTCTCGATGCTGACCGTGCCCTTGAGCCCGCGCGAAGGCGAAGTGATCGGGGTCATACAACTGCTCAACGCGCTCGATCCGGTGACCGGCGCGATCGTTCCGTTTCGTCCTGACCTGATCACTTTCGTCGAAGCGCTGGCAGCGCAGTCCGCGGTGGCGATCGAAAACCAGAACCTGATCGAGGCGCAGAAGCAGTTCATGGATGCGCTGCTGCGTCTGATTGCGGGCGCCGTCGACGCCAAGAGCCATTACACCGGCGGCCACTGCGAACGGGTGCCCGAACTCGGCATCATGCTGGCCGAGGCCGCCAGCGCCGCGCAGGAGGGGCCGCTGGCCGACTTCAGATTCAAGAGCGACGACGAATGGCGCGAGTTCCGCATCGGGGCCTGGCTGCATGACTGCGGCAAGGTCACCACGCCCGAGTACGTCGTGGACAAGGCCAGCAAGCTCGAGACCCTCTACAACCGCATCCACGAGGTGCGAACGCGGTTTGAAGTGCTGCTGCGCGATGCCCGCATCGGACAGCTCGAAGCGGTGGCGGCAGGCGCCAGTCCGACACAGGCGCAAAGCGACTTCGAAGCCCGCAAGGCGCAGCTGCTGGCGGACTTCGAGTTCATTGCCGAATGTAATCAGGGCAGCGAGTCAATGGCGGATGAGAAGGTGCAGCGCATCCGGCGCATCGCCGGGCAGACCTGGCTGCGCCACTTCGATGACCGGCTTGGCTTGGCGCACGAGGAGTTCAAGCGATATGGCAACGAGTCCGATGCCTTGCCAGTGACCGAGCAACTGCTCGCCGACAAACGCCACCATGTCATCCCGCGTGTCGATACCACGGTGGCCGATCCCAGATGGAACTTCAAGGTCACGGTGCCGGAGAACCTCTATAACTTCGGCGAGGTCTATAACCTGAGCCTGGTGCGCGGCACGCTGACGGCGGAAGAGCGCTTCAAGATCAATGAGCACGTGATGCAAACCCTGATCATGCTCGAACAACTGCCCCTGCCAAAGAACATGCGGCGGGTCCCCGAATATGCGGGCACCCACCACGAGACGCTGCTGGGCACCGGCTTCCCGCGTCGGCTCGGCGCGGCCGAGCTCAGCATGCCGATGCGCATCATGGCCCTGGCCGATATTTTCGAGGCGCTCACCGCGTCGGACCGACCTTACAAGAAGGCCAAGACGCTGTCGGAATCGATGCGGATTCTGTCGGCCCTGAAAGAGGGCGGGCACATCGACCCCGACCTCTTCGATCTGTTCCTGACCTCGGGCGTCTACCTGCGTTATGCCGAGAGATACCTGCTTTCCGAGCAGATCGACGTGGTCGATATCGACGCCTTGGTCGCCTCAAGCACCTGACTCAAGAGCCGCAACCCATGGACACATCACCCGCAAGATTCGAACTTCAGATTGAGGCGCTGCTGCAACTGGCAGGCAGGCAGGCGGCAAAAAATCCGACGCCAGAGAGATTCACGCAGTGGTTCAAGCTGGCGGTGCCCAACGTGATGCCGACCTTGCTGGCACAGATACCCACTGAAGTTCAAGAGCTTGACCGGTTTCTGCGGACTGCTGCGCTCAGTTTGTACTCGGACCTGCCCATGCCGGGCCACGATCTGCAGGCGATCGGGCATGCCAAACAGGGGCGCAACGACCCCTGCGCCTGCGGCTCTGCAAAGAAATACAAACATTGCTGTGGCGCCTTGTCGATGCCGCCCCTGTTTGGTGGTCTTAATCTCTTGCGCTATGTGCTCGATGCCTATCCCAAGTCCCGCCTTGGCGATGTCGCCGCCAGCAAGGCCGGCATCGACGCCGTGGCCGATACCGCCTACCAATGGCTGGAGGATGACGAACCGGAGCGGGCCAGCGCGTTGCTTGAACCTTATTTCAAGGGTTCGGGACCGCTCACGGCACGACTGGCTCCGCTGTTCAATTTGCTGATGGACAGCTGGCTCGAACTTGGACGGGATGCAAAACGTGAGCGATTGATCGAAGCCATCCTGCAGCGCGGCGACCGGATCATGAAAGCCGACGCGATGCAGCGGCGCACAACCATGCTGGCCGACCAGGGCGATCACGCCGGGGCGTGGCGTTCCTTCAAGCAGGCCAGCGAGTTCAATCCGAACGACCCGGCACTGAGCTTTCTGGAAGTGACGACGCTGATGAGCGAAGGACGAGTGAACGAGGCGAAATTGCGGGCCCAATGGTGGGCCGCCTTTCTGGAGAAGCAGCGCGATCCGCAGCTGGCAGACCTGGTGTCGCGTTTGCGCCAAATGGCCAGTGACCCGCATGCCGGGATGATGGAGGTGGCGACCGAAGCCAATCCCGAACTGCAGCGCTTGCGTGAGCTTTTTCTGGCTGCTCCGGCCCCCCGCGTGCGCCACCGTTTCGAGGTCTTCATGCAAGAGGATGAAGACGGGGCAAGCCATGCCGTCGCCACCGAATTCGAGCCGGACGCCGCTCTGGGCAAGCTGGAAAAACGCTGGCGCAAGATTTTCCCTCAGGCCAAGCCGAGCTTGAGCGTCGTGCACAACGACGCCGAGGAGGTTTGGGACAACGCCCCTGAATGGCTTGACCTGCTGCAGAAAAACCCGGATTTGTGGTCCAGCTTCGACGTTCTGGACGATTTGGTCATGGCTGTCGACACCGTCGCTTGGGCAGGTGTCGAGGAGGGGCTCCTGACACCGATGGCCCAGAGGGCTGCGGAGCAGTTGCGCCTGACCATCGAGACGCAGCAGAGTGGTTCCGTCCAATGTCCATGGGGTGTCTTCGCCAACCGACCGATCCTGCGTCCGATTGCGCATCTGGCCTACATCTGCATGGAAGCAGGAAACTGGCAACGTTTCATGGAGCTTGCAGGCTGGCTGGTTTTTGAGCTCAATCCCAATGACAGCCATGGCTTGCGCACGGATCTATCTTGCGCCTATGTGCGCTTTGAGCGCTGGAATGACGTGGTGGCACTGACAGAGCGTTATCCCGATGACATGCAGCCGGCGTTGGCCTTGAACGCGGTGCTGGCAACCTTTGCATTTGGCGACCCCGCCAAAGCCCTGTCGCTGGCCAAGTCTGCGAAGAAAGATTATCCCGTGGCGGTGAAGATGCTGATGCAAGCATTCCCCAAGCCAGTCAAGCCGGAGAGCGACTATGGCATTACCCCGGGGGGCAAGTACGAGGCATGGCTCTATGTCAGCGAGATGAGAACTTTCTGGGAGCATCACAACGCATTGGATTGGTTGCGTGACGCATTGAAGACTGGCAAGGCAAAAGCAAGGACTGCCGCCCCGGGGCAGCAAAAGCTATTTTGATGCGGGTCGCGCGTCGTCCCGCGCCAGACGCTCGCGCAACGCCGTCTTGAGCACCTTGCCATAGTTGTTCTTGGGCAGCTCGCTTACGAACAGGTAGCGCTTGGGGCGTTTGAAGCGCGCCATGTGACCCAGGCAGTGCTGGTCGAGATCGTGCTCCGTCAGACTGGCACCGAGTTGCACCACGACAAAAGCGACCACCACCTCGCCCCACCCGGAATCCGGCGCGCCGACCACCGCAGCCTCCGCAACGCCGGGCGCCGTCAACAGGAGCTCTTCGACTTCGCGCGGATAGATATTGGAGCCGCCGCTGATGATCAGGTCCTTGCTGCGGTCCTTGAGCGTCAGAAAACCATCGGCGTCCAGGCAGCCGACGTCGCCGGTGAACAGCCAGCCGTCGTGAATGGCGGCGGCGCTGGCTTGCGGGTTGTCCCAATAGCCCGCCATCACGCTGTCGCCCTTGACCAGCACTTCGCCGACTTCGCCGCAGGGCAGGGAGACGCCCTGCTCGTCGCTCACGCGCAGTTGCACCGGCGTCTGCGCCACGCCAACGGAGGCGATGCGCTCGCGATAACGCGGATGCTCAGCAGCGCTCAGATGCTGGCGTGACAGCGCGGTGGCCACCATCGGGGTCTCGCCCTGGCCGTAGATCTGCACAAAGCGCGGCCCCATCACGCGCAGCGCGCGCTCGATGTCGGCCAGGTACATCGGCGCGCCGCCATAGACGATGGTCTTGAAGGAAGCGGCTGCATCCTGCTGCGTCAGATTAGCCTGCTCGGCGTAGTCCACCATGCGTTTGACGATGGTCGGCGCGGCAAAGGTGGACAGCGGTCCGAGGGCGCGTCCGAGTTCGAACAGTTCGCCCGGGTCGACGCCGCCCGAGGCCGGCACCACGTGGCGCGCGCCCGCCATCAAGTGCGGAATCGCGTACAGGCCGGCGCCGTGCGACATCGGGGCTGCATAGACGATCGCGTCCTGCGCTGCGACCGCATCGACGTCAACAAAATAGGTCAGCCCCATCGTCATCAGGTTGTGCTGCGTGATCATCACACCCTTGGGTCGGCCGGTGGTCCCGCTGGTGTAGAACAACCAGGCCAGCGAGGCTTTGTCGCGCTCGACCAGCGGCTGGCTGCTGCAGTCCGCCAGGGGCGCGAGCAGGGTATTGGCTTCGTCGCTTTCAATGTCGATCTGGCGCTCGAGCCCGGCCAGCACCGTTGGCGCCACGTCGCTGGTGGCAAAGGCCCAGCGCGCGCCGGAGTTTTCGATAATCCACTCGGCCTCAAGTGTGTGCAGCTTGGCGTTGACCGGCACCACCGCCAGACCGGCCCACCAGGCGCCAAACAGAACTTCAAGATAGCGCGGATGGTTGCGCATGAACAGCACGACCCGATCCCCCGGTTGCAGTCCCGCATTGAGCAGGCGCTTGGCCAGCCCGGCACTGCGCGCTGCCCATTGCCCATAGCTGGCATGCACTACGGTGCCGTTGTAGATGGCGATGCACTCGGGATGTTGAAGCGCCTGTCGCCGTAGCAAATGGGAGAGGTTCATGGTGT
>CAIMBE010000216.1 GCA_903839085.1 uncultured beta proteobacterium | reverse complement strand
GACAAGATGGGTGGGTCTAAGCTGCTCCAGTGTCTTGAGCAGGCCAATGACATGGCGCCGCCCGGCCCAGCCCAGACCGATGGCTCGAACACCATTCGCGAGCACCACATCGTATGGGTCCGGCGGCAGCGCAATAACCGTGACGCGCCGGTCCTGCGCCAACTTGCCGACGAAATCAACTGAGTAGCGCTGTGCGGCGTACACCTCGGGTCCGCCAGCGGCAAAGCGCTCGAACGCTTCCCGGTAGTCGCCGTACTGGATGAACACCACGTGAGAGGTTTCTGAAATCATCAAGCCAGTCTATCCCGGCCTGCGCTTCGAATCGTGATCAAACTGTGTCAGTAAAGCTGGCGCAACAAGCGGTTGCGCCAGCGCCGCAGGCTGGCAACCACCTGGACCGACCACGGCATTTGATCGAACCAGCGCAATGCGTGTACGTCCGTCTTGGAAGATCGTTGGAAACCTAGTGGACCGTTTGACAAAAAGGTCGATACATGAGGATGAGCCTGCCTGAACCAGCAGTAGGCGCCATCAATGTGCATCGGCCCGCCCTGAGCGTCACCCGGCGCTCGCACTAGCATTGCCTCGAGATAGCAGGCCAGAGTATCGATATGGGTTCCATTGACCGCCAGGAAGGCGCTGGTGCCGATCAGGCGCTGCGGTTCGACCGGGGTGCAGGGTGTGCCGGAAGGTTCAAGCGGCTGGTCCAGAAAATAGCTGCCGTAGAACATGCCCCAGTCGGATGTTTCTAGCCAACTGGCAATCGCACAGAATCTCGTGACGAAGGTCTCACAGAAATTCAGGTCGTCCTCGAGAATCAGAATGGAACTGATGCCGCGGCGCGCGGCATCGCGCAGAACTGCAAGATGGCTCATGAAACAACCGCGCGCTCCGACTGTTGGAAAGCCGGCGGGATCGCTTGGCTTGACGGCTTCAAAAAGGGTGACGTTGGGGGACCCGAAGCCCAAGCCGATGCGTTCAAGTTGCTCGGCCATTTCGGTTCTGCGATCCGGTCTGGTGCCCAGGTTGATGACGTAAATCGCCCCAAAGAAGGAGTCAATTGTCCTCTTGGCGCGTTGCATGTCCGCATAGGGCTGCATGGCATATTCTGATTTGCGCTTGGTGCGCACCCAGCCCGACCTTTTCTTCAGGAAGTACGCAAGATAGACAGGCACTTTCCATAGCGCGTAGAGCGGGGTGCTCATCAATTCACGGGCGCTGAGCAGGTGGCGACCAAAGCCGAGCCATGCCAAACCGATGGCAAGACAGAAACACAGCGCGGCGCCGCCAGCCACCAGCGCGGCCAACCGCCACACTGGAAAAAACGCACTAGCCACGAAGCTGCCAGTTACCGCGATTGTCAGCAGCAGAAAATAGAAGGCAGTGGGCGGCACCAGCAGATCCATGGCCAGCACGATCAGTGCCGGATTGCCGGAGCGGACGGCCTTTGCCACCAGGCCCGGCAACTCTTCGGTCAGGGTGGCAAGATGGCCGTGTTCCCAGCGCGATTTTTGCACTCTGGCGACACCCGTGTCGGCTGGAAAGGCGCTGCTAACCCGAACCTGGGGCAGAAATTGCGGCGCGTGGCCCGCCACCGCCAGATCAATCCCGAGTTTCATGTCTTCTGTAATGTGACCGGTCGCCAGATTGGCCTGCGCCATCAGGGCCCAGGGCAGGGCCATGCCTGTGCCCATCAAGTGGCAGGCTCCGCCTAATCGAAAAGAACCCAGAGGGCGCACCAGGTTCTTCATGACCATGGCAAATTCGAGCACCCTGAGTTTGAGGCCGGCCCCTTCGCCGGCGCTCATCAGATTGAGCATCTGCACCGGTTTGGCGCTGGCTTTGCAGCGTTCGGCGATGCAGGCCACGGCCCCGTCGGAGACGACGCAGTCGGCATCAACCACCAGCACCACATCGGGTGGGTCAGCGCGCAGTTGATCGACGCCGAAAGCGAGCGCATAGCCTTTGCCGCGCAGGCCCGGACTATGGCGCTCGATAACCCCGGCCCCCGCGCTGCGAGCCAGTTCCGCGGTGTTGTCATCGCAGTTGTCAGCGATCACCAGCAAACGATCGCCAGGGCCGAGTTGGCCCTGCAGGCATTTGATTGTCGGCAGAACGTTGACCGATTCGTTGTGCGCGGGCACCAGGATGGCCACTCGCACCGGCCCGGCCGCGGGGTCGGTGACGTCGGCCTGGTCGGGGCGCCGGTTTCCGCAAGCGGCCAGGGTCAGGATCAGCAGTGACAGGGCTGGCAGCGCCATTGGGACCATCGCCAGCGCCAGCAGAATTTCAATCATGGTTCCGTAGCTACCGTTCTGGAGAAAACCGCCACACTCTGGTAACACTCATTGACGGTGGCTGCAGTGTAATTGACGCGAAGGCCATGCCAACCCCGCTACCTGCACAGTAGCGCCTCAGCGATCTTACAGAGAGTCAAACCACGCCAGATGATGGATACCAGCCAACTGCCAGGACGCGGCATCAACCCGCTGCGCAGCCTGCGCACACACTACCGGATCAGCATCATGATCTGGCTGCTGATCGTGCTGGCCGGCCTGCCGGTGGTGTGGATCAAGGGGCAGAGCTACTACGGTGTCGAGTCGGTCTTTCAGGTTTCACCGAACTACATGAGAACGCTGACAACCGACAAGGAGGTCGAGCTGCAGAGCAACCAGCAATACCGTGAATTCGTCAATCACCTGTCAACCACTGTCAAGCGCTACGATGTGCTGCAACGCGCCCTCAAGAGGCTGCAGGAAGCGAAAATCGAGGTCCAACCCAAGGCCCTGAGCGAGCGCAAGTACATTGAACAACTGCAAAAGACGGTTACAGTCAAGCCGGTTGCCGATACCTATATGGTACGTATCGGCCTGGAGGGGCCAAAGAAGGAGCTTCTGTCCGAGGTTGTCAACGCGATCACCACCTCCTTTCTGGAAACCACCAAGAGCGAGCAAATATTCGGATCGGTCGAGCGTGTTGACGCGCTGGAGGGAAATGACAAAAGACTGCAGGAGGAAATTGTCCAACTCGAAGGACAGCGCGTTCAGCTCTCGGAGCAGCTGGGGCTGACCACCTTTGGCGAGACCACGGTAAATCCCTACGACAGCATGCTGGTTCAGGCGCGCGAGAAATACACCGGCGCTTCGATTGAGCGCGCCCACGCCGAAGCGACACTGCAGGCCTTTCTGGCGCAGCGCGAAACACCGACCTCGGTCGGACGCTCGATCATGGAAATGCGCTTGCAGGACAACGGACTCCAGGCGCTGCGAAACGAGGTGGTGAAGCGATCTGAAGAACTTGCGCGGACCACGGCGGGGCTTGAAGACAAACACCCGGCAAAGAAGCCGGCCCTGGCCGAATACGAAACTATCAACAAGCGATTGCAAAGCAGGGAGACCGAATTCGAGCAGGCCGCTTTTGACAATGTAAAGAGCCGTTTGGTGGCATCTTTGCGTCAGACCAGGCAGGTTGAGGACGAGGTTCAGGCGAACCTCAAGAAGATTGAAGGCCAGGCTGCCGATTACGCCAGAAGCTTTCAAAAGGCCATGCGCCTGACCAGTGACATCCGCAAACGCGAGCAGGAGCAAAAGGAGGTGCGCGACCGACTCAACTATCTGCAAAACGAGAGCCGGGCGATCGGCTTTGTGCGTCTGGTCACGCCAGCCCTGCCAGCCGAGATGCCGATGGGGATCGGCAAGACCAAGTTATTGCTGATCGTCCTGCTGCTCGCCACGGTGCTGGCCCTGGTCGCCGCCATTGCCCTGGACCTGGTGGACCGGCGCATCCATACCGTTAACGACGCCGAAAAGCTTTTCGGCATCCCGGCCGCTGGCTGGCAACTTGAAGAGGGTGGCCTGCCATCGCAGATCTTTGCGAAGGAGCAAACGCGGCGCTTTGCTTCCACTTTGATACGCAACAGGACGCGATCGGGCAAGAACGTCTTTTCGTTCGCTTCGGTCAAAACGGTTGGCAGCGCCACTGCCGTCATTCTGGATACGGCAGCGGTGGTGCGCCAACTGGGTCTGACGGTGCTGGTGCTGGACGCCAACAGCTTCTCGCCCAGTCCTGTTCTCAATGCGCTGGGCCAAGGGCTGTCCGACTATCTGTCCGGACAGGCGGACCTTGAAAGCATCCACCAGACGGTCTCTCATCAGGGTGAGCGAATCGATGCGGTTGGCTTTGGCAGCCAGCTTGCGGGCGGGGTGCAGCGGCTCGATCTCCTCAAGCAGGCGGTCAGCCAGTGGTCGCAGCAGTATGATTTCGTCCTGATCGATTTGCCGCCAGTGCTTCTTAGCGCCGATGCAGAACTTCTGATTGATGCCCTCGGTCAGGTGTTCATGGTGCTGGAGGCTCAATCGGTGAGCAGGGGTGAGGTGACGCGTGCCAAGCGCTTGCTGGAAAAGCTCGATCCAGAAGCCGTGGGCCTGTATGTGAGCGGTATTCCGGTTTTCCGGCAGGGCGGCTACATGAAAGAACTGATGGTTGAAACGCTGACAAAGGAAAGGTTCAGTCGCTTCATGAGCCTGTCAAACCTGAGGCTTCAACTCGAGTTGCTGCGCGTTCGCTGGGTGCAAAGACGCAACCGATAGATGACCCAGTACAGCGTTTTTGTGGCGATGCTGATCGCCATCGTGGTGCTTGTGAAGAAGGATCTGGAGACCGCCTTCCTGCGCGTCTGGATTCCCTTCTTCATGTTGTTGCCCTTTATCTTCTGGATCCACGTACCGCTGGCGGCCGACTACAACTTCATGTCGGCAGCGATTTTCCCGATTCTTTTTGTCCTGATCAAAGACAAATTCAAGGAGTTGCGGATCGGGCCGATGGAATCGCTGATCCTCCTCTATGTGCTTATCCGGGTGGTCGCAGATTCTCTGAGCCGGGGCTATTCTGACGCGCAGCACTATGCGCATTACATGGCGAGTTCGGTCATCGGACCCTTTTTGCTGGGGCGCTACCTCATCAACAGCCGGCGCATGGACATCGAGACCGCGCGCAGGTTCGTGCTGATGCTTCTCCTGCTGTTTCCGATGTTCCTGTATGAGGCCAAGTTCTGGGTCAATCCGATCTACAAGATCTTGTCACCGCTGTTTCCGAATGCCGTCAGCGGCCTGTCGATCCGCTATGGAATGGCGCGGACCGCAGGCAACTTTGAACACCCGATTCTGGCCTGCATCATGATCATCGTCGCTTACCGCCTGCATCGATGGCTCTCCTGGCTTGGCGTGTGGGAGCAGGCACAGGTCGGCTGGCTTGGCTGGATTCAGAAGCAGAGCGCCCGATTCCCGTTCGCGTTCAGGCACCAGATTTCCATTGTGCTGATTCTGATGGCGCTCATGACGATCTCGCGGGGACCCTGGATCGGTGGGATTGCCGGCGCGGTGCTGGTTTTCGCGGGCAATATGAGGAATCGCAAGAAATGGCTGATCATCGTCATGGCCGCCTTGCTGATCGGTGGCATCGTTGCCCAGGTTGCGCTGGATGCCTACATCACGCCCAAGGAAGGCGAGATTCTCGCCGGCGAAGCGCAGACCATGCTCTACAGGAAGGTCATGATCGATCGCTACAAGGAATTTCTGATGGAGCGGCTATGGACAGGCTGGGGTCTGACGACGGTGCCAAAAATCCCGAGCATGGAGTCGGTTGACAACGCCTTTTTCCTGATGGCGCTCCAGCATGGCCTGCTGGCGCCAGCCGTGTTTGTGGTCATGTTCTTGTACGCCATCGCGACCCAGGTCAGATTTGGCTTGAAGGCGGCACCCGGTGAGCCACCGATCGGCTTTACGTTTTCCGGCATCTATCTGATGTGTTTCGTCGCCTTTTCCACGGTGTACATGGGTGCGCAGACCGAGCCGATGCTGTTCCTGCTGCTGGGCTGGGGAGAAAGCATCAAGAACCGCAAGGAGGCAGAAGAGGGCTCTGCCGAGTCAGGCGATGGGGCGGCAGCCAGGCCCCGATTGCCGTTCAGGCGTGTCCTGTACTGAGGCCGGCCCTTATTTTCTGGCGAGCACGGAAGAACAACCGGGCCAGTTTGGGGGGTAGCCAATCGGTCAAATACTGATCGGCCCTGAACTGCCTGGCTTCGCGCTGCGTGTTGGCACCGTCGTTCGGACGCGCGTAGTACATGGTGTCGCGGTTCGGAACCTCCGCATAGATCTGGCGCGATCCGGTGTAGTAGTACAGGGCCATTGACCGGCGCTTGACGCCATCCGGAGTTCGCAGTGCATCGGGGTGACCGTGAAAGCTGTCTGCATCGGTGCTGAAAACGACGCAGCGATTGAGGATCGGGAAGATCGAGGCTTCGCATCTTTTCATGGACCTGTCCCAGAGTTCGAGCTGGCCACCCCAACGCTCATCCCAGTCAGGATTGAGATAGACCAGCAGGTTGAGGCGCCGTTGCAGATGCAGCTTGTTGTTGATGCGGAAATCAGCATGAACACCCAGCAGGCCTCCCTGATCAATCTCATGGTATCCGCCGCCTTCGAAGTAGGGGTCGGAAATCAGGCCGTCGATACCGGACAAGCCTTCCAGGAATTGAAGCACA
Organism: uncultured beta proteobacterium; assembly: GCA_903839085.1. GTDB lineage: Bacteria > Pseudomonadota > Gammaproteobacteria > Burkholderiales > Burkholderiaceae_C > Rhodoferax. The sequence continues at coordinate 8,037 of CAIMBE010000216.1, read as the reverse complement.
GCTTGCGAATTCATGAAATGAAAGATCGCCTGGGCCTGGGCGCTGCAGTCGTAGGGCAGGATTTGCCGCTTATGGTGCCCGCCGTAATTAATGTCGAAAACCCGGTCCGATTTGAGGGCTTCGGCAGGGAAGTTCGAACACGCCAGTTTCAGAATGCTTTCCGGAAAGAAGCCGTCGAAAACAATGTGCGGAAACGGCGTGGCCTGGACATAGTCGTCGTGCAGCAGGGACCCCAGCGCTCTTGATTCCTTGGCATCCAGACGCAGTCCATCGTCTACTTCAATCGGCAAAGTGACTTCGTGGCGGTTCATTTGTGTCCCCAATCAATGAGTCAGTGGCCAAGGTTCAGCTGCTGATTTTTTTCAGCAATGAATTGGCAGTAATCCGGGTGAGAAAAATGGTGGTGAACATAGATCTGCTGATACCAGGGTTCCTGGATGGCACGCGACTTCAAATAGACCGGTGGGCACAATTTCTTGTCGGTATGGTTCTGATTGAAGTCGTTGATTGCGCCGCGCTGACCCGTGTACTCGTTATAGAGCTCCAGATTGCCGCCCACCGTGTCGTCAAAATAGCAGAACACCCTGGGCAGGAAATTCGTCCCAGGCGCATCGAACATTTGAAGAGCTGCCGCGGTCGACGAGTAATAGTCAAAATCGTGCGAGACTGCCGCCACAGGCGCCGGCTGGTATTTCTTGAAGAAATCGCCAGCCGTGTCCCGGATATCCCCAAGCACCAGCTTGGCTCTCGTCAGTCTGGATCGCAGAGCGTCTTCATCCATCGGAAAGAATCCTTCTTTCCACTGGTATGGAAGATCTCGATAGTCCTCTGGCTTGGGCAGCCCTTGGCCCGTGTCAAAGCCGTATATCTCGATTTCGATGTCACCAAGCTTTTGCTCAATCTGCTCTGCGAGGCGCTCCATCGCGACCAGACCATTGCCGCCGGCAACGCCAAATTCCAGAACGCTGATTCGTTTCATGCCAAGTCGGCGCGCAAGAAGCGCGCTTTCGTACATGATGTAGGCGTAGTTCGGCCTGCCGAATGTGTTGTTGAAGTATTTGAAGTCAAAATTTCCCCAATCAACCCGCTTGGCCAAACCAAGTGCCAGACGACGAAGCGGATAGGGATCGAGCACATAACTTTTTAACGTTGAAATCACGGAAATTCCTCTCACGAATTGGGACCAAGAACTATTGATAAAGTCGATCGCCTGTCACTTTCAGCGATCGTCCGGTGCAATTTTTGTCGGAATCGATGGATCAGTTGTGTCGGAACTGCAAACTCGATCCTGCGCAAGAATGTCAAGGAGTCGAGTGCTTGCATCCTCCCAGGAATAGCCATGGGCTTTGCGGTAGGCACGATCGGAGAGTCGTTGCCAATCGTCCGGTGTCTTGCTGCAGAGGGCAACGATGGCGGCCGCCATTTCCTCAGGCGATTCCTTGGCTACCAGCACGCCGGTGCCATCGCCCAGCAAGTCTGTGGCGGCCCCAATCGGCACCGCGATCACCGGTGTTCGGCAGGCCATGGCCTCAAGAATCGGCAGGCCAAAGCTGTCAAGCCGCGAACCAAAGAGCCAGGCATCGCAAGCTGCGTAGATGTTTTTCAGTTCCGACTGTTCAGGTCGGTAGAAGAATTCAGCGTCGTCTGGCAATGGAATGTCGCTGCAAGGCTGATCGGCGCCAAATGCGACAACCTTGAGCTGCGGGATTTGCGCCCGGGCCAGTTCGCAGGCCCGGGCGCAAATGTCGGCGCCTTTAATGGCGGCATGGGCATAGAGGAAACCAACAGTTGGATGGCCCTGCTTGGCTCGGCTCGGCGCATTGAACTGGGTCAAATCGACCGCATTGGGGACCACGCTGATGTCGATCTCTCCGAGTTGTTCTTCGATGGTGTTCTTCAGATCGGACGAAATCGCGATTTTCAAATTCGGCAGACGCAAAGCGGCATTGACTGGCGCTGCTGCCTGGGGCGCCAGCCACACTTCGTAACCCTGGATCAGGTGGACCTTGCGACCCTTGCTGGCCGGCATGCCGTGCATCCAGAGCGCCGTTTCCCACCAGGTTGCCACGATGATGTCTGCGTCCGGTACGTCGCCGGCCGCAATTGCGCGCGGGCGATCAAGCGTCTTGTGCGGCACGCCGGACAACTCGATGTGGCCGGCCTGCGCCACGCCATCGTTGTGCAGCCGCTGCCAATTGCGTTCGAGCACGGCACGCATCTTTTGACGAAGGCTCAGGCGATCGGGCGCACAGCTGACCACCAGCACCTCGTGACCCCGGGCCAGCAGTTGCTGGGCATAGATGGCAACAACACGGTTACCACCGGTCAGATTGTCAGCCGGTGTTAGGAAGGTGATGCGCATGTCCGTTATCCGTCTTGCGAGGTGATCAAAGGGGCCTACTTCAGCACCGCGGTCAGGGTCGAATTGAGCAGCCAGCCCGCCAGGCCACCCAGAATGCAGGCCGGCAACCAGGTTCGCTCGGACGCCAGCGTGAGCAGGCCGTTGCGGTATTTGAACCATAGCGCCACGGGCCAATTGGCAAACTGGCTCAGCACCACCGCAGCGATGGCACCCTTCTCGCCTGCCGCAGCAAATCCGGCCGGTATGAGCAGCGCCAGGCTCAGCGCCCTGAGGGCGTTGCTTGCACTCACCCAGGCGGGCCGACCTTTGGCAAACATGAGTTGCTCGACGACTTGATGCCGAATTGCCAGCAAACCCAAACCAAGCCATTGAAACATCCAGCCTGCGTCGTGGTATCGATGGTCGTAGAGCAAGTCAACCGCCCAGTGACCGGCCATGAAAATACCCCCAGCCATGATGCCCAGGAATGCATCGGCGATTCTCTGGACGCGGGTGTAGACCCGCCCTGCCGTGTCAGCATCGGCGCGCAGGGCTTCGCTGAGGGTGGGAAAGATGATGTGGGCGTTGAGGCTGGAATAGATGCTCGTGACTGCCATCATCAGGGTCGCGGCGATCGAAAATACGCCAAAGCTTGCGGTGCTCAGGCTGCCGCCCAGGATCAGTTTTTCGCCATTCGCCGCGAGGAACCCGATCACGGATGAAACCAGGATCCATTTGCCAAAACCAACGATTTCCAGGGCGCAGGACCGGTCCCAGCGAGGACGGCAGGAGGGACCTGGCAGATACCAGTGGCTGAGGGCCGTTCTTGCCGCGGCCGAGCACAGGGTCCCGATCAGCAGGCTCCAGACGGAATGGGTTGCCAGTGCCAGCAGGACAGTGCTGATCGCTGCGATGACCTGACAGAGGAATTCCAGGCGGGCCAGAAAGGCGACCTTCAGTTCGCGCTGTGCAATTGCCAGATTCATGGATTCGAGTCCCTGCAGCAGGGCGCAAAGGCTGAAGACGGCGACCATGGGTGGCAAGCGCGGGTCCGCATAAGCAGTACCAGCCTGAAAGTAGCCGGCATTGCCGGCCAGTTGCAGTCCGGCGGCGATCAGCAGCACCACCACGCACAGCAGGGCAGCGCGCAGCAACTGAACCGACCAGGCGGTACCAAGAAAATCGGCATGCGTTCCGCGCTCGCTCTTGACCACGCTCTGCCAGACACCCAGATCTGAAAACATGACCAGCGCGAAATACAGGATATTGACCGCCGCCACCAGGCCATAGGCCTCGGGCAACAGCAAGCGTGTCAGGATCAGGTTGCTTAGCAGGCGCAGTGCCTGTGACGAGATATTGCCTCCCACCAGCCAGCCCGCGGCGCGCAGCATGCGACGGCGCAGGGACGCTGGCGGCGTGGTCGGCTTGGTGGCGAGGTCCATGCGTTTCAAGCCCGGTCGGTCGCAAATGCCGCAAACAGGCGGCTCAATTGGGCGACGTTCTGGCTGAGGTTGAAGTCAGACTGAACCTTGACCCGGGCGGCCTCGGCCAGCGATCTGCGCAGCCCGGGCTCCCGAATCAAGCGTCGCAGTTGTGCCGCGAGGCTTTCCACATCACCCGGCGTGGCGAGCAAGCCGGTGCGCTCGTGCTGGATCAGTTCAGGAATGCCGTTGACCGGCGTCGAGACGCAGGGGACGCCGCTGGACATCGCTTCCATTAACACCACCGGAATACCCTCGGCCAGACTGGGCAGGACAAAGATGTCAGCGCGTGCAAATTGGGCTCGTACTGCTTCTTGGTTTAGGGAGCCGGTAAGTCGCACCAGACGCCCCAAACCCAGCCGCTCTATGGCTTGCTCAATTCGAGGGCGATCCGGCCCATCGCCGACCATGGTCAAAGCAAAAGCCAGCCCTTCATCGCGCAGTTGCGCACAGGCCTGCACAATCAGAATTTGCGCTTTGGCCGATGACAGGCGGCCGACGCACAGCAGTTCGACAGGGGACTTGTTTGACGGGCGCTCCGAGTAAGTGAACTGGGCCGGATCCACTCCGAGGCGACAGACCTGAAACTTGGGCCAGTTATCGGGGTGGCTGATGCGCATCAGTTGTCCCTTGGCAAATTGACTGATGCACACCACGCTGTCGGCTTCGCTCATTTTCAGCGCCAGATGCTGGCCGAACACATCATCAAATTCATCGGGGCCGTGAATGGTGTAGGACAGGTGGCAGTCGGTCAGTCGCCGCACCAAAACGCCAACCGTGGCACTTGCATTGCCAAAATGGACGTGCAGGATCTGCAGGCCGTTCTGGCGCATCCAGCGCGCCACCAGGGCCGCCTCGGCAACGTAGGCCAGACCGTAGAGCGGGTTTCCGTTCTTGCCAAGTTGCAGGCCCAGGCGAATGGTTTGAAGCAGTCTTGCAGGTGACCGAACACACCAGTACAGCAGCGCAATCAGAGCGCCCACTGCGCCTTTCGCCTTGACGAAGAAAGTGTCGGCGGACTCTTGCCTTTCGTAGGCTTCCATCTTTTCGGGTGATCGGTCGGGCGGATTGATGGAGGCGGTGAAGATGGTGTGGCCCAGCGTGCGCAGGCCCTGAATCTCGCGCAGGATGAAAGTGTGCGAGACGGCCGGGTAGCGGCTGACCAGATAGGCCATGGGCAGTGGACTGGGGTTCATGATGGTTCTGTTCTTTGACCGGAGGGCTTGATTCAGGCGCTGTTGTGGCGCAATACCCGGGCCGGAACGCCACCGACTATTTGTTCGGCGTCTACAGGTTTGGTGACGACCGCGTTGGCGCCCACCACGCTGTTGGGGCCAATGCTTGCACCCTTGAGCACGGTGCTTCCCCGACCGAGCCAGACATTGGCGCCAATGTCGATGGGCGCGCTGACGTGACCGGCGTTGCGGATAGAGTGCGTGTCGAGTTTGTGATTGGCATCGCGCAGGCTGCTGTATTCGCCGACCATGCAGCCTGCACCGAGCGTCACACGCTCAAACGCCACGATGTGAACACCGCGTGACAGCACCACATCATCGCCCAGGGTGATGACGCCCTCACCCTGCGTCTCCAGATAGACACCGGGGTAGATCAAGGCGTTGCGGCCCAAGCGGATATTGCGCGTGCCCTGCAGTTCTATGGGGCCCATGATCACATTGGACGAATCGACGCGGTGGCCGGTGGCCTCCTGCAGACGTGCCAGGCTCCACAGGCGGGTCCAGCGATGAAGAACCACGCGCTGAAACCAGGCCAGGGGCGCCAGTGCGGCTGCCAGCATCGCCTTGGCCCCTGCCGTGCTGCGAGTTGATGGGTTCATTGTTTGTAGTCGACCAGGGCAATTTCGGATTTCTGTCGCGCCGCCTGGCGCCACTTGAATTGTCCGAACAGCGCCGGGATCTTCTGAAAATGGGCATGCACCGCATACTGCGCGCACAAGGCCCACTGGCCGGGCGCCTTCCAGGCACACCGCTGCGCGGTGCGTGCCAGGAACAGCAGGGCCATTGCCATCAGGGTCAGGGCCATTGCGGTGTTGAGCCAAAGCGATGCAGCCCATAGAAACGGTGCCAGCACAAAGGCGATGCCATGGTGAAAGTCGCGCCGCGCCTCGTGCTGCCAGAGCACGTCGCCGCGCAGGCGCATGCGCTCTGCCACCTCGGCGTAGGCGATGCCGGAGCGGTAGGCGCGCAGCCAGTAGGCGCGAAAGGAGTTGACCGCCAGGTCGTGTTGCGTCATGGGGGCATCAATGTGTTCAATCTGCCATCCTGCGGCGCGCAGTCTGGCGCACATCTCGGGCTCTTCGCCGGCCTTGAGCGACGGGTCGAAGCCGCCCACCTGAGCCAGCGCAGCGCGGCGCACCAGCACGTCGCCGCCAAAATAGAGCGTGCGGCCCACCGGGTAAATCCAGTCCAGATCGAGCACCCGGGTGTAGAGCGATTGAGCGGGTCGGGACTCACGGCGATGTCCCCACGCGGCGCACAGATTAGGTTCCGACAGGGCGTCAAGCGCGCGCCGCACAAAATCGGGGTGAAGTTCGGTGTCGCCGTCAAGAAAGAGAACATACTGGCCGCTTGCAGCTTGCCAGCCCAGGTTGCGGGCCTTGGCAGCGCAGGGGCTGGCATCGTCAAGAACGATGGTTTTGGCGCCCAGCGCCTGCGCGCTGGCGACGCTTTGATCAGTGGAACGGGAGTCCACGTAAATCAGCTCATGGCTTGTGCTGCCCCAGTTCGCCTGTGCCACGGATTGCAGGCAGCGTTCGAGGCGGCCGCCCTCGTTGCGGCCAATCACGACGACCGAGACGTCGATCTGTGTGCGATTCTGATGGTCCATTTACTTGGTCAGCGTGTTGAGGGTCGTGCCGAAGGTCAGCACCGAGATGAATGGCGAGATTTGGCGCACGAAGTAACCAAAGTCCGCTACGTTGCTCTTTGGAACGAAGATCACGTCGCCGTCTTCCAGGGCATAGTTGGTACGCCGCGATACGTTGATCAGATCGGCAAAATCGATCACCTCAACCTTGTTGGCGCCGGCCCGATAGACGCCAATTTGCTGTGGCGCCGCGTCTTCGTTGGGACCGCCCGCCTGTGCCAGCACGTCAAGCACCGTCATGCGCGGCGTGATCCGGTACGAGCCAGGTTTGGGTACCGCGCCCAGGACATAGACCGCCGTGTCGGACGAATCGGGTATGAAGACGATGTCGCCTTTCTTCATGCGCAGGTTGTAGTCGGGGTCGCCATTGAGCAGGGCTTTGAGGTCAACCCAGATCAATTTCTCGCGGCCGCGCATGATGGCGCAGCGTGTCAGCGTCGCCTGCTTGTCCATCACCGGCAAGGCGCCCGCATTGGCCAGCACCTCGGCCAGCGTGGGTGGATGGGCGAACTTTTGCATGCCTGCACGTTCGACCCGACCGAGCACCGTGACCTGATTGGAGGTGTATTGATCGACTGCGAGTGTGGCGTGCGGCTGGGTAAAAAACTGCTTCAGTCGCGTGCTGATGGCGTCGAGCGCGGCTTCGCGGGTGAACTCATTCAAGAAAACATCACCCATGATGGGAACCGTGATCTTGCCGTCCGGGCCGACGGTGTGGGTGCCGCTGACTTCCGGCCGGCCAAAGACGTCGAGTTTGAGGACGTCGCCGCTACCAATGCGGTACACCGGATTGACCGATTCCTCCAGCAGCGCGAGGTCTTCCTTCGACATCAGGGTGCCGCTGCTGGTTTTTTCAACCGGTTTGAAATTCGGGTTTTGCATTGACGCGTCAGAGCCTGGCCGGAGCGAGGCTGCGGGCCCGGCGCAGCCTGCCACCAGCGCTGCGAGGCACAGCAACACGGAGCGCATGAGGGCGTGGCAAAAGGTTTGCAAGTTCATGCCCGGGATGCTAAGACCCCCCGCGCAGAACAGCGTGACAGAAGTGTGAACTAGCTGTGAATTGTCGGAAGTGAGCGCGGCGCTGCCGCTCAGGCGGTTGGGGCGTACAGAGCGCCAAGGGCCTGCAGGCGTGCCACATCGTCGCGCAGCGCATCGGGCACCGGTAAGTCCATCATCGCGCAAAACGCTCCGATCCGGTAGCGCCAGTCATGAAAGCCAAGCATGTGAAACATATTGCTGCGCCGTTGCTGTTCCAGATCTTCATTTTGCGACAGCAAGTTGACCAGCTCGTCGGATGCCGTTTGTGGATCCGGTGAGAGTTCGAGCGTCGCG
>CAIMBE010000215.1 GCA_903839085.1 uncultured beta proteobacterium | reverse complement strand
TGCGATGACGATCCTGACTGTCATTGCGAGGCGCCTGGCGACGCGGCAATCCAGGGAGTCCTGGGGCATGGATCGCCACAACCTGCGGCCTTGCGATGACGATCCTGACTGTCATTGCGAGGCGCCTGGCGACGCGGCAATCCAGGGAGTCCTGGGCCATGGATCGCCACGGCCTGCGGCCTCGCGATGACGATTCGGATCGCCACAACCTGCGGCCTTGCGATGACGATCCTGACTGTCATTGCGAGGAGCCTGGCGACGCGGCAATCCAGGGAGTCCTGGGGCATGGATCGCCACGGCCTGCGGCCTCGCGATGACGAAAGCAAGAGTCTTGAAATCTGGAAAGATCAATAGCCATGACCGGCCCGGCCCAGGCAGGCTCAGCTTGTTTGTCCTGCTGCTGGCCGGACTGGCAGCGGCGTACTGGTTCTGGGAGCCTGCGCCTTCGTTGGCCATCCATCCGAGGCAGGATGTCAATGCTGTCGCTGCGCCGCCGGCGCCGCGGCTTGAGCCGACACAGGCCGGCGTTCCAGCGGTGGCCAGCAGTGCGCCCGCAGCGCCCGTGCACGCGGCCAACGCGCTTGAGCTGAGCCACGACCTGCGCTCGGTCTACCGCCAGTTCAAGGACAGCCGCGATGCCAGCGAGCGCCATATGGCCTACCGCGCCTGGTCGGCCTGCTTTCCCACCTTCATTGCCGCGCAAGGGCAAGCGGCGTCCATAGACGAGCTGACCCGCGCGTTTCCGGGCAACGATCCGCGCAGCGCCCAGCGCGCGGAGGCCTACCGCAGCCTGCAGGCGCGCTGCTGGAGTTTCTCCGACATGGCGCAGGTCGAGCTGCTGGACGCAGCGCGGCGCCAGCAGGAAGCGTCCTACCTCGAGGCCGCGCTGAGCCCGGGCGAGCTGGCCAGCAAGTACCTGAGCGACGGCAAGCGCGACGAGGCGCTGCGGGCGGCGCGCGCCATCGTCGCCTCGCAGGACCCGTTTGCCATCGGGTCGCTGCGCGAGTTGATCAGCCAGATGATTGTGCTGCAGGTCGATGCGCAGATGGCGCCCGCCAGCGAGCGGGCCGACCTGCGTTCGCTGGCGTTCACCTTGGCCGCCTGCCAGATGGGCCTGGAGTGCGGAGCGGCCTCATTGACCGCGCTGCAAATGTGCGCCAGCCTGGGCGCGTGCTCCGGCAGCGTGACCGACCGCTATCTGCAGGCCCTGCCGAATCAGGCCGACCGCGACGCGCTGGCGCTGGAGACGCGGCGCGTGCTGCAGGCCATTGGCGCCGGCAATTTCAGGGCGCTCGGGTTGTAGTCGCGCTCGATCAGGAAGGATTGGGCCCGTTGTGGCAGTCGTAGCAGCCGACCGTGGAGGTGGCCGGGTTGCTGCTGATCGAGTAACTCTTGACGCCGCTGTTCTTGGTCCGGAACGAGCGCGGCGCCTTGACCTGCGACAGCGCGCTGCCCCGGTAGTCCGCGCCGTGGCAGGCCTTGCAGGAGGCCGGGTTGGTCTTGCCGAAATCGTTGTGCTTGCCAACCCAGGTCGGACCGGTCCAGTGCATGCCGTGCGGGCCCAGATTGAGCTTGCTGTCCTCCGGCGGCGAGTTGTGGCAGACCACGCACTCCATCACCGTGCCCTGGTAACCCTGCAGGGCAACGCTCTGCAGGTTGTCGCTCGGCTGCACGCTCGGATACTCGGCATGGGTGGCGCCGTGGCAGGACTCGCACTTCATGCCGCCGTGGCCCTTGCTGTAGCGGAACAGGCTGAATCCAGTCGCCGGCGTGTTCGGATTGGAAGCGAAGCGCGTGTCGGTGGTCGTCAGCAGATTGCCGCTGCCGTCAACGGCGCTGGTCAGGCGCTTGCCGTTGTTGTGGCAGGCCTGGCAGTTGGGTTGCTCGAGCCAGCCGACGCGCGCCGGATCACCGACCTTGGACATGCTGCCGTGGCAGCTCTGGCATTCGACGCCGCTGACATTGCTCATGGCGCCGCGCAGGCACTTGGTGGTGGAGCCCGGATGGCACGAGTAGCAGGAGTTGCGGTTGGTCGAATCGTTCAGGGTGACACCGCCCGAGCTTGGATCGGTCACATAGGCGTGGTTGGCGTGCATCGCGCTGGTCAGCCAGGCTTTGGCGCCGTTGGGTTTGAGTCCCAGCGCATTGGAGCCGTGGCAGCCGGCGCACAGGGCTGGCTTGCCGGCGATCGCATCGCGTTCCAGCGACGTGCCGCTGAGTTCATCGTGGCGCCTGAGGATATTGAATTTCCAGTCCTTTTCGACATCCGCGAGGTTCACCCAGCCGCGGTCGGGCCTGGCGAGCTTGCCATTGGCGGTGCTCTGTGAAGCAGGGCTGGTCGACGCATGGCAGGCCCTGCAGCTGATCTCGTCGCTGACCGGCAGCACCGTGACCGTGGAAGCCAGCTCCGTGCCCTTTGAACTGCGCGCCACCACCTTGACGGGCGGGTACTCGTTCTTGCTCAGCACCGAGGCATTGGTCAGGTTCTCGGACAAGGGCGTAATCGGCAGCCCGGTGGCCTCGAACCAGGACCAGGTCTTGTTGAAGGCCATCTTGCTGGGCGTGGTTCCCGGCGTGCGATTGCCGGTCAGGCCGCAATTGTCAAGAGGTTGCGCGCCATAAAGGCTCTTGACGTTGTTCCAGAAGTTGGTCTTGCGCTCGTCGCCCACGCCGCCGCTGTAGGTATTGATGGAACTCATCAGCGCGTCGACGACCGATTCGTAAGTCAGGTAAGCGCCCGACAGCGTGGTCGAGCCTGACAGGCTGGCCGGCGACACCGGGCCGGACCAGGCGGCGCGGTCGATCAGCTGCGCGTTCAAATTGTTGAAGGGCGGCAGGATGGAAAACACCGAGTAGTCCTTGCCGTCCATGCAGTGCATGCCCAGGTCGTTCCATGCCAGCACGTTGTAGCGGTTGGTGCTGGCGCCCGCCGGTGTCACCACGGTCACCGGGATCCGGACCGCCGATATGGCGTCGCGGATGGTCACGACCGTGTAGCCGGCCGAGACCGACGTGACCTTGATTGACGTGGCGCTCATCACGCTGGCGTCGGCAATGGCGGGGTTGCTCACGCTGGAGCCCAGGCTCGGGTTGGACGACACGGCGGAGAGGGCGCCCGAGGCGCCGCTGACCGTGATGGTGGCGCTGTTGCCGCCTTGCGTGAGGGTCACGGACGAGGCTGAAAGCGTCAGCGCCCAGGCTGGGCTCGACGCCAGTGCCAGCGCGACGAGTAGCGCGGTTGAAAATCGTGCGACGAGGTTCTTGATTGCAACGGTCGTCATGAAAAGGGCTCCTCTCGAATCAGGTTGGGTGTCAGATCACGACAGAACTGACTGCGGCCGCAATATACGCAGCCAAGCTGAAGTCAAGCTGAAGGCGTTTTCCCCCGGCTTCTGGGGGGCGGCTGCCCGGCCGGGGGGGCGCCGGGGCGCGCTGGCTCAGACTGCGCCGAAGCTGACCCTGGCCTCGAATCCGCCCAGGTCGGCCGATCCGCCAAAGCGGATCTCGGCGCCATAGGAG
>CAIMBE010000214.1 GCA_903839085.1 uncultured beta proteobacterium | reverse complement strand
GTCGATTTACCACCAGTACTACGAAGAGCCGCGCTACCGGCCCAGCGTCATCACCGCCCAGCGGCTCGCGGCAGGCATGGTCGGGAAAAAGGTGGGCGAAGGCTTTTATCGCTACGAACAAGGCGTCGCCCGCATCGCTCCTGAAGCGCCCGCGCCGCAAGTGGATGAAATGCCGCCGGTCTGGGTCTCACCGCGCGCCGCGCGCCGCGCTGAACTGCTGGCCTTGCTGAAGCAACTGGGCGCGCGGATCGAGACTGCGGCCGCGCCCTCGCCGCAGGCCCTGACCCTGGTCGCGCCACTGGGATTTGACATCACCACGGTGGCCGTGGTGGAACGGCTCGATCCCGCGCGCACCGTCGGCATCGACATGCTGGTCGAGGATGCCAGCACCCGCCGGCGCGTGCTGGCGACCAACCCCGCGACCCGGACCGATATGCGGCACGCGGCGCACGCGCTGATGGCGCGCGACGGCAAGGCGGTGAGCGTGATTCGCGACAGCGGCGGCTTTGTCAGCCAGCGCGTGGTGGCGACCATTGTCAACATCGCCTCGGACATCTGCCAGCAAAACATTTGCTCGCCGGCCGACCTTGAAACGGCCGTCACGCTCGGTTTGGGCTATCCCATCGGACCGCTGGCGATGGGCAACCTCTACGGCCCGACCAATGTGCTCGAGGTCCTGTTCAACATGCAGACTGTGTATGGCGACCCGCGATACCGTCCGAGCCCGTGGTTGCGCCGTCGCGGCGCCATCGGCCTTAGCCTGCTGCACGAAGAGGAGTGAACCATGCACATCGCCCTGCTTGAAGATGACAGCGACCAACTCAGCCTGCTCGAACTCTGGCTTGGCAGCGGTCAGCACACCAGCCGGGGCTTTGGCACCACGGCGGCTTTCGTTGAAGGCGTCAAGAAGGAACGTTTTGACCTGCTGCTGCTCGACTGGATGCTGCCCGACGGCACAGGGGCGGATGTCCTGCAGTGGGTCCGGCAAAACCTGGGCTGGGAGATCCCGGTCATCGTCGTGACGGCTCGGGAAGACGAAGCCACCGTCGTGTCCGCCCTCAAGATGGGAGCCGACGACTATCTGGTGAAGCCTCCCAAGCCGATGGAACTGCTGGCGCGTCTGGAGAACGTGGCGCGACGGGTCAAGCCCGGTGGTCTGCCCGTGCTGCGCCTGGGTTCCTTTGAGGTCGACGTGGCGCGCCACAACCTCAGCCTGGACGGCAAGCCCATCACCCTGACCCAAAAGGAGTTCGATTTGTCGGTCTACCTGTTCCAGAACCCCGGCAAGCTCCTGTCGCGCGACCACTTGCTCAACAAGATCTGGGGGCTCAATACCGATGTCGATACCCGCACCGTCGACACCCACATCAGCCGCTTGCGAAAAAAGCTGCTGCTCGACGGCAGCAAGGGCTGGAAATTGACGCCCATCTATGGCTACGGCTACCGCTTCGACCGGGTGGATGCGGCCAGTTGAGTCATGAAGACTTCTGTGCTCTATGCCGGGCTTGCATCGCCTCACGCGGGCTGGGTTGCCATCGATGAACTGGCCGAATTGATGGCTCATTATTTTGAGGCGGAGGTGCTGTCGCCAAAGCCCGTGCCGGCTTCCTGGCCAGAACGCTGGATTCGACCTCACAAGGCCAATTTTGCGCCCCTGCACAGCACGGGCGGTGACGTCCTGATCGTGGTGGCGCGGGGTCCGGGTGATCTGGCCATGATCAATGCCATACCGGACTGCCGCAAGAAGTTCAGCAAGATCTATGGCTTTGTGACCGACTCCTACTTCACGCCCGGATTTGTCAGGGAAACCGCGCTTTATGACGCCATCACGGTCACTGCGCACGAGGACGTGGATTACCCGAGCCAGCGCTTTTCCATACCCGTGCACCAGTTGTACCAGGGTGCCGACTGCCTGACCTGGGTGCCGCGCGAAGCCAGGCTCCGTGAAATCGATGTGATCGGCTTTGGACGCACACCCCCGAGCTACCAGGCCTGCTTTTCCAGACGCTTTCATCCTGCGGGTTCGCCGTGCCTGTATCTGCACTCGCCCCTGGGCAACGCAACCGGACCGAGCGTCGCGCTGGAACGCGGCATGCTGTTCAAGCTGCTGCAGCGCACCCGCATCTCGCTGGCCTTTCACCTGTACGTGGAGCCGCAGGGCGATCGGCCCCGCTCCATGATGGTGACCAGCCGCTGGCTTGAATCGCTGCTGTCGGGCTGCATCGTGGCCGGGCGAAGGCCGGTCTCGCGCATGGCAGACGACATGCTGTTCTGGCCCGACGCGACGCTCGAACTCTCACCGGATCCACAAACGGCATCCGACGAGCTGGTCAACTTGCTGTCGCAAAATGAAGATCTGGAACAGCAACGGCGCAGCAATATGTTTCACATGCTTGGCTTTCATGACTGGCGCTACCGGAT
>CAIMBE010000213.1 GCA_903839085.1 uncultured beta proteobacterium | reverse complement strand
TGGCGGTCTGGGCGCGCTCGGTCTGCTCGGCCGACTGCGCCTCGGCGATGCGGCGCGCCGTGATGTCGGTGGCAATCACCATTTGCGCCAGGCGGCCATCGACCCAGCTCAGATAGCGGGTGCGGACCTCGAGCCATTTGCCCAGGTCATCGAGGTAGATCTCGGAGCTTTCCGCTTCCGTGTCGGGCAGTGAATTGGTCGGCAGTCCGGCGAAGGCGTCGACGTCGTCCAGCGATTCGTCGCTCGGGGCGGTTGCCGGCACGCCGGCTTCCGCGACCAGTTGCAGGTGGCCGCCGGCCAGGGTGCCGAACCAGAGCCGGTAGAGCTTGTTGGCAAACAGCAGTTCGTCGCTGCCCAGGGGCGCCACGGAGATCGACGCGTCCAGCGCCTCGAGCACCGTCGTAAAGCGTTCGTGCGAGGCCGACAACTGATCGCGGATCCGGTTCGGCTCCGTGATGTCGGTCATCGATGTCATCCATCCGGTTTGCACGCCGAAGACGTCGATCAGCGGCGAAACATAGAGCCGGGCGTCGAACAGGGTGCCGTCCTTGCGCTTGACGCGGAGTTGGACGCCACTGGGCAAAATCTTGCCCGACAGTTCTTCTTCCAGCCGCACGCTGAGGGATTCGCGATCGGCCTCGGGCCAGTAGGCAAACGGCGCCGTGCGTCCCACCAGGTCGGATTCGTTCCAGCCGGTCATCTTGCAAAAAGCGGTATTGACGTAGGTGATGCGGCCTTCCATGTCGAGCGCGCGCATGCCGGTCAACATGGAGTTTTCCATCGCGCGGCGAAATACGGTTTCCGACACCAGGGCCTGCTGCGCCTGCATGCGTCGACGCGTGTGGCGCCAGTTGGCGATCAGCATCCAGGCCGTCAGGGCGCTCAGGGCCGTCACCAGCCAGAACAGCCCGCTGCCGATGACGCCGAGGGAAGCGCGGTAGGCTTCGCCCCGGATCATGAGGCCGTTGCCGACAGGGGACACCGGGACCTGGTAGGCATTGACCGGACTGTCCCAGGGCACGATCCGGGCCGCCGGCTTGGCCGCCGGGATGGTGGTGCCGGCGAGCAGGGCGCCTTTGCCATCATGCAGTGAAACGGCGTAGCGGGCCGACACCTCGGCCGGCACGCCATAGCGGTACAGGCCGTCTACCGAATATTCAGCCAGCAGCACGCCTGAGAAACGCGCGCCATGGCTCAAGGGGATGTGCAACTGCAGGGTGGGGGCGTTGTCGGCCGCGGCCGACTGTTGCGCGTAGATCGGCTGCTGCAGGTCGCGCGCAAGGCCAAAGGCGTTTTCGGTTTCGCCCGCCTTCAAGCTGCTGCCAATGGCGCGCGGCTGGCTGCCCGATAGCGCTCCGGTGTCGACAATGGCGCGGACGCGCCGGCGCTCATCGATCCAGCTCAGGCTTTGCAGTTCAGGGTATCGGTTGATCAGTGTTTCTGCGCGCGACTGGAAGTCGTCTGCGTCGAGTTCGCTGTTCGAGAGTTCGCGCGCCACCCACATCAGCTGCTCCTGGCGTTCGAGCAGACGCAGGCGAAGACGCTGCTGCGTGTACTCGACGTCACGCTTGACGGCTTCCTGCTCGCGGTCGATTTCCTCCAGTCGCAGATAGCCAAAGGCGGTGACCACCGCGGCCAGAAACAGCAATACCGCCGCCAGCGGCGCCAGCATGGCAAAACGGTCCTGCCGCTGCGGCGCCTGACGGCGCCACCAGCTCTGCAGGCGCATCATCGGCCGCAGGTTCAGCGAACCTGACAGGGCGATCGGGCGGGGCAGCGGCATGGGATCAAGTGTAGGGGAGGCGTTCGTGCATGGCGCATCGATGGGGGATATTTCCCTGTTCTAAATACCATATAGTAAAAAGCAACAGCACCATTTGAAATATTTTAAAGACTGTGAGACAATTCCCCGATTGCAATAAATTAGAGCCAACACAGGAGACACGCATGGCAGCAGTTCCCGAGACTTTACCCGGCGCAGCCGCGCTTGACGCGGACAATCAGGAAACACGCGAATGGATGGATGCGCTGTCCGCGGTGATTCAGAGCGAAGGCCCGCAGCGTGCCCACTTCCTGCTTGAGCAACTGCTCGAGCATGCGCGCCAGAGCAGCATCGACATGCCGTTTTCGGCGAATACCGCTTATGTCAACACGATCGCGCCCGACCAGGAAGAGCGCTGCCCCGGCAATATCGAGATCGAGGAACGCCTGCGCGCCTACATGCGCTGGAATGCGATGGCGATGGTGGTCAAGGCCAACCGGCATCACCCGGTCGATGGCGGCGATCTGGGCGGCCACATTGGTTCCTTCGCGTCGCTGGCCCACATGTTCGGCGCCGGTTTCAATCACTTCTGGCACGCCGAGAGCGAAGGGCACGGTGGCGACTGCCTCTATATCCAGGGTCATGTGGCGCCCGGCGTCTATGCACGCGCCTACATGGAAGGGCGATTGACGGAAGAGCAGCTGCTCAACTTCCGCCAGGAAGTCGGGGGCAAGGGCTTGTCGAGCTACCCGCACCCCAAGCTGATGCCCGCGTTCTGGCAGTTCCCGACCGTCTCCATGGGCCTTGGGCCCCTGATGGCGATCTACCAGGCGCGCTTCCTGAAGTACCTGCATGCGCGCGGCATTGCCGACACTGCCAGCCGCAAGGTCTGGGTCTTTTGCGGCGACGGCGAGATGGACGAGGTCGAAAGCCGCGGCGCCATCGGCCTGGCGGCGCGCGAGAAGCTCGACAACCTGATCTTCGTCATCAACTGCAATCTGCAGCGCCTGGACGGCCCGGTGCGCGGCAACGGCAAGATCATCCAGGAACTCGAGGGCGAGTTCCGTGGTGCCGGCTGGAACGTGATCAAGCTGCTGTGGGGCAGCGAGTGGGACCCGCTGCTGGCGCGCGACAAGGAAGGCGCCCTGCGCAAGCTGATGATGGACACGCTCGACGGCGACTACCAGTCGTTCAAGGCCAATGACGGCGCCTACGTGCGCAAGAATTTCTTCGGTCGCGACAGCAAGACCGCGGAGATGGTGGCCAAGATGAGCGACGACGACATCTGGGCATTGCGCCGTGGTGGCCACGACCCGCAAAAGGTCTATGCCGCCTACCATGCCGCCGTCAAGCACGTGGGCCAGCCGACCGTCCTGCTGATCAAGACCATCAAGGGTTTTGGCATGGGCAAGAGCGGCGAGGGCAAGAACAATGTGCACCAGACCAAGAAGCTGACCGACGAAGACATCAAGATCTTCCGCGACCGCTTCAACATTCCGGTGCCCGACAGCCAGATCGCGGACATTCCGTTCTACAAGCCGGCCGACGACACGCCCGAGATGCGCTACCTGCACGAGCGCCGCAAGGCGCTGGGCGGCTACCTGCCGCACCGGCGCACCAAGGCTGACGAGCAGTTCACCGTGCCGGCGCTGGAGATCTTCAAGTCGGTGATCGAGCCCACTGCGGAAGGCCGCGAGATATCCACGACGCAGGCCTATGTGCGCTTTCTCACGACCCTCTTGCGCGACAAGGCGCTCGGTCCGCGCGTGGTGCCGATCCTGGTCGACGAGGCGCGCACCTTTGGCATGGAGGGGTTGTTCCGCCAGATCGGCATCTACAACCCCGAAGGCCAGAAGTACACGCCGGTCGACAAGGACCAGGTGATGTACTACCGCGAAGACAAGGCGGGCCAGATTCTGCAGGAGGGCATCAACGAGGCCGGGGGCATGGCGAGCTGGATCGCCGCGGCCACCAGCTACAGCACCAACAACCGGATCATGCTGCCGTTCTACGTCTACTACTCGATGTTCGGCTTCCAGCGCATTGGCGACCTGGCCTGGGCTGCCGGCGACATGCAGGCGCGCGGCTTCCTGCTCGGCGGCACGTCGGGGCGCACCACGCTCAACGGCGAAGGCCTGCAGCATGAAGACGGCCACAGCCACATCATGGCCGGCACGATTCCGAACTGCGTCAGCTTCGATCCGACCTTTGCGCACGAAGTCGGCGTCATCCTGCACCATGGCTTGAAGCGCATGGTCGAGAAACAGGACAATGTTTTCTACTACATCACGCTGCTCAACGAAAACTACGCGATGCCGGGCCTGATCGCGGGCACCGAGGAGCAGATCATCAAGGGCATGTACCTGTGCAAGCAAGGAGTGGAACTGGCCGCCACGCTGGCTGGCCCGCGCGTGCAGTTGCTCGGTTCCGGCACGATCCTGCGCGAGTCGATCGCGGCGCAGGAACTGCTGGCGGCCGATTGGGGCGTGGTGGCCGACGTCTGGAGCTGCCCGAGCTTCAACGAACTGGCACGCGACGGCCAGGACTGCGAGCGCCACAACCTGCTGCATCCGCAAGCCGCCCCGCGCGCGCCGTTCGTCAGCCGGCAGCTGGAACAGCACGCCGGCCCGGTGGTCGCGTCGACCGACTACATGAAAGCCTACGCCGAACAGATCCGCTCCTTCATTCCCAAGGGTCGCAGCTACAAGGTGCTCGGCACGGACGGCTTTGGCCGCAGCGATTTCAGATCGAAGCTGCGCGAGCATTTCGAGATCAACCGGCATTACATCGTGGTCGCAGCGCTCAAGGCCTTGAGCGAAGAAGGAAAATTGCCGGTCGCCAAAGTGTCCGAGGCGATACAGCGCTATGGCATCCAGGCCGACAAGGTCAATCCGCTCTACGCATAAGGAGACACACATGTCTGTCATAGAAATCAGGGTGCCCGATATCGGCGACTTCAAGGACGTGGCCGTGATCGAGGTCATGGTCAAAGCGGGCGACAACATCCGGCTCGAGCAGTCGCTGATCACGGTCGAGTCGGACAAGGCGGCGATGGAGATTCCGTCGAGCCATGCCGGTGTGCTCAAGGAACTCAAGGTCAAGGTCGGCGACAAGGTCAACATTGGCGACCTGCTGGCGATACTCGAAGGAACCGGTGTGGCGACCGCAGCTGCTACAGCCCCCGCTGCGACCGTGGCCGTTGCGCCGGCCGCCGCCGCTGCACCGGCACCGGCCGCAGTGCCCGCGCCGGGTCCCGCCGCAGCCCCTGCCATTGCTGCTGCCGCGCCGGCGCTGCCGGCGCACAACCCGACGGCGCTACCGGCCCAACTGCCGCACGCCTCGCCCTCGGTGCGCAAGTTTGCGCGCGAGCTCGGTGTGCCGCTTAACGAAGTCAAGGGCAATGGCCCGAAGGGCCGCATCACCGAGGCCGATGTGCAGGCCTTCACCCGCTCCGTGATGAGCGGTGCGGCGCAGACGCAGGCGGCGGCGACCCAGAACAAGAGCGCGGCTGCCGGCAATGACGGCGCCGGCCTGGGTCTGCTGCCATGGCCGAATGTGGATTTTGCCAAATTCGGTCCGATCGAGCGCAAGGACCGTCCCCGCATTAAGAAGATCAGCGCGGCCAACCTGCATCGCAACTGGGTCATGATCCCGCACGTCACCAACCACGACGATGCCGACATCACCGACCTCGAGGCCTTTCGTGTTGCCACCAACCTGGAAAGCGCCAAGTCCGGCAAGGCCGCAGGCGACGCCGGCGTCAAGGTCACGATGCTGGCCTTCCTGATCAAGGCCTGCGTCGCCGCGCTGAAGAAGTTCCCGGAGTTCAATTCGAGCATCGACGGCGAGCAGCTGGTATTGAAGCAGTATTTCCACATTGGTTTTGCCGCCGACACGCCCAACGGCCTGATGGTGCCGGTGATCCGGGATGCCGACAGGAAGGGCATTTTCCAGATCTCGCAGGAGATGGGCGACCTGGCCAAGAAGGCACGCGACGGCAAGCTCAGCCCGGCCGAAATGTCGGGCGCCGGCTTCACCATCTCGAGCCTGGGCGGCATTGGCGGGCGCTACTTCACACCGATCATCAACGCCCCCGAGGTCGCCATTCTGGGCGTCTGCAAATCGACCATGGAGCCGGTCTGGGACGGCAAGGCCTTCCAGCCGCGGCTGATGCTTCCCTTGAGCCTGAGCTGGGACCACCGCGTCATCGACGGCGCCAGCGCGGCGCGCTTCAACGTCTATCTGGGACAGATCCTGGGCGATTTCCGGCGCGTGCTGCTTTGAATTTCCCGTCATTGCGAGGAGCGTAGCGACGTGGCAATCCAGGCAGCGGCGCGAAAGACATGGATTGCTTCACTTCGTTCGCAATGACGAACTCGTAGCGTGTTCAACTGATAAGAAAGCACAACATGGCATCTATAGAAATCAAGGTCCCCGACATCGGTGATTTCGCCGAGGTGACTGTCATCGAACTGATGGTCAAGGTTGGCGACGTCGTTCAGCCAGATCAGAGCCTGATCACGGTCGAGAGCGACAAGGCATCGATGGAAATTCCTTCGAGCCATGGCGGCGTCGTGAAAGAACTCATGGTCAAGCTCGGTGACAAGGTCAAGGAAGGGTCGCTCGTGCTGCTGCTTGAAAGCAGCAGCACGAGTTCCCCTTCGGGACAAACTGGCTCAACCCCTCCTCAACCCTCCCCTTTCCAAGGGGAGGACTCGAAAGGCACGGCGGCCGCTGCGGCGGCGCCGGTCATCTCGGCCCCTACTGCGGCCAGCTTTGCCGGCACCGTCGATCAGGACTGCGACCTGCTGGTGCTCGGCGCCGGTCCGGGAGGTTACTCGGCTGCGTTTCGCGCCGCCGACCTGGGGCTTAAGGTCGTTGTGGTGGAACGCTACGCGCAACTCGGCGGCGTTTGCCTCAATGTCGGATGCATTCCGAGCAAGGCGCTGCTGCACGTGGCGGCCGTGATCGACGAAGTGTCACACATGGCGGCGCTCGGGGTCGATTTTGGAGCGCCCGTCGTCGACATCGACAAGCTTCGCGGCCACAAGGAAAAGGTGGTGACCAAGCTCACCGGCGGCCTGGCCGCCATGGCCAAGATGCGCAAGGTCACGATCGTGCGCGGCTACGGCGCGTTTGTCGGCGCCAACCATGTGCAGGTCGAGGAGACCGGCGGCAGCGCGCAGGAGAAGACCGGCAAGACGCAGACCATCGCGTTCAAGAACTGCATCATTGCCGCTGGCAGCCAGGCGGTGCGCCTGCCTTTTATGCCCAACGATCCGCGCGTGGTCGACTCCACCGGCGCGCTGGCTTTGAAGCAGGTCCCCAAGCGCATGCTGATCCTGGGTGGCGGCATCATCGGTTTGGAGATGGGAACGGTCTACAGCACGCTGGGCGCACGCCTGGACGTGGTGGAAATGCTCGACGGCCTGATGCAGGGCGCGGACCGCGACCTGGTCAAGATCTGGCAAAAGATGAACGCGCCGCGATTTGACAACATCATGCTCAAGACCAAGACGGTGGGCGCGCGCGCCCTGCCCGAGGGCATTGAAGTAACCTTCGCATCGGCAGAGGAGGGCGGCACGGCCCCGGCACCGCAGGTGTACGACCTGGTATTGCAGGCGGTGGGCCGCACGCCCAATGGCAAGAAAATTGCCGCAGAGAAGGCCGGTGTGGCCGTCACCGAGCGCGGTTTTATCAACGTTGACATCCAGATGCGAACCAACGTGGCGCACATCTTCGCCATCGGCGACATCGTCGGCCAGCCCATGCTTGCGCACAAGGCGGTGCACGAGGCGCATGTGGCGGCCGAAGTGATTGCCGGCGAACTGCAGGGCAACAAGGAACTGGCCGCCGCGGCTTTCAACGCCCGCGTCATCCCCAGCGTCGCCTACACCGACCCCGAAGTCGCCTGGGTCGGTTTGACCGAAGACCAGGCCAGGGCGCAGGGCATCAAGGTCAAGAAGGGCCTGTTTCCGTGGAACGCCTCCGGGCGCGCGATTGCCAACGGCCGCGACGAAGGCGTCACCAAGCTGCTGTTTGACGATTCACCCGAGGCCCACGGCCACGGCAAGATCCTGGGCGGCGGCATGGTCGGCACGCACGCGGGCGACATGATCGGCGAGATCGCGCTGGCCATTGAGATGGGCGCCGACGCCGTCGACATCGGCAAGACCATCCATGCGCACCCGACGCTGGGTGAGAGTATTGGCATGGCGGCCGAAGTGGCGCACGGCAGTTGCACCGATCTGCCGCCCGCGCGCAGGTAACAGGTCGCCACAGCCCGACCGTGGCGTCCTTTTCGGGACGCTGCCGATCGCTTGAATTGAGCCGTGGAAACGCGCCTGATCGAGCCATTGAGTTTGAATGTCCGTGTTAATTTTGGGTGGTCTTCTCGCGCACTCAAACTTAGCCGGAGGTGTTCCTATGAAGCACATCGACAAGCCCGCAGCCCCCGTCGCCCCACGCGGCTTGGCAGAGGTCTCTCCGGTCGAGGTGTCGTGATGAGATTCCTGACGCCATCGCCGCAGCAAATTCCCCTGGCCCTGCCGGTCGACCCCACCCTGCAGGAAGACCTGATGCTCAAGAAGGCGCGCGAACTGTACCGGCGTTCCAGGTTCCTGAGCGTGCGCTACCCAAGCTTCAATCGCCTGATGGACGATCCGATCGCGGGACGCTGCATGCGCATGAGCGCCACGCACCTGCTGCACCTCGGCGACCGGACGCAGGGCCGCTGACCTGACGCGGGGCCTCGAAGGACCGCGGCCTACGTGGCGACAACGCTCGAGTCGGCGCCGAACCTGCGCTTCCACCAGCGCGGCAGGTTGTCCAGGTAGGTGTAGAGCACCGGCACCACCACCAGGGTCAGCAGGGTGGACGTGATCAGGCCGCCGATCACCGCCCGGCCCATCGGGGCCTGCGCCTCGCTGCCTTCGCCCAGACCGATGGCCATCGGCAGCATGCCGAAAATCATGGCCAGCGTGGTCATGATGATGGGGCGCAGGCGCACCTGACCGGCGTTCAGCACGGCCTCGAACTGGGTCATGCCCTCGCGCTGCGAATGGTTGGCAAAGTCCACCAGCAGAATCGCGTTCTTCACCACCAGGCCCATCAGCATGATGAAGCCGATGATGGAAAACAGGTTCAGCGTGGAGCCGGTCACGATCAGCGCCAGCATCACACCGACCAGGGTGAACGGCAGCGAGGCCATGATCGCCAGCGGCTGCAGAAAGCTGGCAAATTGGGATGCCAGGATGAAGTAGATGAAGATCACCGCCAGGCCCAGCGCCACCAGCGCCGCCGCCCCGGCTTCGTCGTTTTGCTCGGCCTCGCCCTTGATGTCGAAGCGGTAGGCCGGCGGCAGGGCAATCGCCTGGACCACCTTCTTCACCTCCTTGGCGACGTCGCCGCTGGGGCGGCCTTCGACATTGGCGTAGATGCCGACCCGGCGCTCCAGGTTCTGGCGCTTGATGACCTGCGGGCTGGTCGACGGCACAAACTCCACCACCTGGCGCAGCGGCACCATCACCGGCGCGCCGCCGGCATCGAGGTGGCCGCTTGAGATCGAGAGATCGCCCAGGTCGGACAGCCTTTGCCGGCCGGAGCGTGGCAACTGCACGTTGACCTCGTAATTCTGCCCGTCGGGCGCCAGCCAGTTGCTGACCTGGTCGCCGTTGACGAAGGGCCGCAAGGCCGAGCCGATGCGCTCGACCGAGAGCCCGAGGTCGCTGGCAACGGCCTGGTTGACCTTGATGATGATGGCCGGGTTGGCCGCTTGCAGACTGTGTTCGAGGTCGACGATGCCCGGGACGGCGCCGACCTTGGCCATGATGGTGGCGAGCAGCCCGGGCAGGTCATCGGAGGCCGGGCCGATCAGGTTGATCCAGATCGGCCGGTTGTAGCCGACCGTGAGCTCGATGCCGGCAATGCCCCTGAGGCGTTCGCGCACGGCCTTTTCCATGGCGATCTGCGAGCGCCGCTGCGTCGCCTTGAGGTCGGTCAGCTTGATCAGCAGATCGGCCTCGTTGCGGTTGTTGCCGCCGACCGTGGTGCTGATCAGTTCGATCTCCGGAAAGCCGCGGATCGCCTCTTCAATCTGGCGGATCTTGGCGTCGGTGTAGGTCAGGCTGGTGCCGACCGGCGTCTTGATCTTCAGCGAAAAAACCCCCTCGTCCGATTTGGGCATGAACTCGCCGCCGACCAGCGGCACCAGCCCCAGGCTGCCGAGAAAGACCAGGGCAGCCAGGGCGAGCGTGGTCTTGCGCCGGCGCAGCGTGCGCTCGAGCAGGGCTCCATAAACCCGGTGCAGCCACTCGACGCGATGCTCCACCCCCTCCATCAGCCGGCCGAGCCAGGGCGCTTTCGAGAAGCGCGTTGCAAGCGGGTCCTTCCAGACCGAGGACAGCATCGGGTCCAGCGTAAAGCTGACAAACAGGGACACCAGCACGGCCACCGTGACGGTGATGCCGAACTGGAAAAAGATCTTGCCGATGATGCCGGTCATGAAGGCCACCGGAATGAAGACCGCGCAGATGGCCAGCGTGGTGGCCAGCACCGCCAGGCCGATTTCCTCGGTTCCCTCGCGCGCTGCGGCGAGGTGGCTCTTTCCCATGCCGACATGGCGCACGATGTTCTCGCGCACCACGATGGCGTCGTCGATCAGCAAGCCGATGCACAGCGAGAGCGCCATCAGCGTCACCGCGTTGATGGTGAAGCCGAAGGCGTACATGGCGATGAATGTCGAGAGCACCGAGATCGGCAGCGTGACGCCGGTGATGATGGTGCTGCGCCAGGAGTGCAGGAACAGAAAGACGATCAGGATCGTGAGCAGGCCGCCCTCGACAATGGTGCGCTTGACGCTGTCCAGAGAGTTGCGGACAAAGCTCGCGTTCTCCGAAATGGATCGGATCTCGACATCGGGGGGCAGTTGTTTGCGCAGCTTCTCCACGGCCCGGGCGAGCTCTTCGCCGACCGCCACCAGATTGGCCTCCTGCGTCTTGAAGATGCTCAGCGTCAGCGCCGGTTCGCCGTTGACGCGTCCGATCGACTGTTCCTCGCGCTCACCGTCGCTGACGCTGGCAAGCTGCGACAGCAGCACGGCAACGCCGGCGCGGCGCGCCACGATGATCTGGCGGAAGGCGTCCACGCTCTTGAGTTTTCCCTCGACCCGCACCAGCTGCTCCTGCGCGGTGGCGCGCAGGGAGCCGGCGGGCAGGTCCTGGTTGATTTCCCGGATCGCCCGCAGCACCTCGTCAATGCCGACCTGGTAGGCCAGCATCTGCTGCGGCTTGAGTTCGATCAGCACCTGGCGCTGCACGGTGCCGCCGA
The DNA here is from genome assembly GCA_903839085.1 of uncultured beta proteobacterium. Lineage (GTDB taxonomy): Bacteria > Pseudomonadota > Gammaproteobacteria > Burkholderiales > Burkholderiaceae_C > Rhodoferax. The sequence continues at coordinate 8,267 of CAIMBE010000213.1, read as the reverse complement.
CGTTGACCTGCCCGACGCCGGAGATGCCTTGCAGCCGCTTGACGATCTGCTGCTCGGTCAGGGTCGAGAGCTCGCGCAGGGTGCGCGTCTTCGAAAGCACGGCAAAGGTCGATGTCGGCGCCGAGTCGTCGGTCTGGCCGCGCACGATCAGCGGGTCCTTGGCGTCGCGCGGAAAACCGGGGCGAATCTGCGCGATCTTGTCGCGCACATCCTGCACCGCCTTGTCCATCCTGGTGGACAACTCGAACTCGATCCAGAGCTCGGCGCGTCCCTCGTACGAGTTGGTGATGATGCTGCGCACGCCGGTGATGGTGTTGACCGCTTCCTCCAGCGGCTTCATCAGGTCGATTTCAACCTGCTCGGGCGAGGCGCCGGGGTAGCGCACCTGCATCCAGACGCCCGGAATCTGGATGTCGGGCATCTGCTCGACCCCGAGCCGGCTGTAGGAGATGATCCCCAGCAGCATCAGCGCCAGCATGACCATGGTGGCGAAGACGGGCTGGTTGATGCTGGTCTTGGTGATCCACATGGGGTTTCTCCGGGATCAGGCCGGGGCCGCTGGCGCCGATGCCGCCGGGCCGGTGCGCAGCAGCGCCGGCGCACCGGCCTTGAGCCCGTTCATTCGAATCCGCACCACACGCAGGCCCTCGCTCAGCCCGCTCGATGCCTCCACCATGCCGCTGGCCTCGTCCCTGAGCCCCAGTGTCACGGCGCGCTTGGCCAATTTGCCGGCCTCGAGCGTGAACACGTAGGACTGGCCGGCCTCCTCGAATACCGCGCTGGCGGGAATCACGGGCGAGGCCCGCGCTGTCGACAGCGTGACGCTGCCCTGCGCAAACATGCCCCCGCGCAGGCTGCGGTCGGCATTGGCGACCGCGACGAACAGCTTGATGGCGCGCGAACCCGCCTCGGCCACCGGGTTGATGCGCTCGACCCGGCCCTGAAAGTCGCGCTGGCCAAAACCATCGACATGAAAGTTCACGCTCTGGCCAATCGCGATGCTGGCAATCTCGGAGGCCGGCACGGTGGCTTCGAGCTCAAGGCGCGACAGATCGACGATGCTGATGATGGGCGCGTCCGGCGGCAGCCGCTCGCCGCCGTTGACCAGGCGCTTGGCCACCTGGCCCGAGATCGGCGCGCGCACCACGGCATCGTCGATCGCCTTGCGCGCCAGTTTGACCTGGGCGTCGGCCCACTGGACGGCCGCCTCGCTGCCCTGGTGCGTGCTGTGCAACTGGTCGTAGGCGTTTTGCGATATGAAGTTCTGCTTGAGCAGGGCTTCATTGGTGTCGCGGTTGCGCACGGCAATGGCAAGGCGGGAACGGCGCTCTGCCTGGTCGGCCAGCGCGGCGTCCAGCCGCGAGCGGGCGTCGGTCGCATCCATCTCCGCCACCACCGCGCCGCGGCGCACGGTTTCGCCCTCGCGCACCAGCACCCGGCGCAGCTCGCCGGCCACGGTCGACTTGACCAGCGCCTGCGTCACGGGGGAGAGCGAGCCCGACAGCGCCACCGTGCGCGCCAGCGGCTTAACCTGCACCACGGCGATGTCGCTGGCAGCGAACTCCAGCGTCGGCGCCGGGCCGTCCTTCTTGCCGCTGTCGGCGGCCTTGCTGGCGCGGCTGTTGATGGCCGCCGCGGCAAGCATTCCGGCGAGAATCAGCACGGCGACAGACAGCAGCCAGACCGTATTTCGCCGGCGCGGCGCACTGGCCCGGGTTGACGGTGACGAGGTGTTCATGGGCCGGATTGTCCACCGGGATTGGTTGAGCGGTCTGCCTGTGCCGCTTGCCCCTGAGCCAACCAAGGGAAATCGGCCGCGACGCCACGGTGGCGCCCAGTGGCGGGCCGCGCGGGATGCGATACTTCAGGCGAGGCGGTTCAATTTCCTGGCCGCCATGAATTTTGGGGTCACCATGTCCGAAGAAATCCTGCTTGGCGATGAGGCGGTCGCGCGCGGCGCCATTGACGCCGGCATCAGCTGCGCCTACGCCTATCCCGGCACGCCCTCGACCGAGATCTACCAGACGATCCAGGACCACGTGAAGGAGCACGAGCTGCCGGTGCGCGGCCTGTGGTCGACCAACGAGAAGGTGGCGCTCGAAGAAGGCGTCGGCGTCTCCTACGCCGGGCGGCGCTGCCTCGTGGCCATGAAGCACGTCGGGCTCAATGTGGCGGCCGACCCGTTCATGAACGTGGCGGTGGCGGGCGCGCACGGCGGCCTGGTGCTGGCGGTGGCGGACGACCCGGCGATGCACAGCTCGCAGAACGAGCAGGATTCGCGCTACTTTGCCGACTTCGCGATGGTGCCCTGCCTGGAGCCCGGCGACCAGCAGCAGTGCTACGACTTCACGCGCGAGGCTTTCGACTTGTCCGAGCAGTTGCAGGTGCCGGTGCTGCTGCGTCTGGTGACGCGCCTGGCGCACAGCCGCGCGGCGGTCACGCTGGGCGCGCCGCGCGAGCAGAATGTGGCGAATTACGTGGCTGACCCGAGCCGCTTCACGCTGATTCCCTCCAATGCCCGGCACGCCTACGCCAGGCTGATCGACAAGCAGCCGGCCCTGCAGGCCTACTCGGAAAACCATGCCGCCAACGCGCTGACGCTGCGCGGCGAGGGCAAGCCCGGCATCCTGGTCAGCGGACTGGGCTGGAACTACCTGCAGGAAGCCATGGGTGATTTGCTCGACGGCTACAACCTGCTGCGCATCGGCGTCTATCCGCTGCCGGTGAAGAAGATCCGCCAACTGCTCGATGCTTCGAGCGAGATCTGGATCGTGGAGGAAGGCTACCCCTTCATCGAGCGCTTTGTGAGCGCGCTCGGGCTGATGCGCGAGCGCCCCATCCATGGCAAGCTGACCGGTGCGTTGCCGCGCATGGGCGAGCTCGACAGCGATGCCATCAAGCGCTGTTTCGGCCTGCCGGTCAATCTGTCGCTGCAGATCCCGGGTCTGGCCGATGTGCTGGTCGGGCGCCCGCCGCGCCTGTGCGACAAGTGCCCGCACAGCGACGCCTACATCGCCATCAACGAGGTCATCGCGCAATACGGCCCCGGCGCCCGCGTGATGGGCGACATCGGCTGTTACGCGCTGGGCTACCTGGCGCCCTACCAGGCGATCCACTCCTGCCTGTGCATGGGCTCGTCGATCGGCATGGCGATCGGCGCCTCGCATGCCGGCATGACGCCCTCGCTGTGCGTGATCGGCGACGGCACCTTCACCCATTCGGGCATGGCGCCGCTGCTCGATGCGGCGCGCGACAACACCAACATCAAGGTCTTCATCCTCGACAACAGCATCGTCGCGATGACCGGCGGCCAGCCGACCCAGGTGACCGACGAGGAGGTGGTTGATCTGGTAGCAGGCCTGGGCGTGCCGCGCGAACACATCCGCGTCGTCACGCCGTCCTGGCAGAAAAAGGAGCAGACGCTGGCCACCATCCGCGAGGAAATGGCTTACAACGGCGTCTCGGTGATCATTGCGCGGCGTGCCTGCGTCACATACGCCAAGCAGATCAAGCTCTACAAGCGCGCTTGCGAGGAGCAGACCGAATGAACTACGACCTGGTGTTGTGCGGCGTCGGCGGCCAGGGCGTGCTGTCGATCGCCTGGGTCATCGACCACGCCGTGCACGAAGCCGGCCTGCATTTCAAGCAGTCCGAGGTGCACGGCATGGCGCAGCGCGGTGGCGCCGTTTCAGCCTTCGTGCGCATCTCCGATCAGCCGGTCGCCAGCGACCTGATCGCCACCGGCGCGGCCAGCATGGTGCTGTCGATGGAGCCGATGGAGGCGCTGCGCTACACCCAGCTGCTGCGCCCCGACGGCTGGATCGTGAGCGACGTCACGCCGCTGGAGAACGACGCCTACCCGAAGCACGATGCCCTGTACAAGGTCTTGTTTTCCGCGCCCCGGCTGGTGGTGCTGGACGCGACGCGCCTGGCGCACAAGGCCGGCACCGTGAAGGCGCAGAACATGGTGGTGCTGGGCGCGGCGGCCTCGCAACTGCCTTTGCCAACGGAACTGCTGGAGGCTCAGGTGCAGGAACTCTTTGCCAGCAAGGGCGAGCGCATCGTCAAGGCCAATATCAGCGCCTTTCGAATCGGCGCTGCCGCGAGCGCTTTTGCCACGGCACTGCTTGCCGCCGGCGTGCCATCGACCGTGCTGGCGCGCGTGCTGCCGCTCCTCGCGTTCGAGCCGCAACCGGTGCCGCAGGCAGGTGTGGATGCCTGGTGCCGCCGACTGCTGGCGACCGACGGCGCGCAAACCGCGCTGCGTCTGTTCGAGGCCGGCGTGACACTGTCGCCGGAGTCGCTGCCGGCGTAGATCGTTAATAATCCGGCGGCAGGCGCCAGTTCCGGCGCTTTCTTCTTTTTACAACCAACAGGAGTGATGAATGGTCAAGGCTATGGTGAATAAGGTGTCGCTGCTGGCGACGGGCGCGTTGCTGGCGGGGCTGGTCGGCAGTGCCAGCGCGCAGGACGCGAAGATCGTGATCGGCATGTCGGGCTGGACCGGCTTTGCGCCGCTCACGCTGGCCGACAAGGCGGGCATCTTCAAGAAGCACGGGCTGGACGTCGAGATCAAGATGATTCCGCAGAAAGACCGGCACCTGGCGCTGGCTGCGAAAGCGATCCAGTGCGCCGCCACCACGGTCGAGACCCATGTCGCGTGGAACGCCAATGGCGTGCCGATCGTGCAGATCTTCCAGATGGACAAATCGTACGGCGCCGACGGCCTGGCGGTGCGCTCGAGCATCGCGAAGTTCTCAGACCTCAAGGGCAAGACGGTGGGCGTCGACGCGCCCGGCACCTCGCCGTATTTCGGTCTGGCCTGGATGCTCAACAAGAACGGCATGACCTTGAAGGACGTGAAGCTCACCACGCTCTCGCCGCAGGCGGCGGCGCAGGCCTTCGTCGCGGGACAGAACGACGCCGCCTACAGCTACGAGCCCTACCTGTCGTCGGTGCGCGACAACCCGGCCTCGGGCAAGATCATGGCCACCACGCTGGACTACCCGATGGTGATGGACACGGTCGGCTGCGACCCGGCCTGGCTCAAGGCCAACCCGAAATCGGCCAAGGCCCTGACTGACGCCTACTTTGCCGCGCTCGACATGATCAAGGCCGAGCCGGCCAAGGCCAACGAGTTCATGGGCTCGGCCGTCAAGCAGACCGGCGAGCAGTTTGCCAAGTCCTCGGCCTACCTGCGCTGGCAGGACAAGGCGGCGAACCAGAAATTCTTTGCCGGCGAGCTGACCGCCTTCATGAAGGACGCGACGCCGATCCTGCTCGAATCGGGCGTGATCCGCAAGGCGCCGGACGATTTCAGCTCAATGTTCGACGCCAGCTTCATCAAGTAAGCGCATGAGCCGGGCACCGCTGGAGCGGGTCAGCGCTCGCGCGCAGTGGCTGCTGGGCCTGGCGTTCTTCATTCTGTTCGTCGCGGTCTGGTCCTTCTTCACGCTCGGCGGCTTTGTCTCGCCGACGTTCCTGGCGAGCCCGGTCACCATGCTCCGGGAAGGCGTGCTGCTGTTCACGCAGTACGGCTTCGTCGGCGACATCGGCATGACCATCTGGCGTGTTTTTGCCGGCTTCATTCTGGCCGCCGCGCTGGCCGTGCCGCTGGGCATCGCGATGGGCGCCTTCAAGGGCTTCGAGGCCTTTCTGGAGCCTTTTGTCTCGTTCTGCCGCTACCTGCCGGCCTCGGCCTTCATCCCGCTGCTGATCCTGTGGGCCGGCATTGGCGAGATGCAGAAGATTCTGGTGATCTTCATCGGCTCGGTGTTCCAGATCATCCTGATGGTGGCGGTGACCGTGGGCGGCGCGCGGCGCGATCTGGTCGAGGCCGCCTACACGCTCGGGGCCGACGGACATGGCATCGTGCGCCGGGTGCTCATTCCAGGCGCCGCGCCCGAGATCGCCGAGACCCTGCGCCTGGTGCTGGGCTGGGCCTGGACTTATGTGATCGTGGCCGAGCTGATCGGCTCCTCGTCGGGCATCGGCCACATGATCACCGACAGCCAGGCGCTGCTCAACACCGGGCAGATCATCTTCGGCATCATCATCATCGGCCTGATCGGGCTGGTGTCGGACTTTGCCTTCAAGGCGCTGAACCGCCGCGTTTTTGGCTGGAGCGCGCTCTGATGAGCAAGCTCTCGATCCGCGCCGTGTCGCGCACATTCAGTGGCGCCAAAGGCCAGCAGACGCAGGCTTTGCTGCCGGTTGACTTTGACGTGCAGGACAATGATTTCGTCACGATACTGGGGCCCTCGGGCTGCGGCAAGTCAACGCTGCTGCGCATCGTCGCCGGCCTGGACCGCGCCAGCAGCGGGCAGGTGCTGCTCGATGGCCAGCCGGTGCAGGGGCCGGGCGCCGAGCGCGGCATGGTGTTTCAGAGCTACACGCTGTTTCCCTGGCTCACGGTCGAGCAGAACATCCGCTTCGGGCTGCGCGAGCGCGGCCTGCCGCTGGCGCAGCAGAAGGAGCGCAGCGACTTCTTCATCGCCCGGGTCGGTCTGCGCGGCTTCGAGCAGCATTTTCCAAAGCAACTCTCGGGCGGCATGCAGCAGCGCACGGCGATTGCCCGTGCCCTGGCCAACGACCCGAAGATTTTGCTGATGGACGAGCCCTTTGGCGCGCTGGACAACCAGACCCGGGTGCTGATGCAGGAACTGCTGCTGGGCATCTGGGAGTCGGCGCAGAAGACCGTGCTGTTTGTCACGCACGACATCGACGAGGCGATCTTCATGGCCAATCGCGTGGCGGTGTTCAGCGCGCGGCCCGGGCGCATCAAGACCGAACTGCCCGTCAACCTGCCGCACCCGCGCCATTACACGATCAAGACCTCGCCCGAGTTCATGCAGATCAAGGCCGCGCTGACCGAAGAAATCCGCGCCGAGTCCATGGCCGCCGAGCCGCACTAAGCGCCGCGCACAGACACGCGAACGGTGTGGATGGCGCCGGGCAGGGCTTGCAGCGATTGTTCGCTCGCCAGCATGAGCCTGGTCGTCAGCACGAACAGCGTGCAACCATCGGGTCCGCCCAGCATGCAGGCCACCGCCTGACCGGGCGTGGCGATGCGGTGCGTGACCTCGCCACCCTCGCGCACGCGCAGCACCTCGCGGCTCATCGGTGAGGCCAGCCAGATCGCGCCCTCTGCATCGAGGCTGATGCCGTCGGGCGCGGCCCCGTCCAGGGCCGCCCAGACGCGCCGACCGCTCAGGGAACCGTCATCGGCAATGTCGAAGGCGGTCAACCTTGAGGCGTAGCTCTCGCCGATGATCAGCGTGCGACCATCGGGCGTGATGACCGTGCCGTTGGGGAACATCAGTTCGTCCGCCACGACGCGCGCCTGGCCATCTGGCTGCACCAGGATCAGGCCGGTGGCACGCGGTGTCTGGCGGGTGGCAAAGTCAAAACCAAAGTTGCCGATGTAGGCGCGGCCGACAGCGTCGACCACCATGTCGTTGCAGTGAAAGGGCGCCAGCGCCGACAGATCGGCGACCTCGGTCAAGGTGTCGCCATCGAGCCGCAACAGGCGCCGGTCGGTCATCGACACCACCAGCAAGCGGCCGTCGGGCAGCCAGCCCAGGCCCGAGGGCTGGCCCGGCACCGTGACCACCGTTTCACAATGGCCAGCCATGTCGACGCGCTGCACGCGGTGCGTGTAGAAGTCAGAGAACCACAAGGCGCCCTCATGCCAGCGCGGCGACTCGGGAAAGGCCAGCTGGTCGAGAAAGGGCGTGAGTTGGAGGTCGGTTTGCATGTTCGATCCGAGCTGCAGAGATGCCACCATCGTAAGCACAAATTGTCCGACGGCCAAAGTGGAGTCTGGCCCTAGAATGCCCGGTAGAGGAGAGGGCATGACGCCAGAGAAGAAAGCCAGAGTCACCATTGACGCCTTGCTCACCCAGGCCGGCTGGCAAGTGTGCGACATGGCCCATGCCAACATCCACGCGGCACGCGGCGTGGCGCTGCGCGAATTCCCGCTGAATCCTGGTTATGGTTTTGCCGATTACCTGCTCTACATCGACGGCAAAGCCGCTGGCGTGATCGAAGCCAAGAAAGAGGGCAGCACGCTCACTGGTGTGGAAGTGCAGTCGGCCCGTTACGCGCAGGGCCTGCCCGCAGCGCTGCCGGCGTGGGTGCGGCCCTTGCCCTTCAGCTACGAGTCCACCGGCATCGAAACCCACTTCACGCAGGGGCTGGACCCGCAACCGCGCGCCAGAGCGGTGTTTGCTTTTCACCGGCCCGAGACACTGGCGGCGTTTCTGAAT
>CAIMBE010000212.1 GCA_903839085.1 uncultured beta proteobacterium | reverse complement strand
TTACTCTGACGGCATCTCACAGATGGCTAACCCGGCCTTGCGGGGTGAGAAGATTGAAACCATGGAATGGGTGCTGGACCACCGTGCCGGCAGCGACCTGAGTCTGCGTTCCTCCTTTTACCAGTGGGGACTGAGCGACCTAATTACCCTGGGTGTCGATCCGATCAGTGGCATCGCCCAGTACCAGTCCGGCCCAATCATCGATGCGCACGGCGTGGAACTGTCTGCCGACAAGACCTGGCCTGGTGGCAGTCGCCTGCGTGGCAGCGCGTCATTTCAAAAGGTGCGGACCGCCCAGGGGAACCGGTTGGTCAATTCTCCGGAACGCCTGTTCAAACTGGCCCTCTCCGCGCCCTTGCCGGTGGCCGGTTTGCGCGCCGGTTACGAATGGCAATATGACGGCCAGCGCCTGACCCTGGAAGGTCGAAAACTGGGCGGCTACGCCATATCCCATCTCCACTTGAGTACCGACAAATGGCTCAAGGCGATCGAGTTGAGTTTGGCCATTCGCAATCTGTTTGACAAGCGCTACGCCCAACCCGGTGCCGATACCAACTGGCAGGACTCGCTGGAACAGGATGGCCGCAGTTTTCGTTTGCAGGGAAGTTACCACTTCTGAAGTGGTGCGTCTGATGAAACTGAACAAGCGACGCACGCGTGTGCATAGCGCCATGCCAACCTGGACATCGCAGTGGCGACGCCGGCTCGCTTGCGCAATGCTCTGCCTGGGCAGCGCGTCGCCGGTCGCCGGTCAGGAGTTGGCCGAGTACCAGGTGAAGGCCGCCTTTCTCTATAACTTCGCGGTCTTCGCCGAATGGCCGTCCGCGGTGGGCGATGTGTTGAAGTTGTGCGTTTACGGCCGCGATCCCTTTGGCAGCAGCATCGACAGCCTCAATGACAAGATCATCAATGCCCGCAGACTCGGGGTGGTGCGCCGGACCAATCTGAATTCAATCAAGGATTGCCAGATTGTCTTCGTCACCAGCTCTGAGATTGGCCAGTTGCCGCGAATCCTCGAAATCTTGAGCGCTTTGCCGGTATTGATCGTTGCCGATAGCCCGGGCGCGGCTCGACGCGGCGCTGCCATTAACCTGACCATGACGCAGGGGCATGTCCTATTTGAAGTGAACCTTCTGTCACTGCATGCAGCCCGGCTCGGCATGAGTTCGAAGGTGCTTGGCTTGGCCAAAGAGGTGATTCAATGACTGGCAAGCCTGCCGCCCCGCCGCAGAGCACGCTCAGTGAGCGGCTGAATCGAATCAATCAGGCGGGGCTGAGGATCGCGATTGCAGTCTTTGTGCTGCTGACGATTGCCAGTACCTTCGCACTTGGTTTGTTGGGAGTCATGCAGAGCAGTCGCCTGCAGGCCAGGGTGCTTGCAGAAAGCGCGGTCGCGCCCCTGGTATTCAAGGACGCCAAGGCCGCTACGGAACTGTTGCAGCCACTGCGCAACCTGACGCAGGTGAACAGGGCAACGATCTACGGCGTACAGAAGACCGTTGTTGCAAGCTACCAGCAGCCCGGCAAGAGCGCCAGCGTCCCGATGTTGGCCTCGCTGGATGCTGGCAATTCAATCAGTCCGAGCCAGGTCGAGGTGGTGGAGCCCATCATCTTTGCCGGACAAGTCGTAGGCGGCGTGCATTTGAGCATCGCGCTCAATTCGCTTTACTGGGAAACATTTTGGCAATTGATGGCGGCCTTGAGTGCCGCACTGCTGGCCAAGGCCATCGGCCGTCACCTGGTGAAACGATTGAATTTGTCGGTGTCAACCCCGCTGGCCGATCTGGCCAAACTGATGGAGCAGGTCTCAACAAGAGATGACTATGGACTGCGCGCCACCGGCAGCGACATCAGGGAGATCAGCATTCTTGCCGAGGGCTTCAACAGGATGCTCGGTCAGATCCAACTGCGCGATGCCAGCCTTGAGGCTCACCGCGATCATCTGGAAGAGGAAGTGGCCAAGCGCACCGTTGATTTGCAGCATGCCAAGGAAGCAGCGGAAGCCGCCAGCCTGGCAAAGAGCAACTTTCTGGCAACCATGAGCCACGAAATTAGGACCCCCATGAACGGTGTGCTGGGCATGAATGAACTCGTGCTTGATAGTTCGCTGAGCGCGCAACAGCGCGAGTGGTCTTTGGCGATACGGGCGGCCGGGACCCACCTGATAAATGTGATAACTGAAATTCTCGACTTTGCGAAGATCGAGTCTGACCATCTGGAACTGGATTCGACGGAATTTGACCTGTACGACCAGGTGGAAACCGTCATCGTCATGCTGGCGCAGTCGGCCGAGCAGAAGGGCCTTTCACTTGTCCTCGAATTCAAACCGGCTGAGCCAACCTTCAAGGTGGTCGGCGATCCGTTTCGTCTTCGCCAGATCATCACCAATTTGGTAGGCAACGCCATCAAGTTCACGGACCGGGGCGACGTGCTGGTCAAGGTCGCCCTTGAAGGCGTCTCCGATGCCGAAGCCCATGTCCAGATCAGTGTCGAGGACACCGGCATTGGAATTCCATCCGAGGCCTGCGGCCGGATCTTCGAACGTTTCTCGCAGGCCGATAGCTCTACCACCAGACGATTTGGGGGCACCGGGCTTGGCCTGGCCATCTGCAAGCGTCTTCTGACGTTGATGGGGGGTGTTATTGAGGTAAAGAGCGCGCATGACCTTGGATCGCAGTTCCTGATTGATGTGCGATTGCCCCGATCTGGAAGTGATCTTGTCAGTCTGCCAATGACAAATATGCTCGTGGGTGTTCGCGTGCTGCTGGTGGATCAGATCGGGATAAGCCGGGACGCATTGCAGCACCAGATGGAGGCCTGGGGCATGCATGTGGATTGCGCGGTTGATGACGAAACGGCATTGAGTGCGTTGTCCCGCGCCGAATTGGGCGCAACACCGATGCAGATCATCGTTTTGGACCAGCACCTGACGGCTGACGACAGGCGGTCGCTGGTCGGAGCGCTTCGCGCCCGGGCCCGGATTGCTGACATTCCCCGGCTTTCATTTGTTTCCACCTACACCCGTCTTGAACTGCAGCCAGATCTGAATCTAGACGACGCCTGTCCAATCAACCGACCCATTCGCCGGGTCGATCTACTGCGCGTGATCCAGCATGCGCTGTCCGGCAATCAGGGGCGGCCGCCTTCTGCGCTGTCGAGCGTGGCCAGGATCGCTGCGCCGTTGAGCGGCAGGGTGCTGTTGGTGGAAGACAATATGCTCAATCAAAAACTGGCCCGCCTGATGCTTGAAAAGCTGGGACTGCAGGTGGAGACTGCGGACAATGGACGGGAAGCTCTGGAGCGAGCAGGCAACTTTGACTACGACCTGGTCTTGATGGATTGCCAGATGCCTGTCATGGATGGATACCAGGCCAGCGCCGGCATTCGCGAATTGCCCAACGGACGTGGCAAGTACCTGCCGATTCTTGCACTTACCGGAAATGCCATGCAAGGCGACGAGAAAAGGTGCCTTGCAGCGGGCATGAGCGATTTCCTCCCCAAACCTTTCGATCTGGACCAGTTGCGTGCAGCCGTCACCCGGGTGCTGCCAAGGCGCGATGTGAAATAGAGAAATCGGCCGCCGGCGGGAGTCGCCCATGGACAGGACTGCCGAACTGCGCTCGCTCAGTTGTTCTTCGCGCCCTCGTTGACCCAGACCTTGAGCATCTCGATATCCGCCGCGCCCAGCTTTTCTTTGCCGTGGGGCATGCGGATGGAGGGACTCGCGCGCCCTTCGACCAGCATGTTCAGGGCGCTGGTGAAAGCGTCGCCGGGTTTGATCAGCGATCCGAATTTGCCGCCCTTCATGAGCAAGTCATAGCGGGTGGTATCCAGCGCACTGGCGACAAATCCAGGCTTGCCGGGGGCGTGACATTCGGAGCAATTCCTCGTGAGGATGGGCTGAACGTCCTTGCTGTAGCTCACGTTCTTGACCGAACAAGCCGCCAGCATGGCGATACCGGTCACCGCGGCGGCCATGAATACCTGTTTCTTGTGCATCGTTGTCTCCTTCTGTTCAGCGAACCCTGCCCTATTCTCAATTGTCGATCGGGGGGCGGGTTGATGCAGGTCAAAGAGGCACTAGAAATAGTGGGTAGGATTTCGGGACGGAGGTCTCAGTGTTCGATCAACCCATCAGAAACTTGATGGAGCGTAAGAAGTTCCTTACCGCTTCACCCAATGCAACGGTCAGCAGTGCTGCAAAATTAATGGCGGGCAAGAATGTGGGCGCCGTTCTGGTCGTCGAGGGCGAGCGCCTGCTGGGCATTTTTTCCGAGCGGGATGTGGTGTTTCGGGTGATCGCGAAAGGACTCGATGCCAAGGCAACTCTGCTGAGCGAGGTCATGACGGTCGATCCCAAGACGCTGGAGCCTGGCAAGACTTACGGCCATGCACTGCTCCTGATGCAGGAAAATGGTTTTCGCCATGTGCCGGTGGTCGAGAACGGAAAGCCGATAGGCATTATTTCGTCGCGCAATGCGATGGACCCAGACCTCGAAGAGTTTGTCTTCGAGCAGCGCCGGCGCGAACATCACCGCTAGCGCCGCGCCGCGCCTTCGGTTCGGGACAGGGACAAGAGCATGGCATCGCCATAGCTGAAAAATCGGTAGCTTTGAGCAATGGCATGGCGGTACAAGGCCATGATGTGGTCATGGCCGGCGAAGGCGCTGACCAGCATCATGAGGCTCGATTTGGGGAGGTGGAAGTTGGTGATCAGCATGTCCACCGCCTTGAACTCGAATCCCGGTGTGATGAAGATGCGGGTCTCGCCGCAAGACGGCCCGTCTCTCCACGATTCGAGTGCGCGCACGCTGGTGGTGCCAACCGCCACCACGCGGCCGCCTCGGGCGCGGCAGTCGGCCAGCGCCTGCTGCGTCGCGGCGGGCACCTCGTACCACTCGCTGTGCATCTGGTGCTCGGCCAGGTTTTCGGTCTTCACCGGCTGAAAAGTGCCGGCACCGACGTGCAGCGTGATGTGCGCGCGTTGCACGCCAGCGGCGTCGATGGCCGCCAGCATCGCGTCGTCGAAATGCAATGCCGCCGTCGGCGCCGCAACGGCGCCCAGTTTCCTCGCGAACACCGTCTGGTAGCGCCTCGCGTCCTCGGCCGAGTCGGTGTGGGCGATGTAGGGTGGCAAAGGCACATGCCCGTGGCGTTCCATCAGCGCCAGCGGGTCGTCTGCGTTGTCGTTTGAAATGACGAATCGAAACAGGGCGCCACTGGCGTCGGGCCAGCGGCCCAGCAGTGTGGCGCGCAAATTGTCGCCCGATCCCGGCGCGCTGAGCAGGGTCAGGGTGCTGCCGACCTCGGGTTTCTTGCTGACCCGCATATGGGCCGCCACCTGATTGCCCCCGAGGACGCGTTCGATCAGCAGTTCGACCTTGCCGCCGGTGGACTTCGCGCCAAAAAAACGGGCCTTCATGACCTTGGTGTCGTTGAAGACCATCAAGTCGCCCGCCCGCAGCAGGGTGGGCAGTTGGTGAAAAATCCGGTCGACCGGACTCGCGCCAGTGCCGTCGAGCAGGCGCGACGCGCTGCGCTCGCTGGCGGGATGCTGGGCAATCAGCGCTTCTGGCAAGTCGAAGTCGAAGTCGCTGAGGGTAAAAGGTCGCGCCGCGCCGGTCAAGGAAGTGGTCATTGTGCTTGAGGGTCGAACAAACCCGTGCCAAGTTGAAAGAACAGGGCAGAATTGTCCCATGCCTGAATCGACGCCATCGGCCCCACCCCTGAGCGCCCCGCAAAAGGGGCTGCGCAAGCTCGGCCTGCTGAGGCCGATCGACCTGGCCCTGCATTTGCCGCTGCGTTACGAGGACGAGACCCGCGTCGTCAGGCTGGTCGACGTGCGCGATGGCGACCTGGCGCAGATCGAGGGCGTGGTATCGGCCTGCGAGGTGGTCCAGCGCGGACAGCGCCAGTTGCTGGTGACACTCGATGACGGCTCCGACACCTGCACGCTGCGCTTCTTCAGTTTCTATCCTTCGCAGCAAAAAGCGCTGGCCGTGGGCAAGCGCGTTAGGGCGCGCGGTGAAATCCGGGGCGGATTCCTCGGTCGGCAGATGATGCACCCGACCATCAAGGCCGCCGATGGTCCCCTGCCCAAAGGTCTGACTCCGATCTATCCGACGGTGGCCGGTCTGCCGCAGGCCTACTTGCGGCGGGTGGTGCAGGGGGCGCTCGGGCAGGCCGAGTTGGCGGACACCGTTGCGCCCGAGCATCTGGCTGGGATCGGCCTGCAGCCGGCCTGGACCTTGCGCCAGACACTGTTGTTTCTGCATAACCCCGCCCCCGATGTGGCGCTGGCCACGCTGGAAGACCACAGTCACCCGGCCTGGCAGCGCCTGAAGGCCGAGGAACTGCTGGCCCAGCAGTTGTCGCAGTTGCAGGCCAGGCGCGCGCGGGCCGACCTGCGCGCGCCGGTGCTCAAGACGTCGCCCCTTCAGGCCAAAGGCGACCCGCCCTTGCCCGAGAGGCTGCTTGCAGCCTTGCCGTTTGCGCTGACCGCGGCGCAACGGCGCGTCAGCGAGGAAATTGCGCGCGATCTAGCCCTTGCAGCGCCGATGCATCGCCTGCTGCAGGGCGATGTCGGGTCCGGCAAGACCGTGGTCGCCGCGCTGGCCGGCGCCATCTGCATCGATGCCGGCTGGCAATGCGCGCTGATGGCGCCGACTGAAATTCTGGCGGAGCAGCATTTTCGCAAGCTCATCGGCTGGCTTGAGCCCCTGGGTGTCAAGACCGCCTGGTTGACCGGCAGCCAGAAGGCCAAGGAGCGGCGCGCCATGCTGGCGCTGATCGCCAGTGGCGAGGCGGCGCTGGTGGTCGGTACCCACGCCATCATCCAGGACCGGGTCGAGTTCAGGAATCTGGCGCTGGCCATCGTTGACGAGCAGCACCGTTTTGGCGTCGCGCAGCGGCTGGCCCTGCGCAGCAAACTGAACGAGGGCCGGCAGGAGCCGCATCTGCTGATGATGACGGCGACGCCGATTCCGCGCACGCTGGCCATGAGCTACTACGCCGATCTCGACGTTTCGACCATTGACCAGCTGCCGCCGGGGCGCACGCCGGTCGTGACCAGGGTGGTCAGCGATGCGCGCCGTGACGAGGTGATAGAGCGCATCCGGGCCCAGATCGTTCAGGGCCGCCAGGCTTACTGGGTGTGCCCCCTGATCGAAGAAAGCGAGGCGCTGGATCTGGTCAATGCCACGCAGACCCACGCCCAGTTGAGCGCGGCCCTGCCCTCGGTCATGATCGGGCTGCTGCACTCGCGCATGCCGGTCGCCGAGAAGAAAGCGGTGATGGCCTTGTTTGCCAATGGCCAGATGGGGGTGCTGGTCAGCACCACCGTGATCGAGGTCGGCGTCGACGTTGCCAATGCCAGCCTGATGGTGATCGAGCATGCGGAGCGCTTTGGTCTTTCCCAGTTGCACCAGCTGCGCGGTCGCGTCGGCCGCGGCGCCGCCGCGTCGGCCTGCGTCCTGCTGTTTTCAACCGGGGACGGCCCGCGCCTGGGCGAGGCGGCGCGCGAGCGCCTGAAAGCGATGGTGCAGACCCATGACGGGTTCGAGATTGCCCGGCGCGATCTCGAAATCCGGGGCCCGGGCGAGTTTCTGGGTGCGCGCCAGTCGGGCGCGGCCCTGCTGCGCTTTGCTGATTTGGCGGCCGACAGCGCTTTGCTGGCGTGGGCGCGCCGGCTGGCGCCGTTGCTGCTCGATCGGCACCCGCTGCAGGCGCAGCAGCACATCACGCGCTGGCTGGGGGGCAAACTAGAATACCTGAAGGCCTGAGCGCTGCATGCCGGAACTATCAAGAATGACCCTCACCGAACTCAAATACATCGTGGCCGTGGCGCGCGAGCGCCATTTTGGCAAAGCCGCAGATGCCTGTTACGTGTCGCAGCCGACGCTCTCGGTGGCCGTCAAAAAGCTCGAGGAAGAACTCGACGTCAAGCTGTTCGAGCGCAGCGCCAACGAGATTTCAGTGACGCCGCTGGGCGAGGACATCGTGCGCCAGGCGCAGAGCGTACTGGAGCAGGCGGCGGCGATCCGCGAAATTGCCAAGCGCGGCAAGAATCCGCTGAACGGGCCGCTCACACTGGGCGTCATCTACACGATCAGCCCCTACCTGCTGCCCGATCTTGTGCGCCAGATGATTGCGCGCACGCCACAAATGCCGCTCATGCTGCAGGAAAACTTCACCGTCAAATTGCTGGAGATGCTGCGCACCGGCGAGATTGACTGCGCCATTCTGGCCGAACCCTTTCCCGACGCCGGACTGGCGATTGCGCCGCTGTACGACGAACCGTTCCTGGCCGCCGTGCCGGCCAAGCATCCGCTGGCAAAAAAAGAGCAGGTGACGACCGAGGAACTGAAACAGGAATCGATGCTGCTGCTTGGCAGCGGCCACTGCTTTCGTGACCATGTGCTGGAGGTCTGCCCAGAGTTTGCGCGCTTTTCCAGCAACGTGGACGGCATTCGCAAGAGTTTCGAAGGGTCGTCGCTGGAGACCATCAAGCACATGGTGGCGGCCGGCATGGGCGTCACCCTGGTGCCGCGCTTGAGCGTGCCCAAAGACGCCCTGCTGCCAAAGGCTAGACGCCGGCGCGGGGAAGATCCCCACGTCAAGTACCTGCCCTTTGTCGGCGACCCGCCGATGCGCCGCGTGGTGCTGGCGTGGCGGCGCAGCTTCACCCGTTATGAGGCGATTGCGGCGCTGAGAAATGCGGTCTATGCCTGCGAACTGCCGGGCGTTGCGCGGTTGTCCTGAGAGCCGCGCCGTGAGTGCCCTCAAGTTCCGCGCCGCCAACTACCTCGATCTTGTGCGCTGGAATCGCCCCGCCGGCTGGCTGCTGCTGCTGTGGCCGACCCTGAGCGCCTTGTGGGTCGCGGCCAACGGTTTTCCCGGCTGGCACTTGCTGCTCGTGTTTACGCTGGGCACCATCCTGATGCGCAGCGCGGGCTGTTGCTTCAACGATGTCGCCGACCGGGAGTTCGACCGCCATGTCAAACGCACGGCGGCGCGTCCGGTCACCACCGGCGCGGTCTCGGTCAGAGAGGCCCTGCTGCTGGGCGCCGTGCTGGCCCTGCTGGCCTTTGCGCTGGTGCTTACGACCAATGCGGCGACCATCGCCTGGTCGTTTGTCGCGCTCGCCATCGCCCTGTTCTATCCCTATGCCAAGCGGCTGGTCTCGATGCCGCAGGCGGTGCTGGGCGTGGCCTTCAGTTTTGGCATTCCAATGGCTTTTTCTGCGGTCCGGGGCGAAGACCGGTTTGGTCTGACAGCGATGCTCGCGAGCGTGCCCGGGCTGGCCTGGGTGCTGCTGCTGGGCAACCTGTTCTGGGTGCTGGCGTACGACACCGAGTACGCGATGGTTGATCGCGATGACGACCTTGCGATCGGCATGAAAACGTCGGCCATCACGCTCGGGCGAATGGACGTCGCAGTGGTGTTGCTGTGCTACCTTGTCTACATCGCCATCTGGGACGCGTCCCTGACCTCACAACTGCAGAGCAATTTGTTTTACCTGGCAGTGACGCTGGCTTTCGGTCAGGTGGCCTGGCATTACACCCTGATTCGCGAGCGCTCGCGCGAGGGTTGTTTCAAGGCCTTTCGCATCAACCACTGGCTTGGCTTCACGCTGTTTGCCGGCATCGCGGCCAGCTACAGCTGGAGATGAAAAAACCGCCTTACTGAGCGCTCGCGCCGGCCGGCTTCTTGGCTTTCGATTTTCTGGCCTTTGCCTTGTGCTTGGCCTTGCTGCCTTTTTTCGCATGCTTGGCGGTGGTCGCCTTGGTCTGGCTGGCGCCCTGCGCCGAGGCGGGACTGGAGACCAGCGCCAATGGCATGGCCATGAGGGCGGCGCTGATGAGTGCAGAAAGCAGTTTCTTCATGAAGTGATCCTGTGGGTTGAACGGCGTGGCATGGCGGTCGATCGGGCTGATTTTGCGGCTGCATGCAACCATTGTCTGTAACGTTTTGTGAGCACTACCGGTTGACTTTCAACTGGTGCCAAACTGGTCGCCGAGCGCCTTTGCCCGGCCACGCGCGGCATAGATGGCATTGATGAGTTGAGCCTGCATGTCATCGTCCTCCATCGACGAGATGGCGGCATCGGTAGTGCCACCCTTGGAAGTGACGCGCTGGCGCAAGACCCTGGGCGGTTCGCTGCTGCCCCGTGCCAGCGCGCTGGCACCGACAAAGGTGGCGACCGTCAACTGGTGCGCCTGCTCGCGGGTCAGGCCCATTTCGACGCCGGCGGTGGTCATCGCTTCCATGAAGTAGAACAGGTAGGCCGGGCCGGAGCCCGACAACGCTG
>CAIMBE010000211.1 GCA_903839085.1 uncultured beta proteobacterium | reverse complement strand
GTCATTGCGCTATTTATCTGTCATTGCGAACAAAGTGAAGCAATCCATGACCCCTGAATCCATGGATCGCCGCGCTACGCTCGCGATGACGAAACCGGGTTTATGGCCCGTATGCAGTTTCGGTCGCCCGAAGCAGGGCCTTCGCAATGACGAGAGCGGGCTCAGGTCTCGGCTGCCACCTGCACCAGGCAATCGTAAAAGGTAGGCGCGCGACCGATGTCGGTCAGGGCCTGGCTCGTCAGCTGGTTCACGTTGGTGCCGTCAAGTCCGAGCTTGCGCCACCAGACGCCCAGGCCGTTGACGACACCGGGCCGCGCACGGTTGGAGACCCTGAGCTTGCAGCGGTAGACGCCGCGCTGGTTGAAGACGCGAACCGTGTCGCCGTTTTGCAGGCCGCGCGCCGCCGCGTCCGCCGCGTGCATCTCCAGCAGCGGTTCGCCTTCGAGATCGCGCAGGCTCTTGACATTGACAAAGGTGGAATTGAGAAAATTGCGCGCCGGCGGCGAGATCATGGCGAGCGGGTAGTCCATGGAGGCACCGAAGGCCTCGTGGTTGGGCACGTGATCGGGCAGTCCATCCAGGCCGGCGGTGGCCAGCCGCGCGCTGAAGAACTCGCACTTGCCCGACGGGGTCGGGAAGTTGCCGGCGGCAAACGGCGCCTGCGCGCTGGCCAGCGTGGCGAAGCCATTGCCCAGCAGTTCGTCGAAGTCGACGGCGTCGCCATACGCCGTGCGGCACAAGGCCAGGTCGTCGTCGCCGAAACAGGGCTCGTCAAAGCCCATGTGGCTGGCCAGTTCACGAAAGATCTGCGAGTTGGGTTTGGCCTCGCCCAGCGGCGCGATGGCCGGGCGATTGAGCAGCACATCGGTGTGCCCGTAGCTCATGTGCACATCCCAGTGCTCGAGTTGCGTGGTGGCCGGCAGGATGTAGTCGGCATAGTCCGCCGTGTCGGTCTGAAAATGCTCCAGCACCACGGTAAAGAGGTCCTCGCGCGCAAAGCCCCGCACCACCTTCGCCGAATCAGGCGCGATCGCCACCGGGTTGCTGTTGTAGACGACCAGCGCCTGTATCGCGGGACCGAAGGCGGCGCTGCCAGCGCGCAGCAGGTCGTCGCCGATGGTCGCCATATTGATGGTGCGCCGTGTTCTGAGCGCCAGCAGATCGGGCCTCTCCAGGGCGGCGCGGCGGACCGGGAAGTTTCCGGAACTCGACAGCAGCACGCCGCCGGCCGGATGCCGCCAGGCGCCAATCAGCGCGGGCAGGCAGGCAATCAGGCGCACGGCGTTGCCGCCGCCGTGCACGCGCTGCATGCCATAGTTCATGCGGATCGCCGCCGGTGCGCGGCTGGCGGCGCAGTCGCCGTAGTCCCTGGCCAGCGAGCGAATCTGCTCCGGTGAAATGCCGCAGACCAGCGCGGCGCGCTCGGGCGGCCACTGCAGGGCGCGGCTGCGCAGCAGGTCCCAACCGAGGGTGTGCTGCGCCAGGTAGTCGTGATCGAGCCAGTCGTTGCGGATCAGCTCGTGCATCAGTGCCAGCGCCAGCGCGCCGTCGGTGCCCGGCAGCAGCGCGATGTGCTCATGGCATTTGTCAGCCGTCTCGCTCCTGCGCGGGTCGATGCAGATCAGTTTGGCGCCTTGGTTCTTCGCCTTCTGCGCATAGCGCCAGAAATGCAGGTTGCTGGCGATCGAGTTGCTGCCCCAGATCAGGATCAGCCTGGACTGCGCAAAGAACTCGAGGCGCATGCCGACCTTGGCACCGAGGGTTTGCGTCAGAGCCTCGCCACCGGCCGCCGAACAGATGGTGCGATCGAGCAGCGAGGCGCCCAGCCTGTGAAAGAAGCGCGCCGACATGCTGTCGCCCTGCACCAATCCCATGGTGCCGGCGTAGCTGTAGGGCAGAATGGCCTGGGCGCCATCCGGCGCTGCGGCGATGGCGCCAAGCCTGGCCGCGATGTCGGTCAAGGCGGCGTCCCAGCTGACGCGCTCGAAGCGGCCCGCGCCTTTGGGTCCGACCCGCCTCAATGGATGAAGGATGCGCTCCGGGTGGTAAGTGCGCTCCGGATAGCGCGAAACCTTGGTACACAGCGCGCCGCCGGTATGCGGATGCTTCGGGTTGCCCTGCACCTTGATGGCGATGCCGCCCTTCACCGTGGTCAGCAGCGAGCAGGTGTCGGGGCAGTCGTGCGGGCAGGCGCCCAGGACTTGGGTGGTTTCAAGATCCGGTGGCAGGGAGGAGGTCGGGTTCATGGGCGGCCTTGGATTGTGAGCCTATTTTGACGCACAAAGCGGGGGTTTTCAGTTGGCGGTAGACTTGATTCATCAGGAGTTCCCATGAAAATCATCGATTCAATCGTCACCCAGGCGGCCGGCATTGCCGCCATTCGCCGCGACATTCACTCGCATCCCGAATTGTGTTTCGAGGAAACCCGCACGGCCGATCTGGTCGCGCAGAAGCTCACCGAGTGGGGCATCCCGATTCACCGCGGTCTGGGCACCACCGGCGTCGTCGGCATCATCAAGAACGGCAGCTCGGGTCGCGCCATTGGCTTGCGCGCCGACATGGACGCCTTGCCGATGCAGGAGTTCAACACCTTTGGCCATGCCAGCAAGCAGGCCGGCAAGATGCACGCCTGCGGTCATGATGGCCACACCGCGATGCTGCTGGCGGCAGCACAGCACTTCGCCAGGCATCGCAATTTCGACGGCACGGTGTACCTGATCTTCCAGCCGGCCGAAGAGGGCGGCGGCGGTGCGCGCGAGATGATCAAGGACGGCCTGTTTGACAAATTCCCGATGGACGCGGTCTTTGGCATGCACAACTGGCCCGGCTCGGAGGTTGGCAAGTTCGCAGTCAGTCCGGGACCGGTCATGGCGTCGAGCAACGAGTTCAAAATCACGATTTATGGCCGGGGCGGACACGCAGCCGCACCGCACAATGGTCTCGATCCGGTGCCGGTGGCCTGCCAGCTGGTGCAGGCCTTTCAAACCATCATCACCCGCAACATGAAGGCGATCGATGCCGGCGTGATCTCGGTCACCATGATCCACGCCGGTGAAGCGACCAATGTGATACCGGACCACTGCGAACTGCAGGGCACGGTGCGCACCTTTTCGGTCGAAGTGCTGGACCTGATCGAGCAGCGCATGAGGAGCATTGCCGAGCACACCTGCGCCGCCTTTGACATGCGCTGCGAATTCGAGTTTGTGCGCAACTACCCGCCGACCATCAACAGCGCGGCCGAGTCGGAGTTTGCGCGCAAAGTGATGGCGGGCATTGTCGGCGCCGACAACGTCGTGGTGCAGGAGCCGGTCATGGGCGCAGAAGATTTTTCCTACATGCTGCTGGCCAAACCGGGCTGCTACTGCTTCATCGCCAATGGCGACGGCACGCACCGGGAGTCTGGCCATGGCCAGGGGCCCTGCATGCTGCACAATCCGAGCTACGACTTCAATGACGAGATGATTCCGCTGGGTGCCACCTACTGGGTTCGCCTGGCCGAGGAGTGGCTCAAGCCCGCGGTCTGATGGAACAGCGACATGATGAATGTGCCTGAGGCATTCTCAGCCAGCTACGCGCAGGCGCGCGGCAAGTTTTTTGCGGCCGCGGTCGGCGCCAATCTGCCGGTCACCTCCCATGTCCACCCGCGACCCGGGCGTGATGGCGAGGCGCTGGCGATGGACGTGGTGCTCGATGGCTCGCCGAGCGCCGAGCGCCTGCTGATCATCAGCAGCGCCTGCCATGGGGCCGAAGGCTATTGCGGCAGCGGCGTGCAGGTGTTTGCGCTGCACGACGAAGCCTGGCGTCAGAAGGCGCGCGAGCAGGGCGTCGCCGTCCTGTACGTGCACGCGCTCAACCCGTTCGGCTTTTCCCATGTCCGACGCACGACCCACGAAAACGTCGATTTGAACCGCAACTTTCATGACTTCAGCCAGAGTCTGCCAGTCAACGAGGCTTACCGGACCTTGCACCCTTTGCTGCTGCCCCAGCGCTGGCCGCCGGACGCCGACAACGCGGCGGCCATTGCGCGCTATGTCGAGGCCAAGGGGGCGGGCGCTTTTCAGGCCGCGGTTTCAGGCGGTCAGCATGAGTTTCCCGACGGTCTTTTTTTTGGCGGAACCGAGCCGACCTGGAGCAATCTGACGATTCGCCAGGTGCTGCGAGACCACGGGCGCACAGCCGGCAAGATCGCATGGATTGACCTGCATACCGGCCTCGGGCCCAGTGGGCTGGGCGAGCGTATTTTTGCCTGCAGAAACGATCAGGTGGCGCTGGAGCGCGCGCGCCAGTGGTGGGGCGGCGATGGCGCGACACCGGTGACCTCGATCTACGATGGCTCGTCGACGTCGGCCTTCCTGACCGGCCTGATGTGGATATCGGTCTACCAGGAGTGCCCGCAGGCCGAGTACACCGGGCTGGCCATGGAATATGGCACCCTGCCTTTTGCCGAGGTCACGCAGGCACTGCGCGCCGAGCACTGGCTCAACAATCATCCTGAGGCGGCGCCGGCTTTGGCGAGCCAGATCAAGCAGCAGATGATGGACGCCTTCTATACTGACAGCGACAGTTGGAAAGAGCAGATCGTGAGTCAGGCCCGACAAGCCTTCCTGCAGGCAGCGGACGGGCTGAATAGTTGAGGTCAGCACCATGTTCGAATCCGCCGAAATCGGCCACAAGGTTGGCAAGAAGGAATTCAAGGAACGCGAAGCGGTGCTGCGTGAGGAGTTGCTGCGCGTCCAGTACGAATTGCTTGCGCACGCAAAATTTCCAGTGATCATCGTGGTCAACGGGGTCGATGGCGCGGGCAAGGGCGAGACCGTCAATCTGTTCAACGAGTGGATGGACCCGCGTCACATCCGCACCGAGGCGTTCGGTGCCATCTCTGGCGAGGAACACGGTTTGCCGGAAATGTGGCGATTCTGGCAGGTGCTACCGGCCAAGGGGCACCTCGGCATTCTGTTTGGTTCATGGTACACCGACCCGATCCTGGCCCGCGTCATGGGGCACGAAAAGACGGCACGTTTCGTTCAGCGGCTGGAGCGCATCCGACAGCACGAGCGGATGCTGGTGGCCGAGGGAGCGCTGCTGATCAAGTTCTGGTTTCACCTGTCCAAAGCGGCGGCGCGCAAGCGCTTCAAGATCCTGGAAGCCGACCCCAAGAACGCCTGGCGCGTCACCCCGCAGGACTGGGAACGGCACAAGCAGTATGACGGCTTTATCACGGTGACCGAGCAAGCCTTGCGCAAGACCAGCACGGGCGAGGCACCATGGCTGGTGATCGAGGGTAGCGACCCGGCCTATCGCGCGCTTACTGCCGGTCAGCACCTGCTTGACGCGATGACCCAGCGGCTGGCCGGCCAGAACTCGGGCGTGCCTGTCTCTGCCCCTGCCCCGGTGCCCCCGCCTGCCATCGACCGCCGCACCCTGCTTGGCGCATTCGACTACCAGCGTTCATTGGGGCTCAAAGCCTACCAGCGTCGCCTGGAGGAACTGCAGGGTCGCTTGAACCTGCTGATGCGCGACCCGCGCATGCGCGAGCGCTCCATCGTACTGGTGTTCGAGGGAATGGATGCGGCGGGCAAGGGCAGCACGATTCGACGTGTCACGCAGGCCATGGATGCGCGTCAGTACCATGTGGTGCCGGTGGCCGCTCCGACCGAGGAGGAACGCGCCCAGCCTTACCTGTGGCGTTTTTGGCGCCATCTGCCGCGTCACGGGCATGCAGTCCTGTTCGACCGCTCGTGGTACGGCCGCGTGCTGGTGGAAAGGGTGGAAGGTTTCTGCGCGGAGAGCGACTGGATGCGCGCCTATGATGAAATCAATGCCTTTGAGGAGCAACTGGCGGAGTCGGGCGCCGTGGTGGTCAAGTTCATGATGGCGATCACGCCCGACGAGCAGTTGCGCCGCTTCAACGAACGCAAGGCGATACCGTTCAAGAACTTCAAGATTACCGACGATGACTGGCGCAACCGCGAGAAGTGGCCCGAGTACGAACGCGCCATCGGAGACATGATCACCCGCACGTCCACCGATGTGGCGCCCTGGCAGGTTGTCGCATCGAACGACAAATTGTTCTCGCGCATCGAGGTGCTGACGCACTTGTGCGCTCGGCTGCAGCAGGCCTTCGGGGCCAAGGCTTTGAAGAAGAAGAAGCGTTGATCGCTCCGTCGCGGCGTTGAGGTTCGTGATCAGCCCGCAAAGCGGCGCGCCGCCATCTCGAGCAGGCCGTCGAAGATCAGGTTGTCCACCAGTTCGAATTGCACCGCCATGCTGGGTGCCATTTTCCAGCCGGCACCGCCGGCCATGACGCACTTGGGTTCCGCTGCGCAATGGCGGCGCACGTGCTGCACCATGCGCTCGATGGCGCCGGCAATGGCGTAGGTGCCGCCGCTGGTCAGAGCGTCGCTGGTGTTGGTTGGAAACTCGCGCACATCGCCCGTGGGGACGCGCAGCCCGGCGGTGCCCGATTCGAGCGCGCGCAGCATGATGCCGTGACCCGGCAGGATCAGGCCGCCGAGGAACCTGCCGCTGGCGTCGATGGCGTCGACAGTGACCGCAGTACCGACCATGACGACCACCAGCGGTCGCGCCGGCCCCTTCGCCAGCGTGCGGCGCCAGGCGCCTATCATGGCGACCCAACGGTCGGCGCCGAGCCGGGCCGGATGGTCGTAGCCGTTCGTGATGCCGGCCTCGGCCGCGCTGGGCACCACCCACTGCGCCGACACGTCCCAGATTTCCATCTGCTCTTCGACCCTGCGCCGCACCGCATCGCCGGCGACCGCGCAACCCATCATTCGCTCGGGCGCGGGCAGCGTGGCCCAGGCACCTTCGGCCAGCTTGTCGATGTTCTCAAGAAATTCGGCGCCCTGCGCCAGCATCGGGGCGTCGACGCGGGGGTTCTCGAACAGAGCCCACTTCAAACGGGTGTTGCCGACGTCGATGGCCAGAAATTTCATGCGCCGATTATCGACTCGAACGGGTCATCGCTAGACGATTCTCACGCTGAGGCCGGGCAGGCCGTCGATGTGCATTTCGATGACATCGCCGACCACCACGGGGCCCACGTTTTCCGGGGTGCCGGAGTAGATGATGTCTCCCGGGAACAGCTCGAAGGCCTGCGACAGGTTGGCGATCTGTTCCGCCACCGACCACATCATCTGGTTCAGGTTGGCGCTCTGTTTGGTCTGTCCATTGACCTTGAGCCAGATCGCGCCCTGGGTAAAGTGACCGGTCTGGGCCACCTTGTGAATGGCGCCGATGGGTGCCGACCTGTCAAAGCTCTTGCCGATCTCCCAGGGCTTTTTCTGGTCGCCCATGAAGCGTTGCAAGTCCCGTCGCGTCATGTCCAGTCCCAGCGTGTAGCCGTAGACATGTGCCAGCGCCTGATCGAGCGCAATATTGCGTCCGCCCTTGCCGATTGCCGCGACCAGTTCGGCCTCGTAGTGGTAGTTCTTTGTGAGCGTCGGGTAGGGATGATCGGCCACGCTGCCGGCGGCCACGTACTGGATGGCGTCGGTCGGTTTCTGGAAGAAGAAGGGCGGCTCGCGCGTCGGATCCGATCCCATCTCGCGCGCGTGCGCCGCGTAGTTGCGCCCGATGCAATAAATGCGGCGCACCGGGAACATCTCGTCGGAGCCGATGATCGGGATATGGGTTGCCGGCACCGCGAACGGCGTCCTGACCTGCTGCTGTGCCACGCCGGGTGTCGCGCAGCCG
Source organism: uncultured beta proteobacterium (assembly GCA_903839085.1). GTDB lineage: Bacteria > Pseudomonadota > Gammaproteobacteria > Burkholderiales > Burkholderiaceae_C > Rhodoferax. The sequence goes on along the minus strand of CAIMBE010000211.1, from coordinate 1,068 downwards.
AGCAGGGCGCCGGTGCTGAGCATCGCCGTGCCCTGGAAAAAATTTCTTCTGTCCATTGTGGTCTCCTTGAATTGACCGCGCAGTGTAGGGGGAATCGAGTCCGGGACGGGTAGCTAGTGAAAACCCTCTAACCGAAATATCAATAACTGACAAAATAGAAAAAAATTCGCGAAGGGAGGATATCTTACCCACCATCAACTGGAGTCTTACATGACTGAACTTAAAACCAACCGTCGCCGCAATTTGCTAAAGGGCGTCGCTGTCGCTGCTGGCGCCATGGCTGCACCCATGATTTCCAAGGCCCAGACCGGCCCGATTTCGATGCGCTGGCAGAGCACCTGGCCATCCAAGGACATCTTTCACGAGTACGCGCTCGATTTTGCCAAGAAGGTCAACGACATGACGGGCGGTGATCTGAAGATCGAGGTGCTGCCAGCGGGCGCCGTGGTGCCCGCGTTCGGCTTGCTCGAAGCCGTGACCAAGGGCACGCTGGATGGCGGACACGGTGTGCTGGGCTACCACTATGGCAAGCAGAATGCGCTGGCGCTGTGGAACTCCGGCCCGGCCTTCGGCATGGACGCCAACATGCTGCTTTCCTGGCACAAATACGGCGGTGGGCAGGAATTGCTGGCCAAGCTCTACGCCTCCATTGGCATGAACGTTACTTCCTTCCTGTATGGTCCCATGGCGACCCAGCCGCTGGGCTGGTTCAAGAAGCCCATTACCAAGTCGGCGGATTTCAAGGGGCTGAAGTTCCGTACCAACGGATTGGCTATCGATCTGTTCACGGCCATGGGCGCCGCCGTCAATGCCTTGCCGGGCGGTGAAATTGTTCCCGCCATGGACCGCGGTTTGCTTGATGGCGCCGAGTTCAATAACGCCACATCGGACCGGGTGCTGGGCTTTCCGGATGTCTCCAAGGTCTGCATGCTGCAAAGCTACCATCAGAGCGCCGAGACCTTCGAGATCATGTTCAACAAGCCCAAGTACGAGGCACTGCCAGCCAAGATGAAGGCGATCATCGCCGGTGCTGTCGAAGCCTCGTCGGCTGACATGTCCTGGAAGGCG
>CAIMBE010000210.1 GCA_903839085.1 uncultured beta proteobacterium | reverse complement strand
TGGGTCAAGCTGTTCCCCGCGCTGGCGCGGCGCGACCGCATGCTTTGACGGCGCAGGCAGCGCCCGCTTGGCGCGCTTACCGGAATTCGATGGCCAGCGGATCCAGCGGTGAACTGAACGCGGCGCTCCAGCGCTCGCCCGCTTGCACCGGCCAGGCGTCGGTCCAGGTACCGGTGGTGACAATGTCGCCGGCGGCCAGGTCGGGTGCGCCGGGGCACTGGCGCAGTTCCTGCAGAAAGTGGTGCAGTGCGCGCAGCGGGCTGTCGAGCACGTTGGCGCCGCGGCCCTGGTCGATGATCTGCTCGCCGTGGCGCAGCGTGACCTGGGTCGCCGCGAGCAGCGCATCGAACTCTCTGGCGCTTGCGGCAATGGAGCGCACGGGCCGTTTGCGGCCCACCAGCAGCCTGGCATGCAGGCCGGCGTCGGCGACGGTATCGGCGGCCTTGAACTTCCAGTCGGGCAGGTGCGACTGCACGATCTCGAAGCCGCTCGCGACCCAGTCGATCGCGTCGAACAGCTGCTGCAGCGAGGCGTCGCGCGGCGGGCGGGACAGCATACCGAACACGGCTTCGGGCTCGATGCGGGGCTGGCAGCAGCCGGCGAGCGAGACGCTGCCCTGCTCTTCGCAATCGGTCACGGTGGTGTTCCACACCGTGCCCCAGATCGGCGCATAGACCTGGTAGCGCGGCCAGATGTTGCGGTTGGTGAAGCCGATCTTGTAGCCGCGCGGCACTTCACCACGCGCAACCCGAAGGTCTCTGACGGCAAGCGCCTGGCGGTAGCCGGCGGCGACGTCGAAGGCCGGGTCGTCGCTCGGCGCAGCGGGCCACTGCAGGCCGCTGTCGTAGTGTTCGAGAAGGGTTGCGGGGGTCATGGCGTGCGGCGCTGCTTTGGCCCGGGCCTGACGAAGAAGTGGCAGAAAACGTGCATTTTCATGTCGTTGATTCTGCCACTGGTCATGACGCCCCGGCACTGCCGGGGGTGGTTGCGGGTTCAGCCTATTTGACAACCATCGCGGTGAACGGCCAGACGTAGGCCTGCAGCGTGACGAAGACGCCAACCAGGCTGGCCAGTGCGATCGAGTGGAAGAACACGTAGCGCAGGATGTCGCCTTCGTGGTTGAACCAGCGCGTGGCGGTGGAAGCCACGACGATCGACTGGGCGTCGATCATCTTGCCCATGACGCCGCCCGAGCTGTTGGCTGCGCCCATCAGGTTGGGACTCAGACCCAGCTGCTCGGCCGCCACTTTCTGCATGCCGCCGAACAGCACGTTGGAGGCGGTGTCGGAGCCGGTCAGCGCAACGCCAAGCCAGCCCATCAGGGTGCCGAAGAAGGGGTAGAGCACGCCGGTGGTGGCAAAGGCCAGACCGAGCGTGGTGTCCAGGCCGGAGTAGCGGGTCAGCGTGCCCAGGCCCAGCATCAGCGCGATGGTGGCAAGTGAATAGCGCACCAGCCAGAGCGTGCGGCCGTAGGACGCAATGAGGCCGCCGATGCTGAACTTGAGCGTCAGGCCGCCGACGATGGCCGCCAGCAAAATGCCGGTGCCGGTGGCAGACAGGAGGCCAAAGACGTAGACGGCACCCTCTTTGGTAGGCTTGGAGACGACCGGGGCCACTTTTTCAACCATCTGGTGCAAGCCCTCGATCGGGAAGGCGGGCGCGAAGATGCCGTTGAAGAAGGTCTTGACGACCGGCAGACCCCAGATGAACACGAACACCGTCAGGATGATCCAGGGCACCCAGGCGCGGATCACGTCAGCACGGGGATGTTGGGTGATAGGCAGTGCGGCATGGGCCTCGCCACCGTCGGCTTCATGACCCTTGAGTGACACAGAGCGCCACACTTCCTTGGGCTGCCAGACGCGCAGGAACAGCACCAGGCAGGTCATCGAAACCAGGGCGGCGATGACGTCGACCAGTTCCGGGCCCATGTAGTTGGAAACCAGGAACTGGGGAATCGCGAAGCTCACGCCGGTGACCAGGATGGCGGGCCAGATCTGCATCATGCCCTTGCGTCCGGCAAAGGCCCAGATCAGCCAGAACGGCACCAGCAGTGAGAAGAAGGGCAGCTGACGGCCGATCATGGCCGAGACGGCCATCAGGTCGTAGCCGTGCACCTTGGCCAGCGTGATGACCGGCGTGCCCAGCGCGCCATAAGCGACCGGCGCGGTGTTGGCGATCAACGACAGGCCAGAGGCGGCGAGCGGCGAGAAGCCCAGGCCAATCAGGATCGCCGCCGTCACGGCAACCGGTGTGCCAAAGCCGGCCGCGCCCTCGAAGAAGGCGCCGAAGGCAAAGGCGATCAGCAGCAGTTGCAGGCGCCGGTCTTCGGTGATCCCGGCAATCGAGTCCTGCAGCACCTTGAAGGAGCCGCTCTGCTCGGTGAGCTGGTGCAGAAAGATGATGTTGAGCACGATCCAGCCGATCGGCATGAGGCCGGTCAGCCCGCCCAGGATGGCGGCCTTGGCCGCCATGTCGGCCGGCATGCCGTAGCCGATGATGGCGATGGCCAGCGCGGCGACCAGGCCGGCGGCGGCCGCGATGTGGGCCTTCAGATGCAGAAAGCCAAGCCCTATCAGCATCACCGCGACCGGTATCGCGGCCGCCAGCGTGGATAGCGCCATGCTATGGAAGGGGTCATAAACCTGTTGCCAAACCATAAGAATCTCCTTTGATAAATGGATAAATGAAAAGTGAATTCAGGGGCGCACTGCGGTCGCCCATCAAGCCGTGATAGATCAGCATGTCATCGGCACGTCCTCCCTGCTGCAGTCCTCGAGTAGATAGGCGATCGAGCGATAGGCGCGCCCGGTCTCGGCGGTCAGGCCGATCTCGCAGGTGCGATTGGTGGAGACGCCCTCGCAGCAGTTGGCGGGCAGCGCCTCGTGCACCTTGCGCAGCGCGTGGGCGTTGAGCTCGGGCACGACAAAGCCGCGGTCGCCGCCAAAGCCGCAGCAGGTGACCCCCAAGGGCTCGACGATGGTCTGGGCGCAGGCCTCGAGCACTTTGCGCAGCTTGGCGTCGGAGGCGGTGCGGCGCACGCTGCAGTTGATGTGCAGCGCAATCGGGCCAGCTTTGCGGGTCAGTCGCAGGCGCGGCAGCAGGGCGTCGTGCGCGAATTCGTGGAAGTCGAACAGTTGCAGGCGGCCGGCCAGCTTGTTCTGCATGCGCACCGAGCAGGTGCTGGCGTCCATGATGACTGGGTAATAGCCGCCATGGCCGTCATCGGCGGCTTGCAGCAGGGCGCGGCTGACGGCATCGGCCATGGCGTCGGCTTCTTCGGCCATGCCCTTGCTGGCGAGCATCTGGCCGCAGCACAGCTTGTCAAAACCCTGCGGCAGGCGCGGCGCGTAGCCGGCGCGCACCAGCAGATCCATGATGACCTCGG